>CBAAAE010000018.1:0-27404 GCA_964658845.1 uncultured Novosphingobium sp. | reverse complement strand
CTGCATCCCATCAAGAAGAATCGGCCCGCAGCGCTCGGCCTGGTGCACACCGGCGCGGCATACGTCCAGTGGCTGCTGATGATGGCGGCAGGCATCGCGATCGGGCTGCTGTTTGTGGGCAGGATGTTCGCTCTGACAGCACTGATCCTCTGGGTTATGGGTTGTGTCTACAACTTTCCGCCGGTACGGACGAAAGACGTGCCCTACCTGGACGTGCTGACCGAGTCGATTAACAACCCGCTGCGGATGCTGCTGGGCTGGTACGCCGTGACCAGCGTCCTGATACCGCCCGTGTCGCTGCTGGTGGCGTACTGGATGCTCGGCTGCTACTTCATGGGTCTGAAGAGATTCAGTGAACTGAACGAGATCGGCGATCGCACGCTCGCCGGCAACTATCGTGCGTCGTTCAAGAAGTACACGCCCGAGTTGCTGCTGGTGTCGGTCGTCTTCTATGCCTCGACCGCCATGCTGTTCCTTGGCGCGTTCATCATCCGTTATCGCATGGAACTGATCCTCGGCTTTCCGCTGGTGGCCTTCACCATGGCGGTGTACCTGAACATCGCATTCAAGCCGCAGAGCGCCGTGCAGAACCCGGAAAAACTCTACCGCGAGCCACTGCTGATGGCATCGTTCACCGCGACCGCGCTGGTGATGGGTCTGCTGCTGTTTATCCGCATGCCACGCCTTGAGCAGTTCTTCACACCCACATTGCCGCCCGCAGGCGTCGTCGCGCCACAGGCCAGCCTGCACCCCGGCGTGCCGGTCGGGACAGCCGCGTTGCAGGAGAGCCCGTCCGCATGAACGCAGGCGCACCCGCAGAGCGCACGGAAAGACGCGTCTCGCGCTCCGCGCTGCTTGCCATCCTGCTGCTGACGGCCGTCGTGTTGCTGGCATGGGGACACTTCCGGCTGATGGACCAGGATGAGATTTTCGTGCTCCAAACGGACAGCGTGCGGACTGTGCACGACCTGGTCGATGTGCAGCGACACTTTCCCATATCGCTGGATCCGATGTTCTACCACCTGTTGGGGCACGCTTCGGTACGGGTCTTCGGCGCGAGCGCGTTCGCCATCCGCCTGCCCTCGCTGCTGGGTTACCTGGGAATGCAGGTGTGCCTGTTCTTCATCGCGCGCAGGATCGCGGGAGAGCGTGCGGGCGTAATCGCTGCCGCGATCCCAGCCCTGACGGCAACCCTTTTTTACGGTGCGCAGGGGCGACCTTACGGTGTGCTGCTTGGGCTTTCCGCACTGATCCTGTGGGGCTGGCAGGGCGCGGTGCGAAGCAAGCTGAGCGGTCGCGCGAGATACCTGGTCACGCTCGCAATCGCTTTGGCGCTGGCGCTCAACACGCATTACTTCGCCGTTCTGTTGCTTATACCGCTCTGCGCTGCCGAGCTTTTCCGCATGGCACTGATCTTTCGCAGGACGCACGACCTGGATTGGCAGGTGTCCGCGGCCATCGCTGTGGGAGCGCTGGGCGTCGGTTTCACGCTGCCTTTTCAGCGGGCAGCGGGTGAGTTTCGCTTGCACTACTACAACATCGGCAACGTCAGCCTGCGAGCCGTGACCCAGTCTTACCGCGCCCTGTTCGTCAACTACACGACGTACCGTATGCCGGTGCAACGCCTGGCGGCTGTGGTCCTGGTGCTGCTTACGATCCTGCTGCTGCGGGCATTGTGGCGGCAGCGCAAGTCCATGGCGACAGGCTCCCCGGCAGAACGCGTCTTCCTTGTCGTTCTGGCGGCGATGCCAGTTTTCGGATTTCTGCTGGCGCGGTTTGTCACCCACACGATTGAAGTGCGGTATGTGCTCTCCGCGATCGTGGGTCTGGCAGTCCTGATCGCCATTGCCGTCGCGCCGTGGTTGCGATCGAACCGCCGCTACGCCGTGACCGTGGCCCTGCTGCTGCTGATCGGGTCCAGCGCGGGTGTGCAGCGCGTACGTGAAGAGCGCGCCCGCCGCGACACTCTGCTTCGCTCGCTGACGATCCCACCGCGGCTCCGCGAGCGTCTGCTCGCCGACCCAGGGGCACGGCTGTACGAGCAGAACCTGGGCGCTTTCGATGAGACCACGCCATACTATCCCGACGCTGAAATCCGTAGACGCACCGTCCTGCTGTACTCGCGCGCTCAGGAACTGGCGTGGCTGCATCACGACACGGTGTCGCTGACCGCGATGCACATGCAACACCTCACGGGCGTGCCTGTTGCGCGGTACGAAGACCTGCAACAGCAGCCCGGAACACACCTGATACTGCTGCATCACGGTGGGTGGGAGTGGATGGCAAAGGCGCTGGAGCACGATGGGGCAGAGATGACTGATCTGGGCCCGGCGCTCGGCGGTGAGGCCTTTGCGGTGCGGTTCCCTGGACATGCTTCCGCGTCCGCGAAGTGATGGACCGGCCGTATCCAGAGCTGGCCCTTATGATGGAGCATCGCCATGGCCCAGGCATCCAGCATGAACGGTAACAACCTGCGCCGCCTGTACAACATGGCTGTGGCCGTTCTGCTGGCGAAGGTAGCGGCAACGTCGGTCATGGCGTTCATGGCCGCGCTTCGTACTCCACTCGCCTTTGACGACGCGTATATGTTTCTGCGATACGCCCACAACGTGCGGCATGGACTGGGCTACTCGTGGAACCTGGACGGCGCGCACACCTACGGTCCCACGTCACTGCTGTGGGGCTTTGTTACGCTGCTGCTGAGCTTTCTGCCCAACGATCCGTGGACGCAGCTGATCATCGGATCGTGGCTCTGCTCCATTGCCGCGCTGGTCGCCATGGCGTGGGCCGTCGCTCGCAACGCAGCCGGCGGATGGATGCGAAGCACCTGGCGCGTGCTGCCGCTGGTGGTGCTGCCGCTGGCCGGCACCGACGCCTTTGACGGCAACCAGTTCACCGGCATGGAGACGATGCTGGCCATGGCGCTTTGCGGCGTTTTCGTGGGTGTGGCGCTGGGATGGCGTGCCGGGCGTGTTCCGCCCGCGATCGTGGGTGCGACCGCATTACTGTTGCTGCTCGCCCGGCCCGAGTCGGCGCTCGCCGGTGTGCTGCTACCGGCACTGCTGTGGCTGGTGATGGACGGAAAACGGCCGCCCGTCAAAGAGCTCGCGGTACTCTACGGCGTCTTTCTGGGAGGCGCCGCGCTGGAGTTTGCCCTCTGCCAGGCGTATTTCGGAACGCCCGTTCCGCTGAGCGTCTACATGAAGGGCCGGCACGCCTACCAGGGCTATCGCGGCGTATGGCATCCGGAACTGCTGCTGACCGAGTTTCTGAGCAGTTGCCAGGTCTTTCTGGCTGCGCTGATTCTATTGGCGCGGCGTGCGGACCGGCGACTGCTGCTGTGCTGCCTTGCGCCCGCAGCGGCCATCTTCCTCTACCTGCAGACCGTAACCCAGATCATGGGATTCAACGCCCGCTACTACATGCCCTACCTGCCGCTGGTCGTGGTGCCGGCGCTGCTGGTGCTGGATCGCCGCATCGCTGCACGGGATGCGAGTGCCTTCCCGCGGACGTCGATCCTGTGGCGCGGTTCAGCGGTCGCCGTCCTGATGCTGTTCTTCGTCGTTCTGTCTTCTGAGGGCGTCCAGGGCAGCATCCGAAAGGCCGAAAAGCGTTCACGCGACGAGTACGACCCCGCAAAGCTGACCATAGCCGCGACCAGCCCACTGCCTGAAACCACCTGGCAGGTCATGATGCAGACGCTCACCGACGACCTGGTCGCGCCCCTGCCGAAGGGCGTCACCATTGCCGCCACCGAGGTCGGCTACCTGGGCGAACGCGCCGGGCAGGTCAACATCATCGACCTCGCCGGCCTGAACGACACGGACATCGCGCTGCACGGCTTCCGCATGGATGCCCTGCTGCGCCGCCGCCCGGACATCCTCTGGATGCCGCACAGCGACTACACCTACCAGCGGGGCGTCATGTTCTCCGATCCCGCCCTGCTGGCCCAGTACGATCTCTACGCCGACGCGGCCAACTATGGCGTGGCCCTGCGGAAAGACTCGCCCTTCCGTCCGGCTATCGAACGGCAGATGCAGATCTACTGGTCAAAGAATTATCCAGACGTTCCGATGTCCGACTACCTGGTACACGCCGCCACGTGGACCGGCGCGAAACGGCCCGTATACGGGGAGTAGAACGGGCTAAGCAAAGCGCGCCTTCAAACGCAGGACCGGCGATTCAAGATACCGGAAGCTGGCCCACGACACCGCCGCCGAACCCGCGAAGGCCACCACCGGCAGCACCCGGGCTGCGACCCCTTTATGGCCCAGACAAAGCGCAGTCGAGAGCAGTATCCAGGCCTGTCCCAGCAGCAGGTGATACACGTAAAACCCATAGCTGCGCACGCCCAGCCAGCGCAGCCACGGGTGCAGACACAGGCGGTAAAGCCACGTTCGCGCATCCACCGCCAGAAGGATGACGGTCGCCGCAGCCAGTGCCAGCAGAGTGTACCCCCAGGCACTGTAAAGCTTCATGTACTCCGGATCGATCCAGTGACCCAGGCGGGCACGCGACACAACTTCCAGCACGGCAAAAACTGCAAGCAACGCGTAAAAGCCGGCGGCTGCGAGATCGATCAGCCGCTTTCCCTCCCGTCCGCGCAGGCACAGCGCGACCGCGCCGCCCAGCAGCAATGCGTCAGCACGGAGCGGCAGAGTTCGGTAGAGCAAACCGAGGCTGAGAGTGTGCGCGGAGAAGGCGTGGAGCGCCAGCATCCGCAGCAGCAAGACCGCCACCACCATGGCCGCGCAAAGATTCCGCAGCCGCTCGCGCCTGCCGACCGTGAAGACAAGCAGAGGCCACAACAGGTAGAACTGCTCCTCGATGCAGAGGCTCCACAGGTGGGGGATCTGGTACGCGAAGCCGGGGAATGCCCTTGAGCGAATGTCCTCGAAGACGGACGTGTTGTTGACCACGTCGGCGGACCAGAAAAACCGCGCGTAGTTCCCCAGGTACATCGGCCACATCCACTGCGCGGGATGCAGTTGCCAGCGGAAGACCGGGTACAGCAGGACCGGCGCCAGCAGAACCGCGTAATACAGGGGAAAGATCCGCAGCGTACGCCGCACGTAGAAAACACGGTACCGATCGGGCCGGTGCTGCGAGTCGTACAGAATGCCCGTAATCAGGAATCCAGACAGGACAAAAAAGATGTCCACGCCGACAAAGCCCCAGCTGAGCGCCGGCGGCAGATTGAAGTAGTGACTCGCGAAAACCAGCATCACCGCGACGGCACGCAAGCCGTCCAGCGCAGGGTAGTACAGCTTGTTCTCCGGCTGCGGCAGATCAGCCATTACGTTCAAAGACCCGGATCTCCAATCACGCGCTGCAGTAAGTCAGAATGACTTACTGCACCGACGACGCCACTCCCTCATTCGACGTCACACCTGCCTGTCCTACACCGCAGCCGGTTCGGGCAAGGCCATGTAGCCGCCTTCCGGATGAGTCGTGCGGAAGGCGAGGTGCTCGCCACTCGCCTCCACCCGCACGTGGTCGCCGTGCCGCACTTCGCCGTTCAGGATGCGCAGCGCCAGCGGGTCCTGCACCAGCCGCTGGATGGCACGCTTCAGGGGACGCGCGCCGTAGGCCCGGTCATAGCCTGTGGCAAAGATCAGGTGACGCGCTTCCGGTGTCAGCTCCAGCGTGATCTTGCGATCGCGCAACAGCTTCTGCAGTTCCTCCAGGCGCAGATCGATGATATGCGTAAGTTGGCTTTCGCCCAGCGCGTGGAATACAACGGTGTCGTCCACGCGATTCAGGAACTCCGGCCGGAAATGCTTCTTCAGCTCATCCAGAACGCGCACTTTCGCGTCTTCAAAGCCGTCCGCGCCCTCAGCCCAGGCCGTCGTCAACTGCGCGGCGCCGATGTTCGACGTCATGATCAGCACCGTGTTCTTGAAGTCGACCGTGCGTCCCTTCGAGTCGGTCAAACGGCCGTCGTCCAGCACCTGCAGCAGCACATTGAAGACATCCGGGTGCGCCTTTTCTATTTCATCGAAAAGAATCACCGCGTATGGCCGTCGGCGGACTGCCTCGGTAAGCTGACCGCCCTCGTCAAAGCCAACATATCCCGGCGGCGCGCCGATCAGACGCGCAACCGAATGCTTTTCCATGTACTCGCTCATGTCCATCCGAACCATGGCCGCTTCGTCGTCGAAGAGGAACTCCGCCAGCGCGCGCGCCGTTTCCGTCTTGCCGACGCCGGTCGGTCCAAGGAAAATGAAGCTGCCGATGGGCCGCTTCGGATCACTGAGACCCGCGCGCGACCGGCGGATTGCATTCGCCACCGCGCTCAACGCCTCGTCCTGGCCGACCACCCGCTCGCGCAGACGTGACTCCATCTGCACCAGCTTCTGCACTTCCCCCTCAAGCATCTTGCTGACGGGAATGCCGGTCCAGCGTGATACGATCTCGGCAATATCCTCCTCGTCAACCTCTTCCTTCAGCATGCGGTTCGGCTTGTTCCCGTTCTTGCCATGTTTCAGTTCGTCCTGCTCGGCTTCCAGCAGGCGCAACTCCGCCTCAGCCTTGGGCAGTTCGCCATAGCTGATCGCCGCCGCGCGCTCCAGGTTGCCGCGACGCGTCTGGTCCTCGGCCTCAAAGCGCAGACTTTCGACCTGCTTTTTCAGCTCGGTAATGCGGCCGATCGCGTCGCGCTCATGCTGCCATTTGGCACGCAGACCGCTGGCCTGCTCCTGCAGCTCTGCCAATTCGCGCTCGACACTCTCCAGCCGGTCCACGGAGTTCGCATCCGTCTCCCGCACAAGCGCCGTCTTCTCGATCTGCAAGCTGATCAGCCGGCGATCGATCGCATCGATCTCCTCGGGCACGCTGCCGATCTGGATCGCCAGCGATGCCGCCGCTTCGTCCACCAGGTCGATCGCCTTATCCGGCAGAAACCGATCGCTGATGTAGCGGTGCGAAAGCTCCGCCGCAGCGATGATGGCCGCATCCTTGATGCGCACATTGTGGTGCGCCTCGTAGCGCTCCTTCAAGCCGCGCAGGATGGCGATGGTGTCCTCCACGTTCGGCTCGCCAACGTAGACCTGCTGAAAGCGCCGCTCCAGCGCCGCATCCTTCTCGATGTACTTGCGGAACTCCGTCAACGTGGTGGCGCCGATGGCTCGCAACTGGCCGCGTGCAAGCGCCGGCTTCAGCATGTTGCTGGCATCGATGGCGCCCTCGCTTGCACCCGCGCCCACCAGGGTGTGCAACTCGTCGATGAAGAGAACGATCTCGCCGTGCGAGTCCTCAATCTCCTTCAGAACCGCCTTCAGCCGCTCCTCAAACTCGCCGCGGTACTTCGCGCCGGCCAGCATCGACGCCAGGTCCAGCGCCACCACCCGCTTGTCCTTCAGCGATTCCGGCACATCGCCGCGCACAATCCGGCTGGCCAGACCTTCCACGATCGCGGTCTTGCCAACACCCGGCTCGCCGATCAGCACGGGGTTATTCTTGGTCCGGCGAGACAGTACCTGGACCACTCGGCGAATCTCCTCGTCGCGGCCGATCACCGGGTCCAGACGGCCCTCACGCGCCTGCCTGGTGACGTCTTTCGCGTACTTCTCCAGCGCCTGGAACTTGCCCTCAGGATTCTGATCGGTCACCCGCTGGGTTCCGCGGACCTGCGTCAGACCCTTCAGGATCGCCTCGTGCGTGGCACCGACCGCAGCCAGCGCCGTCTGCACCGGTTCATGCCGCTGCGACGCCAGCGAGAGCAGCAGGTGCTCGGTCGAGACGTACTCGTCCTTGAAGTTGTCCGCCTCTTTAAAGGCCTGTTCGAGTACCTTGTTCAGTGCCGCTCCCGCGGTGGGCTGCTGCTGCGCACCCTGAATCTTCGGCAGCTTGCCCAGGGCGGCGTTCACGTTGCTGAGCAGCTGTTGCGCAGGCACACCGATCTTTTCGAGGACAGGCAGCACAATGCCTTCACGGTCCTCCAACAGCGCAGCCAGCAGGTGCATCGGCAACACCTCAGGGTTGCCGTGCTCCGTCGCGGTCGTCGCCGCAGCCTGCACAGCTTCCTGCGACTTCACCGTCATCTTGTCCCACTTGATTGCCATGTGTTCGTTCCACTCTTATTGCTTCTAAGTTCGTGATCCAGAAAAAGGATGGGCTGCCATGTTCTTGAGCGGCAGCCCTCATAGGCTTTCATCATGCGCTCTCCGCATGCGAAAAGAACAACCCTTCCGGCCGAATCGCCCGCATTATGCGGCTTTCTGATCCGCCATTGCCTGCTGCGTAATGCCGCCTTCCACCTGCTTGGACGACACGTTCACGCGGACCTGGCGCGGCTGGGCGGCGGCCTTCTTGCGGAGCTCGATCACCAGCACGCCGTTTTCAGACTGCGCCGAGATCTGCTCGGTGTCGACCGTCTGCGGCAGGGTAAAGCTGCGCACGAACGACCCGTAGCGGCGCTCGATACGGCGGAAGTTCTCTTCCTTCTGATCGTTGGGATAATTGCGATCGCCCTTCACCGTCAGGGTGTTGTTCTCGATGCGGACATCAACATCTTCCGGCCGGATGCCAGGGACTTCAAAGGTCAGCGCCAGCTTCTGCGCGTCCTCGTAGATATCCACCGGCGGGACAAACGCACCGGCTGCCAGCGACTCGGACCCTGATTCCTGCGGGCGGGCGAAGTCGTGGAAGATCGAGTTCAGGCGGTTCTGGAGAACTGCGACATCGGTGAACGGAGTCAAGCGGGTGATAGTCATGGTAACGCTCCCTCAGAGAATTAGCCGGCCTACAAGAGGCGGCTCACAACATCTGATGAGGAATATATCACATGGGTTGCAGGTTATGTGAGTCAACCTGACTCACATAAATTTCACAGATTGTTGCCGGAGAACGCATCGCGGCAGGCGGCTTGTCTTCGCGCCATAATGGCGCATGAGCCTGCGCTCCGTCCGCACGATGCTGCTCCTGTTGGCTGTGTTCGCTCTGTTTGCCAGCTCATTTCAGGGGCCCGCGATCTACTTCCGCCTGATGGCAACGGATGAGCATCACAGTCTTTACCCGCAGGGCCACGTGGTGAAGACCGGCACGCAGATGCTGCTTAGCAGCGTAGCGGGGCCTTTCTTCGGCAACTTCGCGGGGATGGCGAACCCTATGCTGATTGTCGGCTGCACTTTCATCGTACTGCGCAGATCACGCGAGGCGATGCGATACCTGGGTTTAGCCGTGCTCTTCGCTTTGCAGACATTTCAGCTGATGGTGCTTCCCTACCATGAGGACGAGGGGGGCGTGATGCAGTCGTACATGGTGCACCCTCTTGCGGGGTGGTATCGCTGGTTCGGCTCGATCCTGCTCGCTCTAGCCATAGCCGTGGAGCAGCACTGGTCACTTCGGCGGCAATCTATCATTGAGGCCACCAAGTCCCGGTGACTTTCAGCCGCGCTCGGCTACAACGAAGGAGCGTGGAGCAGCACCGCAAGGTTCCCAATAGACGCAGTGGGTACCAGGTCTCCCAGGTACTGGCTGAGAGGCGAGGCAGGAACGCTTCCGGCTCGCGGGTGGCCTGGGATTAGGCCAAGCCGTGCCATCAGCATCTGGTCCGGCCCGATCTGCGGGACATGGTTCCGCACCGACTCGAGCTGGTGACAGGTATCACACGTCGTCGCCGCAGCCTTCTTGGTGTGGCAAGCGATGCAGCCACCCATGGAGATGTCTGTCTCCTTGGAGATGACGTCGCGCGTGCCGACGGGGCCGTGGCATTCCGCGCAGGTGTTTCCCTTGTCCATGTGCAGCTTGTGGCTGAAGCTGACGAACGACGGCACCTGGTAGACACGCACCCAGGCGATGGGCTCACCGGACTTTGAGATCGCCGTCAACTTCTGGATGGAGGGCTTGTCCGTCGCGATGGCGCTGTGACAGAGCATGCAGGTGCTGGCCTGCGGCATGGTCAGGCTCGCACCGGTCTTTGTGGGGGTGTGGCAATCCGCGCAGGCAGCCTTCGCTACCTGGGTGTGCTGCTTGTGGCTGAAAGGCAGCGGCTGCTCTGGCCCAGCCTCCGGCGGAACGATCGCAGCCAGCGCGGCACCCTGCGGTGTACCTGCGGGATCCTGCGCCCGAGCAGTTGCCGCACCGCCCATGAGCAGCGCCAGAAGAAGTAAAAATCTCATCGTGGTTAGACGTTGCCCTGACGCATCTGGTCAGCAAGGTACTCCGAGGCGCGCATGGACAGGGTGGTGAGCGTGATCGTCGGATTCTGCCATCCGGAACTGACGAACGCGCTGGCATCCACGACGTACAGGTTTTTGATGTCGTGGCTCTGGTTGAACTTGTTCAGAACGCTCTTCTTGGGGTCATCGCCCATGCGGCAGGTGCCCTGCTCGTGGATACTGTAGCCCGGCGGGTTGAACTGGTAGTTCTTGGCCAGCACTTCAAAGCCGGCGTCCTCCGCCATGGCGGCGCAGGTGTCGACCATATCCTTCGCCATGTTGATTTCGTTGTCGCTGTACTTCGCATCGATGTGCAGAACAGGGATACCCCAGGCATCCTGGACGGTCTTGTCGATGGTGACGTGGTTTTCATACCGGGCAAGGGCCTCGCCCATGATGCCGCAGGAGAAGCCACTCCCATTGTAGCTGGTCAGCTTCTTCTCGAGTCCAGCGCCGTACTCGCAGAAGCTGCGCGCGTCCATGGGTCCAGGGCTGGCGCTGACGTTGACAGCATAGCCGCGCAGGAAGTTCTTGCTCTTATCGTCGATGTTGCGGAAGCGTGGAATGAGCGCGCCGCCACCCATGACGCCGGTCTTGCCGTCGCGCGCCTCGGGGACTGACGCGGTGATGCCTGCGCCGTAGATCTGGTCGGTCAGGTAATGGCCCATGACGCCGCTGGAGTTGGCGATGCCCGAGTTCAGCAGGAGGCGCGTGCTTTCAAGCGTGCCTGCTGCGACAATCACGATGCGCGCCTTCACCGTCATCTCGCGGCGTGAATGCCGGTCGATGAAATGCGCGCCGTTGGCCAGGCCGGTGTTCTTGTCAACGGTGATCTGGCGAACGATCGCGTTCGGAATTACGGTCAATTTACCGGTGGCGACCGCGTCCGGAATCAGCAGGTTCAGCGAGCTTGCCAGGCCCTGCGTGCCGACGGAGGTACGCGGCTTGGTGACGGGTACCTTCATCTTCTTGCCCGAAGCTACGAAACGCTGCATGGCCGGCGACCACGGCGTGTCATCCGGGATGAAGTTGCCGTCAGGGTACTGCGGCAGGCCGTCCTTGTTGCCCCGCACGCGGAAGATCTTCTCCACACGCGCATAGTACGGGTCCAGATCCGCGTGCGAGATCGGCCAGTTGTCGCCGAAGCCGTCGTGATCCTTGCCTTTGAACTCGTAATCGCTCAGGCGGAAGGACTGGCGCGCCCAGAAGAACGAACGGCCGCCGAACAGACGCACGCGCACCCAGTTGTATTCCTTGCCAGCGGGATAGGTGTACGGAATTTCCTTTTCGTCCACCCACTGGTTGGCGTTGAACTCGTTTGACTGGAAGACATGGGTCAGGCGCCCGGGATTATTAAAACCGCGAAAGGGCAGTTGATAGGCTGGCTTCAACTGGCGGTCATTCTCATAATTGACCAGCGGACCTGCATTCAGCATCGTGCACTTGATGCCCTTTTCCGTCAGGATCTTCGCTGCCATCCCACCCGAGTGCCCTGACCCGATGATGAGGACGTCAACCTTCTGCTCTGCCATGATGTATCTGCCTTTTCTTGAACGTGTGCTTCCAGCGAAGCCGGATGAAATGATGCGGCTGTCTTAGACGTACACCTTGATATCAGGGTCGATCGGCTTCCAGTACAGGCCGACACCCGGAGCACGCTCGCCCGACGCCACCGCCGACGCATTCCACGCCTCGGAGTTCATCGTTGCGGTACGGATGTCGCGATGCGCCACGGCAATAAAGTTCTTGTAAGGCTCGGTTGGTGGATGATCGTTGATCCACGTCTCCAGGTGGGGACGGATCAGCGCGTCCGCCTGCTTATCATCGACCTTGCTGAAGGGGACGTGAAACTGCTTCTGCGCGTCGGCGTTCAGGCGGTCGAGGCCCATGGTGTACATCTTCTTGCGGTCAGCGGGCGACGAGCCGACGAGAAAGTCCAGAAACTCCGGCGTGCCGGCGGCCCCGGCGCTCGGATAGCCGTTCAGCGCCGGCATCAACACGGCGCAAAAGCGCTCCAGTGTGGCGTACTGCAACGGCGAAAAGAAGCGCGTATCCGTCACACTGACCACGTCCGGGACGGACAGCGGGATGTTGGGGGTGTGGAACTGCATCTGCTGCGCCTGGACCGACTGGGCGGCGCGGCCGGACGACGTCTCTGGCGCAACCGCGTTGGTTCCCTGCGACTGTGTCGATGGATTCGCGGCAGGCGCCGGTGCCGTCTTCTGTGTGGCCTTCTGACCCAGTGCCGTAGTGGCCGCGGCTGAGGCCACGGCGATTCCCTTAACGAAGTCACGCCTCTTCATGCGTCGAATCCTAATCGTTCGAAAGGACGACCGTCAAACAAATGGCTCGGCCATTGAACGATATTCATCTTGCTTGAACAAACGGAACGGCCGCGCGGTTGCCCGGTCTTCCGGGTTCGTACCGTCGCTTAATGGTGGACCGGCAAGGTGACTGATTCGGCGTAACGTCTGCTCGTAAGCCATCTGTCCATGACGCTGGCCCGTGAAGACCGGGCAGCCGATCGGCTTGTTGATCGGCAGCTGCAGGTAGTTGGCGCCGATGCGATAACGCTGCGTGTCTGACAGGAAACGTTCGTCCGACCAGCAGCTTGTCGTCCGAGAAGTCCAGACCATCGACCACCACTCCCGTACCGAAGGCGACCTGCTCTGTCTCCGCGAACAAAGTTCGAAGGGCCGCGGTTCCAGCACGATCTTACCCACGGGCAGGAACGGGAACTGCTCACGCAGCAAGATCTTGGTTGCGTCAAGCGGATCGAAGTCCAGCTCCGGATGTTCGTCGTCGCTCATGATCTGCACGAATGTTTGATCGGGCCAATCCCTTGCCCGTCACACACACATCCCGCAAAGGACAGCGGCTGCAGAGTGGTTCGCGCAGGATGCAAATCCGCTGACCCAGCTTCTTGACAAGCGTATGGTGCTCGTCCACGGTGACGGGCGTCCAGTCTGCGGGCACCAGCGGCATCAAAGCGGCTTCCACCTGCCGAGCCGTCGCTCTCTCCGGCACAACACCCAGCCGAATGGCGACCCGCTGATGGTGTCCGTCAATCGCAAGCGCGGCGCGGCGCAGTGACGAGAAGTTGACCACGGCGGCACTCGCCTTGACGCCCGCACCGGGCAGTTGCTCGATCCAGGCGCGGATCTTCTCTGTGCGGTAGCGTGCAAGAAACGCGAGGGAGAGTGCGCCGGTTCGCTCGGTGATCCGTTCGAGCGTGCGCTTCAGTTGCGGTGCTTTGCGCTCGGGAAAAGTCACGAGCCGAAGCGTGTCTTCGATCTCCTCAACGGGTGCGTCGCGCAGGCGTTCCCAGCGCACTTCGTCCCACGAGTTCGGCCCGGTCGGCCAGCCATCGTAGCGTTCACGCAACGCACGCATGCTGGCAATCGACTCGTCATCTTTCGTGCGCGATGAGATCAGCGAGTACACCAGGTGCGTCAGCGGATCCCACACCACACGGGGTGCGGGCGGCCCCTTCCACTGCAGTAATCTATCCTGCAGCTCGCCGAGATCATGGAAGAGCAGGCCGTGCGCAGGCGGCTCCGGGGCGTGGGGGAAAAGTACGTTTTGCACGGCGCGCGGCACAGGCATTTAGACGCGCCTGCAGCGTTCGAGAGCCGGACACTGTCAGGCGAAGGCGAAGCCGTTCCAGAGTTGAAGCTCGGCTTCGAAGGGCTGCTGCTCCACATGGCTGGTGTTGTCGAGGATCATGGTTGGCCGGGTAAGCGGGTTCCACTGCGGCCAGGCCGGCAGACCCGGCGCGGCGGGTGGGCCGCCCTTGAGGAATGCTGTCCACGCCCCATGCATCTGCAGGGAGAGGCGCTGGGCGCCCTCCGGCTCTGACTTGGCCAGCCGTTCCCATACGAAGCCCAGGTCGAACGAGTGGTATGCCTCGCCCTTGAACCGGCCGCTGGCGGCTGCTTCATCCAACCGGTAGAACCATGCGTTCCCGCCGCCGTGCACATGGGCCGTCGCCAGGCGAACGCTGGGCAGCCAGTACTCCTCGGCCGTGAGTGCGCGAATGTTGAGTTGCGCCGCGTCCATCTGCGGATAAAGCTTTCGATACCCGCTGAAAACCGGCTCGAACTGCGCAGCCGTAATGTTGCCGAGGTTACGCTGCGTCAGCGGCGCAGCGGCGTGATCGCCAAGGAACAACGCGCTTTCGTCGCGATTGGTGCCGATCAGCAGCCGCTTGCCGCGAACGCTGCCATGCGCGATCGGCTCGATCGCCCGCTTCGGGAGCAGGAGTCCGCCCGACTCTGCGCGCAGGGGAAAGTTGCCATCCCACGCGTCGATCAGACCGCGCTGCGCTTTCAGCAAGGTGTCCGTGGAGGCCGATCTCAAGTCCGTACCAGGCGTTGCAACTGTGCTGAATGCGGTTGCAAAGGTCTTCGTCACCGCTGCTGAATCCGGCTGCGGTCGCATGCGTTCCGCCCCGCCGCTCTCGGAAACGACCCCGCTGAACAGCGGCCGAGCCTCTTCAATGCCCATCAGCATGCCGCAAAGCTTTGCCCCGGCAGATTCGCCGCCGATGGTCACGCGTGAAGCATCGCCGCCGAAACCGCTGATGTTGCCGTGCACCCACTGCAGCGCGCAAACCAGGTCACGCACCGCGTTGTTCGCGCTGTCGGCATAAGCCGGGCCGAGCAGCGAAGACACGTCCAGAAAGCCGAAGACGCCCAGCCGATACGCTACCGTCACCACCACGATGCCCTCGCGCGCGAAGCCCGAGCCGTCGAAGATCGGATCGTTCGGACTGCCGCCGGTGAACCCGCCACCGTGAATCCAGACAAAGACCGGAAACGGACCGCTGCCCTTCGGCGAGAAGACATTCAGGTACAGACAATCTTCACTGACATCGCTGCGGCCGGGCTGCATGGCAGTCGGTGCGAACTTCGTCGCGTCGCGGACGCTGCTCCACGGCTTCACGGGAATCGGCGGGTGAAATCTCAGCGGACCGACCGGCGGCTCCGCAAAAGGCATGCCACGGAAGACGAGCACCTCGCCCTCGTTTCTGCCACGCACCGAACCGGAAGGGGTTTTGACTTCCGCGGTGAGATCGCCTGCGGCTTGAGCGGTTCCCCGCCGGATGCCGCCGCCGAATGCCAGGGCTGCAGACGCAAGCGCGCCCAATCCAACCAGTTCACGACGGGTCCATCGGCCTGCACTCATGAATGCTGCTCCAGGTCGCGCGGGATCGCAAACACACGCGCTCACCTTTGTAGCAGAGTGGCGGCTATACTTTGACGGATCAGCGCGCGTCGAGCGAGATGCTACCGTCGCCGGTATGCACCCGCAGGGTGGGTCCGCCGCCATTCATGGTGCCATGCACGTTGTGCCGATCGTTCCCGCCGGACGCTGTCTGAAGCGGCAGGCCGTTACGGATGCTGCCGTCACCGCTGCTTGCCTGCACGTCCACATGCAGATCGCGAGGCACCTGCACCGAGACGGAGCCGTCGCCGGTCGTCACACGCGAACTCGACTGCAGGTTCGATCCGGGCAGCAGCGTAAGGTTTACGCTCCCATCGCCGGTGGTCGCTTCCACCTGCGAAAACCGGCCCTCCAGCGTCATGGAGCCGTCACCGGTGCCGGCGTTCAGCGTGCCTTCTGCCCGGTGCACCTGCACGGAACCATCGCCCGTCTTGATGCGCAGCGGACCCGCGGTCTCCTGTGTGTCGACCGAACCGTCGGCGGTCCTGAGCTCGATGGCGCCGCGCAGGCCCGCAACCGCCAGACTGCCGTCACCCGAATGGACATCCAGGTCCGTCTCGGTAGGCGTATCGACCGTTATCTCGGGCGAGCGGCCATGCCACCCGCTGCCGAAGAAGGAATGCTCCTCACGATGCTTCATGGAGAAGCGAATGCCGTTGCCGCCCTGCATTTCGGTGATGCGCCAGCGGGAGAGATCGCCGCCCTTCGGATCGACATGGATGTGCACCGCACGGCAGCCGCCGCAGCTACGCACACGGACGGATGCGTCATCCACTTCAACCTGCAGCGACGGTTTGCCAGAGACGTTGTAGCTTTTGTCCCAGTTGGACTGCGCGGAGGCGGCGAGTGAAAAGACGAAGAGTGCGACGGCTGCAATGCGCATGATTTGGATCCTTTGCAAACAGTTACGCACAGGAGCGGGCTAATGTTCGCAGAAAGATAATCTCATCCTGCCCGCATGCCTCCTCGGGAAGCTGGCCATCCCGGAACGTGTCTTCCCGCAGCAACGAAGCGTCTCTCCCGAAACTTGTCATTCCGCAGCAAGCGGAGGGACGCAATGAGTACGGCTACGGGACGCCTACTTAGTACGGCATGGCACCTGATGCGATAAAGCTTTCCGCCGAACCGTCCTCAGGATTGACAAAGTGCACATCGTCCGGCGGCCGTCGTGGCGTGTCAATGGCGAGGAATACGAACGGATGTTCCAGGATCTCCGGTGTGCCGTGGATTGCGCGCTGCTTGAAGTGCACCAGTTCTCCCGGCCCGATCTCCTTCGACTCGCCCTCGACCGTGATCACGCCGCGTCCCTGCAAAACATAGAGGTACTCGTCGCAGGTCGTGTGGAAGTGCAGCGGAGCGGGCCGGTACACGCGAAAGATGCGGCAGCTTGCGGCCGTCTCATCCGTCAAACGGATGTCGCGCAGCATGGTCTCCGCCGTATCCGGTAGTGTGGCAGCCATCGCCGCGATGTCGAAGAAGTGGCTCATGTCAGACGTTCAAGCTCTTCAGATACGGCACGCTCGGCGCCAGCAGCGCAGGATCTTCTTCCAGTTCGACGAAGTAGTTCTTCACGCCCGCCGCGTTTGCTGCGGCGAAGACTTTCTTCCACTCCACGACGCCCTTGCCGAGGGCTACCTGCTTGAAGCCGGACTTTGTGGACGGGTCCTTGACCCAGTCCTGGCAGTGCATCGAGAGAAAGCGCCCAGCGTACTTGTGGAAGTACTCGACCGGATCGTAGCCTTCCTGCAGGGTCGACACTTGAAACTGCAGCTTGGTGGTGGCAGGATCAAGCAGCGCGATCATCATGTCGTATACGGGCTTGCCGTTGATGCGTGCCGAGACAAACCCCTCGTTGTGCAGCAGCGCCGTGATGCCGGCGGCGTGCGCCTTGGCCGCGAACTCGTTGAAGGGGTCCACGAAGCGTTTCACATCGTCTTCGGTCTCGGTGCCCTTGTAACCGAACGGCCCCAGAGCGGCAATGGCCATCTGCGTCATGCCGAATTCCTTGGCGTACGCGATGCTCTTATCGGCGTTCTGAAACAGCTCCTTGCCACCCCAGTGCGCAGAGATGCACTGCAGGCCGAAGTCGTTGAGCATCTTGCGCAGCTCCTGCGGCTTGTACTGCTGCAGGCTGGCGAAATCCGAGTAGCCATAGGGTGAGCAGAGCTCTACCGTCTGGAACCCTGCCGCAACCAGGCTCTTCATGGTACCCGCGAAATCGGTCGCAATAGACTTGCGCACCACGTAGGATTGAAAGCCGATCGGCAAACCCAGCGGGCTCGCAGGCATCGAACGCGAACCAGCCAGCACCACCGCGGCGGCAGCGCTGCCCTGCACAAAATTGCGTCTCGTCATCGTCATGAAGGAACTCCTGTAGGGTCAGCAGCAGCATACCCTATCCGGCATCCGCAGTCGGGTGCTCCACGGGTTGTTGCTCACGAGGAGCCGGCTTTCACAGGAGTGTCCGGGCGTTCGTCACTGCCTCGCACTGACCGTGGTCAGTGGCTCCTGAGTGCGAAAAGATTGGAGTCGATATGCTCTCCTGAAGCGGACACGAATCAGCCAGAACACAAGAAGCGGGAGTGGAAGCAAAGCCGGAACGATAAGGTAAATGGAACCTCTGAGCGCAACCGGAAAAACCTGCGGCTGCCCCAGAAAGAAAGAGCCGGTCGCGATGAAGAGTCCGACGCACATGCGCCACAGATGGCGAACGACACGAGGGCGGCCGGATATGCCTCCGTGCGCCAGCACCCGGACGTCGCCAGCAGCAGCAAGCAAGAGGATGCCGCAAAACAGGAAACTCATAAAAGCAGGCGCACCGTTGTCCGTACCAGTGGCGCTGCGCAGAGCTCGAATGCCAAGCGTAAGCACGCTTGCTGCAGAAGCCACGCAGAGGAGGAGGCCGGTCCAGTCGAGCATCCCGGTACCCTCCCGGCGTCCAGCGAGCCAAGCGCTGCCAATCAAGTAGAACGTCAGCACGGCGGCAATGACGTTGCTGATCTGCGACTTCAAGATCGCAAGCAGAAAGCCACTCGAAGCGAGCGTCAACATGGCCAGTGTGAAGATGTTGCCGGACCATCGATGAAGCCGATCGCCTTTGCGGGCGATCATCGCTACTGTGCCGGCGATCAGGCCGAGCGTGCCGCCGAGAATGTGCAGAATGAGAAGAGGGAGTCGCACGCAGGCACTACCTTTCGGGCCGCTACAAGTTCCACGCAATACAAGCGGTACGCAGCACACACCAGGCAAGTTCCACAAACATTCACTCTGACTCTGTGGAGCTTCGCCGTGGTCCTCTTCAAGACTTCACCGCTGTCCGTCTTGGATGAGCGTTCCGTGAACCTCGCACTCGGGCTGCGGGGCGCGGTGAAGTCAGATTGCGGAGCCGGTCACGCATACCTGTTACATGGATTTACGGCAGAGCCAGATGCGTTCTGATGTGGCTGACACAGGGCCTGTTTGCGGTGGGACCGATAACAGACGACTCCATCAAATCTACGTTCCGCGTTTGGCCCTGGGCGGCTCGATGTTTGGCAGGAAGCCGGTGAGCAGACCGATGGCCGGCAGATAGGCGCACAGGTGGTACACCGTGACGATACCCGTGGTGTCGGCGATCCTGCCCAGCACCGCCGCACCCACGCCACCCATGCCGAACGCGACGCCGAAAAATAGGCCCGAGATCATGCCCACACGTCCAGGCAAGAGCTCCTGCGCGTAGACAAGGATCGCCGAGAATGCCGACGCGATGATGAAGCCAATCACGATCGAGAGCACACCGGTCCAGAACAACGAAGCGTACGGCAAAATCAGCGTAAAGGGCAGCACACCCAGGATCGAGATCCAGATGACGAGCTTACGCCCCCAGCGGTCGCCGGCCGAGCCACCGATCAGCGTGCCCGCAGCCACCGCTCCCAGAAACGCGAACAGCATGATCTGCGAGGTGCGCACCGACACGCCGAATTGCTGGATCAGGTAGAAGGTGTAGTAACTCGACAGGCTGGCGAGATAGAAATACTTCGAAAAGATAAGCGCGATCAGGATCAGGAGCGCACCCACGACGCGGCCTTTCGAGAGGTGCGCCACGGCATGGTTCGGGGCACGCCCTGCTCCGGCACTCTCCGCCTGACGAGCCTTATACCAGCGGCCCACACGGTAGAGCACAGCGATGCCGACGATGGCTGGAATGGCAAACCACGCCATCCCTTTCTGGCCCAGCGGCAGGACGATAAACGCAGCCAGCAGCGGACCGATCGCCGAACCCGTATTGCCACCCACCTGGAAGAACGATTGTGCAAACCCGTGCTTGCCGCCCGAGGCCATGCGGGCGATCCGCGAACTCTCCGGGTGAAAGACAGCTGAGCCGACGCCAATCAGGCATGAGCCCACAATCAACCAGCCGAAAGTTGGCGCCACGGCAAGCAGCAGCAAGCCGGCCAGCGTGAACGTCATGCCGACCGGCAGGGCAAACGGCATCGGCCGCTTGTCGGTGAAATGGCCGATCAGCGGCTGCAGCATGGATGCCACGACCTGGTACGTGAAGGTCAGCAGGCCGAGATGCGAGAAGTCCAGGTGGAACGTGCTCTTCAGGATGGGATAGATCGATGGCAGCAGCGACTGCACCATGTCATTGAGAAAATGGCAGAAACTAATCGCCGCCAGCACACGCAGCAGTGTGTTCGAGGCCTGCCTTCCCGGAACCTTGGGTGAGGGCGCGAGCTCCCCAGATGGCGCCAGTACGTCCTGCGTGACAGCCGTCGCGACGATGGTGGTCTGATTCATAAGCGGTTACTGACTCACAGAAGAGTGCGCCAGGTCCAGTTTATGACACCGTGACACGCCTTCCTATGATCAGGTTTGCTGTGTACGCGTTCGTCCAGATGTAAGACGTCCGCCCGGGAGGTACCATGGCGGCATGAAGATTCTGGGGTGCTCCCTGTTGTTCCTGGCCTGCGGTGCTGTGCTGGCGCAGAGTCCTGTTGTCGCTGGAAAGGGTACCGGCGACCTGACCGATGCACGTGTCTTTCCTGTGACCCAGGGCAGCGTCCGCACCATGGCCAACGGTGGCCAAAGCCGTGACGTGCTGCAAGGCGTGCTGGCCACGGGAGAAGCCGTCAACATTCACGAGTCGGTCCAACCCGCAGGCACCAAGCCGAACCCGCTCCACACCATTCAACACTCGGAATTCATCGTTGTGCGCGAAGGCACACTGGCCTTTGAACACGATGGCCAGACGCAAGAAGCCGGTCCCGGCAGCATCCTCTACGTTGCCTACGGCACGCTCCACACCGTGCGCAACATCGGAGCCGTGCCCGCAAAGTACGTGGTCATCGCCATCGGCGGCGATAGCAAGAAGTAGACCGTCAAGCCAGGATGGAGCCTCTACGCACTTATCGGAAATGCGTATCGTACCTGCTGGGCGATATCAAGGGCTTTGAGGTTGTTGTAGTTGGTCACACGATCCCTAATTACGAAGCATTCCAGCAGCGCTACCAAGGCGGGAACGAACGTGAAGGCAAAGATAAGGTAAATGGCGCCCAACCCGACCTCGCCCATGTAAAAACGGTGGGCACCGACACCACCAAGCAGAAGACTTAGCAGTAATGCTGTGTTGGGATCTTTTCGTTGGCTGCTCATCTGCCCCATGAAAATCATCCTCTGCTGCTCTGAAAGGCCCTGCATCGCAATAAGTTCGTTCAAGTAATCCTCAAATCTGGGGGAGATGCGATGCTAACTTCGGTTGACCATCTCAGCAAGGAAAAAGGCCGCGCTTGCGCACGGCCTTTCACTTACTTCCCGGAAACGAACGACTTAGTATTCCTTCACACCGTCCACGAATGCCTTCAGCTTGCGGCTGCGGCTTGGGTGGCGCAGCTTGCGGAGGGCCTTGGCTTCGATCTGGCGGATGCGTTCGCGTGTGACCTGGAAGCTTTGACCGACTTCTTCCAGGGTGTGTTCCGAGCCGTCTTCGAGGCCGAATCGCATCTTGATGACACGCTCTTCGCGCGGCGTCAGGGTGCGCAGGACCTGCGACGTGTACTCCTTCAGGTTGACGCTGATGACCGCGTCCGAGGGCGAAACCGCCATACGGTCTTCGATAAAGTCGCCAAGGTGCGAATCTTCCTCTTCACCGAT
The DNA here is from genome assembly GCA_964658845.1 of uncultured Novosphingobium sp. Taxonomy (GTDB): domain Bacteria; phylum Acidobacteriota; class Terriglobia; order Terriglobales; family Acidobacteriaceae; genus Terriglobus. The sequence continues at coordinate 5,886 of CBAAAE010000018.1, read as the reverse complement.
GGGCGTTTCGAGGGAGATGGGCTCCTGCGCGATCTTCAGGACCTTGCGGACCTTCGCGACCGGGATATCCATGCGCTTTGCAATCTCTTCCGACGACGCTTCGCGGCCAAGTTCCTGCACCAGCTGACGGCTGGTCCGGATGAGCTTGTTGATCGTCTCGATCATGTGCACCGGGATGCGGATGGTGCGGGCCTGATCGGCGATGGCGCGCGTGATGGCCTGCCGAATCCACCAGGTTGCGTACGTTGAAAACTTGTAGCCGCGGCGATACTCGAACTTGTCGACCGCCTTCATCAGGCCGATGTTGCCTTCCTGGATCAGGTCGAGAAACTGCAGGCCGCGGTTCGTGTACTTCTTCGCGATGGATACGACGAGGCGCAGGTTGGCCTCGATCAGCTCGCGCTTGGCACGCTCCGCGTCCATGTCGCCCTGCACCATTTCGCGCTGGGTGCGCTTCAGGATGTCGACGGTCAGACCGGCCTCTGCCTCAAGGCGCTCCAGGTCGGTGCGGCAGTTCTTCTGCTGACGGCGGTACTCCTTGCGGAGCTCCTCCGACTTCGAATTATCGAACTTCGTGTCGAGCGACTTGATCTGGCGTTCAAGCGTTCGCAGGCCGTCCACGGTCTTGTTGACCTTGTCCAGCAGCCTCTTCTTCTCGTTGTTGGTGTACTTCAGTTCACGCACGATGCGCGTGACCTTCACCTTTTCGCGGCCAATCGTCCAGCGCAGCTTGCGCTGCTCCTTCTGCGTCTTGGCCTTGCCTTCGGCCAGCTTTGCTTCCGACTCTTCCGCGGCGGTCTGGTGCTTCACCAGCAGGTCGATGCGCTTGACGGTCGCCTTCACGCGCGATGCCAGCACCTCTTCTGTCAGCTCATCCTCGTCGAACGTGACCACTTCCTTCACGTTGCGAACGCCCCGCTTCAGGTCTTCACCCAGCGCCATGATCTCGCGGATCACGATGGACGAGCGCGAAATCGCCTTCATGACGCGCATCTGTCCGCGCTCGATGCGTTTGGCGATCTCGACTTCGCCTTCACGCGTCAGCAGCGGGACAGTACCCATCTCGCGCAGGTACATGCGGACGGGGTCATTCGTCTTTTCCAACTGGCCGGGCGTCAGGTCCAGCTCGACGTCTTCGTTTTCCTCGGACTCTTCGCTGTACTTGTCACGGGTTTCGAACTTGTCGTCACCGTTCAGGACGTCGATGCCCTGGGTGTTAATGGTCGTCAGCAGATCATCGAGATCCTCGGCAGAGGTGATCCCTTCGGGAATCAGGTCGTTGACCTCGCCATAGGTGAGGTAACCCTTTTCTTTGCCGGTATCGATCATCCGGTCTACATCTTCTTCGTACTTGTCAATCTCTTCAGCCACGTCCGGCTCCCAGTTCCCTAATCATGTGTGCACACGGGCAGCGCGCCGGGTTGCAGGCGCAGACACGACTCCCTGTGTGGATAAAATTGTGTATGAGCCGGGAAGCATTGTTGCGGTATCAAAGACCGCGGGCGCAAGGTTAGCGATCGTATCAGGATCGGACCACAAAGGCGCACTCCACCAGCAACGTTAAGGCTAACACAATATTTAGACGCAGCAGGTAGCTGATTTGACTCAACTGCCATCGAAGGACAGGCAATGCCCAGTGTTCCTTCCGCTCAGCCGACCGGAACCGAAAAAGCAGAAGGGCGTCAGAACTGATTCTGACGCCCTTCTGCTTTTCTGCAGGATTACGGTCGGTGTGAGACGTGCCTGCTGTTAGCTGCCGGGACCGTCAAAATCGAACTCTGCAGGGTTAGCACCCTTAGCAAGCCCGTTGCCGTTGCCGCCTGCCGCATTTTTCATCCGTTCGACGGAAGTAACCGCCGGCGCTGACCAAACCTTGAGATGTTTGCTTAACACTTCTGTACCTCGTTGGATCTTTCAGTGAAGAAGAACGTTAACCTTACTGAACGGCCTTGGAAACAATAAGCGCAACGAAGTTGAACAAGGCGAGCTAACGCCGCACGACTTAAAGCCATCTTCGGCTAACTTCTAGCTTCCAGGACCGTTATAGGTGTACTCGAGAGGGGTAGGCCCCTTCGCGAGACCATTGTGGGTGCCATTCGCAGCATCCCGCATCTGCTCCACGGAGAGGATTGCAGGCTGCGACCAGACTTTCCTTTTGTTGCCAATGTTCATGATGGGGGTGCTCCATAGGTGCAATTTGGAATGAGACGCCGCTGCACCGTAATTCGGTGCCTGAAGTTGTTGATAGAGGATACCACGCGCGCCGGCACACGGGTAGGAAGTTGCAGAAGATCGAACCACAGGGCACGATCCCGTATTGCATCATTCGTCCCCCAGGCGATGAGACACTGTCAAACAGGCATTCATGCAACTCCTTCAACGACTTCACGCGGTTAGCGTCTATGGCTTTCCCCGCCCCCTGCTCGCTCCTCGCACGGACGTCGAGCGCCTGCGGTCGTGGTCTCTGCAGGAGCGCTACCGGCATCTTTCACCTGCTCCACGCGCAGCTGTCTTCTGCCTGGCCAGCCTGGGCTACCCTTTTGCCGCTGCTGCCGCTGCGCTGCGCAGCTTCCATGATCTGCGCGCAAGGAATGCAAACGTGCAGACCTCGGAGCTGGTGCGAATGTACGCCGCCGCGCTGCTGCGAAATATCCCGCCGGTCGAGTACGCGCTGTACGGCTTCCATCGGGCTGCCGCCCGCAAGCTTTCGGGAGAGTACCTGTACTGGATGGACACGCCTGCGCTGCTGCGCCTGAACCGTCTGCGCGCCGCCAACAACGAGGATGTGCAGGATAAGGCGCGGTTTGCCGGCCTCTGCCGAGCCGCCGGCCTGCCGCATGTCGCGATGATCGCGGCGACTTGCGCGGGCAAACAGGTGGAAGGCACACCGCTGGCAGATCTGAAGGAACGCGATCTGTGGGTGAAGCCAACGCACGCGCATGCCAGTCAGGGCTCGCAAGGATGGACCTTCGATGGCGTGGACACCTACCACTCCGGTGACGAGGCCCTTCCGGCGGAAGTGTGGCGCAGCCACCTGCTGGTTCGGGACTGCATCGTGCAGAAACAGATCACGAATCACCCCAACCTGGAGCCGCTGACGAATGGTTCGGCGGCGGTCCTGCGGCTTACCACGGTGGCCGACCGCTCTGGATCGGCGGCGCTGATTGGCGCGGGCGTCGGTCTGCCTTATGGCTCGCAGCGCACCACGGCGGGCGCCGTCGCCTGCTCAGTCGACCTTGAGAGCGGCAAGATCGTCCGGGCCTTCCTGCGTGGATCCGAGCCCGTCACTACCTATCCCGACACCGGACGAGCGCTGAACGGAGCGGCGATTCCCTGCTGGCGCGAGTGCGTGCAGCTTGTGCTCGAAGCGCACCGGGTGGCGTTTTCAAGCTTCGCCTCGCTCGGGTGGGACGTGGTGGTAACGCCCGCGGGACCGCTACTGCTGGAAGCAAACTCCGGCTGGAACCCCATCGGCCTGCAGTTCAACTTCGGTCCGCTGGGGCGTTCAGCCCTGGCGCCCATTGTCGCGCAGGAGTTCCGCGAGAGGGCGTGAGGCTGATCTGCGGGGTATGGAACATGGATGGCCGCCCCACTCCGAAGGAGACTCTGCAGGCGATGTGCGATGCGCTGCAGTCCCCCTTTCATCCGGCGTCCACACAGGTCTGGAGCGAGGGCGGGATCGGCCTTGGCGTGCTGGAGTTCGACAGCCGCGTGAGCGGTGCGCTGATCCAGAAGAGCGAAGACGGTGGCAGTCTGGCAGCCGATGTCCGGCTGGACAACACGCGCGAACTGCGTGACGCCTATCGCCTGAGGCAGGGCCTGGCCGATCCGGCATTCGCGGCGGCAGCGCTGGCGGAAGGCGGCGCGGGTGCGGTGGAAAGGATGATCGGCGAGTTCGCCCTGGCTCGCTGGTCCCCCCGCGAACAACATCTGCTGCTGGCCGTGGATGCGCTTGGCGTGCGTCCGCTGGTCTACCACCACGAACCGGGCCGGCACCTGGTCTTCGCATCCTTCCCTGCAGGCATCTTCGCTTCAGGGCTGGTAGCGCGATCCCTGGACGAGCTGGAAGTGGGCCGCCAGATCCTGCGTGCGTACCTGCCGGGCGCGACCCTCTTTAGGGGCATCCACAGTATTCTGCCGGGTCATACCCTCCAGGTGACGCGGTCCGGCCTGCAGGACCATACCTACTGGCGACCGGAGCGGCAGCCGACGCTCCGCATCTCGCGCGAGGAGGCGGCAGAACAGCTCCGGGACCTGGTAAGCACCGCCGTGGAGGGTGCGGCCGGCACGGCGCCTCAGGTTGCCGCACACCTGAGCGGGGGCCTCGACTCGTCCTCGCTGACCGTCCTCGCCGCGCGTGCGCTGCGCCGTGGAGGCCGCTCACTCCGTGCCTACTCGTTCCTTGGGGAGGCGTGGCCGGGGCTGGACATTGACGGCGAAGAGCCGTTCGTCGAGGCCGTGCTCCAGCAGGAGCAAGGCATCGATTGGACGCCCATCCAGGGCGGCATGCCGCCGGACTGGCTGCACGATCGATGGAACGCGGACATGCCGCTTTCGTTGTCGGCCGAGTCGCCGGAAAATATAGTGTGTGCCGATGCCAGCAGTCACGGCGCCGCCGTCGTGATTTCGGGCTGGGGCGGGGATGAGGGCATCACCTTCAACGGTCGCGGCGCGCTTGCCGCCGCCTTCCGCGGTTTGCAGTGGCAGTACCTGTTTTCCGAAGTACAGTCGCTGCGGCAGGAGCGTGGATTTGCGCTGCGCAACATCCTGATCGGCGATGTGCTGCAGCCGCAGCTTTCGCGGTCCACCACGAATCTATTGCGCCGGATGGGCGGACGCGCCGCCCTCGCCGAGCCGCTGGAGCCGAAGCTGCTGCGAGCGGAGATCCGGGAGCGGCTGGCTGTGCCCGATGGCACGCTCATCGGTCCGAATCCCGGTGCCAACCAGGTGCGGCTGCTGCAGGCAGGGCACATTGCCTTTCGAACCGGCCACTTCGCGGCCATTGCCGCGCGCTATGGCATGGCCTTCTCGTTCCCACTTCTGAACCGGCGCGTGGTTGAATTTGCGCTCTCGATCCCCGCCACCTGGCACATCGGGGGCGGCTGGAAGCGCAGGTTGTACCGGGACGCCATGCAGGGTGTGCTGCCACCCGCAATCCAGTGGAGACACAATAAATTGCTGTCGCTACCGCGCGTGCTGTACGACTACACCGCCGCCCGCGACCGGGTGCTGGAGCGGGTCCGGCAACTTGCAGTGCACCCGGTCGTGTCACGCATCTTCGATCTGGAAGAGATCACGCGCCGCCTGGAGGCGCTGCCGCGGGTCGAAGACGTTCGGCAGCCCTCGGCAGAGCCCGCACTTGCGGATGTGCCCGCGCTGGCGCACACCCTGAATCACACCTTTTATGTCGAACAGCACTTTTAGTCCGGGAGACGTCCGCTTGCCGCACCAGACCTTCTATTACACGATCTCGGGGTTGACAGTGCAATCCGATGTAGCATTGCGGTCGGCGATCCCCTGCGAAGCGACGGCAGATCCTGACGTGACCATCCGCGAGGAGGACTTGCCAGCAGCACCCATCGCGGGCTCGGTGGAGGGGCTGACGGGGATCGCACGTCTCAACCGTTTCTGGCTCCGGATCCCCGCAACCGGCCGCTTTCTGATCGAAGATGGCAGACAAATCCTTTACCAGCCGCGCGCTGACGCTGACCGTGGAGAACTCGTGCTGCAGTTGATCGGCACCTGCTTTTCAGTGATCCTGCAGCAGCGCGGACACCTTGTGCTGCACGCCAGCGCAGTCAGCGTCAGCGGAGGCGCGATGCTGTTCTGCGGTGAATCCGGCAGCGGCAAATCGACGCTCGCCGCCATGCTGTGCGATCGCGGCTA
>CBAAAE010000017.1:0-28103 GCA_964658845.1 uncultured Novosphingobium sp. | reverse complement strand
ATGCCGTCGGACTGGTAGAGCGCGATCATCTCGGTGCACAGCGCGCCCTCGCCGACCTTCACCAGCTCGACACCGGAGGCGGCCGTCATGGCGAACGTCAGTGCCCCCACCTGCCGGACGGCGGCGCCGTCGACGAAGGTGTCGAGGTCCGGCAGCGACGTCGGTGTCCCGGCCGCAAGGGCCGCGGCCATGCTCGCCGCGCTAAATCAGCAGTTACAGGAGCGCAAGCTCGACTCGCAGTACGTCACCATGCTGTTCGCGGTTTGGAACGACAGCGCGCGCACACTGAGCATCGCCAACGCCGGATCGGTGCAACCCATGCTGGTCTCGACCGATGCGGAGGGCACACATGCACGCGTCATCAAGGCGGAGGGCTTCCCGCTGGGGATGTTCCCGGACGTGGAGTACGAGGAGTTCACCCTGTCCACGCAGCCCGGCGATCTGCTCGTCCTGTTCTCCGATGGCATCGTGGATGCGGAAAACGCGTCCGAAGAGATGTTCGGCGACGAGAGGTTGTGCGCCGTTCTTGAGTCCTTGCAGGAGCCGGAAGCAGAGAGCGCAGTGTCTGCCGTGCTGGACGCGGTTGCCGCATTCCAGGGCGGCAAGGAACACTTCGATGATGAGACTCTAGTGGTTTTACGCGTGCGATAGTTGCTGCAAGAAGATGTTAGATTAGTCGGCTTTGCTGCGCCCAGGTCTAACTTACACGCGCAATGAATTCCGCCAAGAACCCCGTTTCGGGAATCACACCTGCAAGGTATAGCCGCATTGATGTTGTAGCCGCCCAAAGATCTAGTAGGCTCGCAGAGTCACTCAAGGGGCTATTGCATGCGCTTACTCCGTTGTTTCCTCGCCGCCGTCCTGCTTTCGACCAGTCTTGCTGCTCATGCTGATCTGCTTGGTGACACCTTTCACGCAACTTACAATTACCCGAGTAGCTCGACCGTGTTCACAGACCTGGGGAACTTTTCCGTTCCGGGCGGCGGTTCTATCTTCAACAACCAGGTCAGCTATAACATCACCGCGACTCAGGTTGTAGTCACGACGATACGACAAGCCAATTTCGCCAGCGCAGCATTTAACGGGTTTGTCTTTACCGACCTTACACAAAACCCGTTCATCACGGGCGTGGCGCTTAATACGGCTTCGACTCTGACAGAGGGAACAGCAAGCTTTACTTCGAACAGCCTTACGTTCGACTTTCAAGGGCTCCGGGTAACTCCAGGCGAGACGGCGATCTACGATCTTACTTTTGATTCACCCGTGTCAGCCACTCCCGAGCCCACAAGCTTCGTCTTACTCGGCACGGGCTTGCTCGGTGTGGCCGCGGCGGCACGCCGTCGCGTTGGATCGTCAGCCGTCTGATGCTGCGAGATCCCGCCGTGGAACCGCTGGCTACTCAGCACTTAGAATGTCACTATGTCTTTGCAGAAAACCCAGATCGTGCAGCCTGCGCGCACGGTGCGCGGCAGCGTTCGTCTGCCGGGCGACAAGAGTATTTCGCACCGTTATGCCATGCTGGCCGGCCTAGCAAAAGGCACATCGCGGCTGGCCAATTTCTCAACGGGCGCCGATCCGCACAGCTCTCTCGCATGCATGGAGGCGCTTGGCGCGAAGGTGGTTCGGCAGCCGGACGGCCTGATTGAAGTGACTGGAGTGGGCGGCAACTTTACCCAGCCGGCAGGCGATCTTGACTGCGGCAACTCCGGTTCAACGATGCGGATGCTTGCGGGTCTGGTCGCACCACACCTCGGCACCTACCGCTTTGTGGGGGACGCGTCCCTGACCAAACGACCCATGCAGCGCATCCGGGGGCCGCTCGAACAGATGGGTGCCCGAGTCGAGCTGACCGAAGGCCACGCGCCTATGACCGTGCATGGAGGGCCGCTTACCGCTATCGATTTCGCCACGCCCATCGCCAGTGCGCAGGTGAAGACGGCAGTCCTGTTCGCAGGCCTTGGAGCGACCGGAACGACGACGCTGCAGGAGTCGGTGCGCACGCGCGACCACTCCGAACACGCGCTGCGCGCCTTCGGTGCAGAGCTCGACCGGGGACGCGACAGCATCTCCATCCGCGGCGGGCAGGGGCTTCATGCGATCGATGCGGTCGTGCCCGGCGACCTTTCCTCGGCGGCGTTTTTCCTGTGCGCCGCCCTGCTCTTCCCTGACTCGCAACTGGTGCTGGACGACGTGGGCATGAACCCGTCGCGTGCAGCGCTGCTGGATGTACTTGCCGGCATGGGCTTGAGGGTCCAGGTGCTGAACCTGGAAGAAAAGCACGGCGAAATGATCGGCACGCTGCAGGTCAACGGAGCCACGGATCTGGGGGGAGCGCAGATTACCGGGACGCTGCCGGCACTGATCATCGATGAGCTGCCGGTGCTCGCCGCCATCGCTCCGTACACCCGCGACGGCGTCACCATCCGCGACGCGAAGGAACTGCGCGTGAAGGAGTCGGACCGCATCGCGCTCGTCGTCCAGAACCTGCGCGCAATGGGTGCCGAGGTCGAGGAATTTGAAGACGGCATGCACATCCCGGGCGGCCAGATCCTGCGCGGCGGCATCGTCGATTCCGCGGACGATCACCGCATCGCCATGGCCTTTTCAGTGGCTGCCCTGCGCGCGATCGGCGAGACGACGATCGAGGGCGCAGAGGCCGCAGCCATCTCGTTTCCGGAGTTCTTTACGCTGCTGGAGCAGGTGAGCGAACGGTAGGCAGCGGCCGGTTGTGACGACTCGCAGCGGGCAGGTTCACAAGATCATCCACCGCAGCGACCACGTCGGCGACGCTGACTTCGTCGATGACGTAATCGCCCGGCGGGGGCGCGGTCAGGTCGGCGTTCTTCAGGATGCGATAGAGCGGATCGCCCAGCGGCAGCCATTCGTGCGCGGGCGACCATGCTGGCGCGATGACCACCATGGGCAGCCCTGCGGCGCGTCCGACGTGCAGCGGGCCTGTGTCCAGCGTGACTCCTAAGTCACAACACGTGAAGATAGCCGCCAGTTCGGCGATGCCGGTCTGACCCGCAACGCTGAATGTGGGGTATGCGATTTGTTCGCGTAGGGTGTCGATCGCGGCTGCTTCCGAGGCAGTCCCGACGAAAATCAGGTCTGCCTGCTCATGCTCGATGAGGTGATTCGCCAACCTGGTCCAGCGATCGAGGCGCCACTGTTTGCGCTGTGTGGGCGAGGTCTGCGTCACCATAGCGATGCGGCGGCGGCCCGCAGGAGACCCCAATGTGATGAACATATCTTCTGCGAGCTCAGCTTGTTGCGGCGATGTGTAAATGCGTGGCTTGAAATGTTGAGTGTCGAGGCCGAGTGCCGGCAGCAGGCGCAGATTGTTAGCGATCTGGCTTAGCGCCGGATCCCATTGAAGATGCTTGTGCACCAACTCCGGCACAACGGCAAAGCCAACCCGGCGCGAAGGCGCTGCAAGTGCCGACCAAAGCGTGATCTTTGTGCGCTCATTTCCCGTGGTCAGCAGCGTGGTATACGGCTCGCCCGCGAACGGGACTGCAGCACGGATCGCCTTCAGCGCACCGCGAAAGTCGTCCAGCGGGCTCGGCATGCGCAGTACGGCCGCCAGGTGAGGATTCCCGCCGTAAACCTGCTCTGCAAAATGGTTCCCCGCGACGACGATCTGAGCCTTCGGCAGAGCGGCGGCGAGGGCCTCAACGACCGGGGTCGCATGCACCACGGTGCCAAGCGCCAGTTGAAACTGTGGCAGCAGGAAGTTCCTGGCGGGTGCGACACTGGCGCCGGAGCGCAGCAGACGTTCTGCAAGGCCGATACCGCTACCAGCGATCCGTCGTGCAAGCGGCATCAGGAAGGGTCCCGTCTGCAAGGTGTTGCGATTACATTTTGTAGCGGCCCATGTCGTCATCGCCCAGGCCTTCAAGCCAGCGGCGCAGCTCTTCCGAGTTCACGTCGCGGCCCTTCTGCGCTGTCCGTGCATTCTCCATGACGGACCGGTTGACGAAGATGGGGCAATCCGCACGCATAGCAAGTGCGAGCGCGTCCGAGGGGCGGGCGTCCAGCGTCATCACTTCGCCATGCCGCTCCATCCAGATGACAGCGAAAAAGGTGTCGTCGCGCAGGTCCGAAACCACGACACGGGTCACATGTGCGTCGAACGCACGCAGCGCGTTCCTCAGCAGGTCATGCGTCATTGGCCGCGGTGTCGATGACTTCTCGATTTCGAGGGCAATCGCGTTCGCCTCGAAGATGCCAACCCAGATCGGCAGTACACCCTCTCCCGAGACATCCTTCAGGACGATCATGGGCATGTTGGTAACCGGGTCCATCATCAGGCCGCGGATGCGTACCTCGACATCCGCGTTCGATGCCTCTGGTGTTGCAGTCCCCTTTGTGTGCTGTGCTGGTTCTCGCATTGTCAACCCGCCATGACTGCTTCGCCTACCAGGCTGTTTGGAAAAGTGCGTGTAATGCGCACGTTTTGATAACTGCCAAGCGCCGGCAGAATGGGCTGCGTCGTGGTGAAGTTCACCGTCTTATTCTGCGACGACCGGCCCGTTACCTGCTCACGCTGGCGATTGTAACCTTCGACCATCACGTCCATTACCTGACCCAGGTGCCGCTCATAGCTGATGCGCTGCCGTTCACGCTGTGCGTCCATCAGGCGCTGCAGGCGGGCGGACTTAATCTCGTCCGGCACCGTATCCGGCATGCCGACGGCCGGCGTGTTCGGCCGCGGAGAGTACTGAAAGGCGTACACCGCGTCGTAACCGACGACGTCCAGCAGGCTCAGGGTCTGATCAAAATCGTCTTCCGTCTCGCCGGGAAAACCGACGATGATGTCCGTCGTCATGCTGATGTCGCGCTTCGCCGCCTTGATCCAGGCGATGCGCTCCAGGTACCACTCGCGTGTGTACTCGCGCTGCATCGCCTTCAACACGGCGGACGACCCGGACTGCACCGGCAAATGCACATGGTCGCAGACGGTTGGCATACGGTCGATCACTTCGATGATGTCCGGCGTAAAGTCGCGGGGGTGGGACGTGGTAAAGCGAACGCGGCGGATACCAGGGAGCACGCCGATCGCACCCAGCACCTCGGCGAAGGTACACAAGCCGACCGGATCGCGATAACTGTTCACGTTCTGACCGAGCAATTGAATGTCCGTGTAACCCAGCGCAGCCATGCGCTCCGCCTCGGCCATGATGCTTTCAGATGAGCGTGACCGCTCCTTGCCGCGGGTGTACGGCACCACGCAGTAGCTGCAGAATTTGTCGCAGCCTTCGATGATAGTGATGTAGCCGCGATGCGGGTTCGAGCGTGCGGTGAACTCGGTGTCAAACGTCTCTTCAGTCTGGCGGTCGTCCAGGCCGGTGATGCGCTTCTCTCCGGCCTCAAGGCGCACCAGCATCTCCGGCAGGTTGCGGTACGACGCCGATCCTGAGACCAGCGAAACATACGGCGCGCGCTCGAAGATTTTCTCGCCCTCCTGCTGCGCGACGCAGCCCAGCACGGCAAACTGCTTGCCCTCGCCCTGCATGCGCTTGTACTCGTTCAGGCGGTGGAAGACCTTCTGCTCAGCCTTGTCGCGAATGGAGCAGGTGTTGTAGAGGATCAGGCCGGCGGCCTCTTCATCCTGCACCCGCGTGTAACCCTCATGCTCCAGCGTTCCGATGACCTTCTCGGAGTCGTGAGCATTCATCTGGCACCCGAACGTCTCGATGTAAAAGGTCTTGGCGGGGGTGCTCATAAACAGAAGTATACGCGGTCAATCTGTCCAGAAAAGATCATCCCCTACAAGCGGATATGCGTCTGACGGGACCGCCGTAGCCTCTTTGGAACGCCCGACAAAATGGCTTCGGCCAGCATCTGATGTACAGGAGATTCATCCATGAAGCCTGTACTCGGAGTCCTGTGGTTCGCCCTTTTCGCATCAGGCTTGCCCGCATTCGGTCAGAATCAGCAGACCACCACTCCGAACGGGACCACGAACGCACCCGTCACGCGGACACAGGGCCGCAGCCCTGGTGGAGACGTCGGCAGCGGAGCGGGAGACATAGGAAAAGGCACCGGCAAAGGCGTAGGCAAGGCTGCCGAAGGCACGGGCAAGGGAGCCGTCGACGTCGTAACGCTGCACCCCATCAACGGTGCCGGTGAGGTGGGCAAGGGCGCTGTGGTGGGCGGCAAAGACGTGGGTGTCGGTGCGGCAAAAGGCACGGGCAAGATCGTCAAAGGCACAGGTCGAGGCATCAAGAAGATCTTTTAATTACCGCCGCTCACGTTACTTGCTTTACCGGGATGAAGAGCGGGCTCAGGCCTGAAGACTCCTTAAATCATCTGCGGCCGGGACCGCTGCGAGCACCAGCAGGATTACCGCCAATGGAAGTGTGAACAGGAATCCGAGTTGCCGGAATCCAAGCGCACCCACCACTCCTCCGCTGAAGAACAGGCCAATCAAAGACGCCAGCAGCGCCAGCCTGTCCGTATCCACCTGGGCGAGCGTTGGCATTCCGCTCAAGCGGGAGTGGATCATCCTGCCCAGCTTGATCCCCACATCCGTGACCATACCAGTCAGGTGGGTGGTGCGAATGACCGCTCCCGAAAGCTTCGTCACAAGGGCGTTCTGCAGGCCCATCGTAAAGCATAAGAGCGACACCGTCCCGAGCGCCGCCCTGCTTCGGAAGGCGTGCCCTGTCAGGCCGAAAGCGAATAGCAGCGCCGCTTCAAGGATCAACGGCAGCGCGTACTCGCTTCTGAGAGCATGTTGCCGAGCCCAGCGGATCATGACGGACGTACAGGTCGCACCCATCAGGAACGATAGCAACGCCATCAATCCTGCGAAGGACAGGGCCAGACTGCCCAGCGCCAGGTTATCCGCCATGGCCGACACAATGCCGGAGACGTGCGATGTATATTGCCGAACGGCGAGAAAGCCTCCTGCATTGACCGCTCCCGCGATGAAGGCGAGATAGCGGGCGAGTTGCCGATCACCGCCATGAGTGCGCTGATGGCCAGTCAATCGCCTAAGGTAATCGATCGGCATGGCAGCTCCATTCTGGGAATCCGTCGCTATCAGCGCAGTTAGTCGTACTTAGGCGTACGATAGCGTCACCTTACTTTTCTTCGCGTGATTTCTTCACGCTGTATCAGACAGCACAGCTTCTTACTTAACAAGTGTGACACCTTCACCGTGCGAGCTGTGAAACGGTGATAAGTCACAGCGGCAGAAGGGCAAAGCCATGGACGCTAAGTCGATCGACCTGAAAACCAAAATCCACCTGATGCAGGCGGAGAAATTCAACCTGGAACAGAGCGCATCACGTCAGGGATACAGTGACGCCAGCCGCCGCAATCGATTGGCAGAAGAGTTGAAGCTGTTGCAGGAAACAGATCGGCGAAATACGCGCCTGGATGCCTGGCACCGATAAGCTACGGCACGATCACGATCGATCCGAAGGCGTCTTCGTTCTTGACCGCCATCAAGGCCTTGTTCGCGTCGTTGAGCGAGAAGGTCGTGATGGCCGGTTGAAACCGCAACTGCCGCGCAAGTTCGAGGAAGTCACGGGCATCATCGCGTGTCATGTTGGCGACGCTGCGCACCTGCCGTTCACCCCACAGCAGCTTGTCGTAGTCGAATGCCGGCATCCCATCGAGATGGATGGCATTGATCGCCACGACACCACCTTTGCGCAGGCACGCGAGCGCGCCCACGACAACCTTTCCGCTGGGCGCGAAGGTAATCGCGCGATCCAACACGACCGGTGGAACCGCATCTTCATCTCCTACCCACGTCGCGCCGAGCGATGTCGCCAGATCGCGATGAGCCTTGCCTCGGGTCACCACGTACACCTCGCATTTCCAGGCCTGCAGGACTCGAATGGCGAGTGCGGCGGAACTGCCAAAGCCGAAGAGCCCGACTCTTTCACCGTGCTCCACACCGGCGACGCGCAGGCTGCGAAATCCGATGATGCCTGCGCAAAGAAGAGGCGCCACCTGCGCGTCGGTCAACTCATCCGGCAGCGTGTAGGCGAAGTCTTCGCGGACGAGCGCAAATTCGGCGTATCCCCCGTTCACGGAGTAGCCGGTAAAGACGGGCTTGTCGCAAAGATTTTCCATGCCGTGCTGGCAGTACCAGCATGTGCCGTCGACGCCGCCCATCCAGGAAGCGCCAATCCTAGTGCCGAGCGGCAGGCGTGCGCTTGCACCCTCAACCACCTCGCCCACGATCTGGTGACCCGGAATGACACTCGGCAACAACGGCGGCAGATCGCCTTCCGTGATGTGCAGGTCGGTGCGGCAGACACCGCACGCAAGCACTCGCACCAGCACATAGCCCGGCAGGAGTGCCGGACGCGGAACATCCATGATCTCGAGCAGGTGGCCAGGGCTTGCACGTTTCGGATCGTAGACCGCAGCTTTCAAAGCATAACTCCCGCACAGACTCCTGAAAGGACACGTATGACCCATCGCCCGCGTCGCTCGCCGAGCCTACGCTTACGGCGGGCTCAACTTAGCAGCTTGACGACGCCGTGGCTAAGTGCCGCCTGTGACACCGCCAGGACCGCCAGCACAATCAGCGGCGGGCAGTTACTGCGCGTTCCATACCCGGGACACATACCGTTACAAACACAAACTCCGTCTGCGCGGTCTTGCACTGCAGCAGTTTCGGAGAACATCTTGAATGGCATGAGTTGCACCTCTACCTGACATAATCCTCCGCGACATGGAGCTTGTCTGTAGGTGCAGAACCGAACTGAGACGGTAGTACCAAAGTATTACGGCACGAGCGCGACTTGGGCCTTTTCTCCGCTCAGGAGCGTTGCAGGTGACGCCCCGGGCCTCCATCCAGGTAGCTCACAACCAAACAAGCGCCGCGGAGCGTCACATTCTGATGCTTGTGCCTGAGTCGGTGCGCGAGTTTTTTCGCTGCAAGATGCTGCGTCCGCTGCTGCGTCAACTACGCGGCGGCGTGACACCCCGGCGTCTGGCGTGGAGTCTGGCCCTCGGAATCGTTCTTGGGATCAATCCGTCCGTGGGCCTCACGACACTCCTGGTGGTCCTGGTGGCATGGGTCTTCGGTCTGAACCAGATTGCATCCCAGATCGGTGCGCACGCGATGGCGCCGGTTCACTTGCTCCTGTTCATCCCCTTCATTGAACTTGGCGTCTACCTCTTCCACACGGGTCGCCTGCCGATGACGCGGCGTCAGATCGAGCACCTGAGCCATCATCCGCTGCGCCTGTTTCACGAGATCTGGCAGTGGGAATGGCACGCACTGATCGTGTGGGGTGTTGTGGCCGCAATCATGATGCCGCTGCTGGCCATGTATCTCCGACGCGCCCTGGTGCTGCTGATGCGCCGCCATCGGACACTGATACGGGAGCGCCCTGCGCTGCATTCATCGGAGTAGTTCATCTCACACAACGGAAGCGTGCTCAGGGCAGGACGTCTTCCTCATCCGGCAGCCACCATGGCACGTCCTTCTGCTGAAACAAATCGGGTGAATGGGCTGTCAGGTGTGAAAGCACGCGCCTTGCGATCCACACGGAGCGTTCCATTTCAGCCTCCCAGTCGCGTGCAGACGATGTGGAATCCGTATCCGGCGGCTTCCAGCGCGCGGTACGGATTGCGAGGACGAGACTGCTCGCGATCACGAGAGTAGGCCCCAGTTTCGCGTAGTCGACCGCTTTGTCATACCCGCCAACCTTCATGTCCGCAGTATAGGCGAAGGGAAGGCGAAGAAATCAACAGGCGGACAAACTCTCAAAATGCATCCTGGACTGCGCAACACTCTGGCTTTCGCACTGAGAGGTGGAAGCCTGGAAACACCGGCAGTCCAGACGAGGGTGCACTCGCGGAAGGTTGCGAGACGTGCAAGACCGCGCCGCATAAGAATGTGTTGTTTGATTTTGGTAGCGTTACCGGGGCTCGAACCCGGACTCTTCGCCTTGAGAGGGCGACGTGTTAACCAGTTACACCATAACGCCACATGTAGCCCGGTGGGGGCGGGTGGGTGCCGCTTGCGCGACTTCCAAATTGTATCGCAAGTCGCGGCGGCTTAAATGCCCAGCCGCTTGACTTCGTCGTTGTAGTACTTACGGTAGAGGATGTCCCATTCCTGGCTGCCTTCGAGGATGATGCGCTGCTGCGACGAGATCTTGCCGCGAGCGGCGCCATCGATCTTCAACTCGTCCGTGAACAGCATCTCGAGGATTTTGCGGGCCTCCTGGCGGATGGTGTTGCGGTCTTCGAGGAACTCGGCCTCGTCCACTTCGGCGAGGGTATCCGCGACCACGTGGGCCAGCTTGTTGATCTTGTCCCGAGAGATGCGCATCTAGAGCACCGCCTTGTACTTGCGGGTGAGCTCGTTCTTAATTTTCTTGAACATCTCAGGATAGCTGGCGCCGGTGCGCAGCATGTCGTCCTGAAAGGCTTCAAGGATGACCCGAGCCTCGTCGTTGATGCGATCTTCAAGCGAGAGTTCATCGACCAGGCCGGCATTGATCCGGGCGGCCAGCACGGCCGGCTTATCCGTGCGAATCATCTTCGCTTCCACGAGCCTTCGCACCACCTGCCGCGACAGGTATCCAACGTAATCTTTCGAAAAGAGCATGACCAGAAGGAGAATAGCATGCGAGGTTCTCGCAGCTTCCTTGCCTGAAGTCAGTCGCGCTTCTCAGCGATGCGTTCTGCCTTTGCCTGATTGGCTGGGTTCTGCCACAGCAGGCGCTCGACCGGTATGCCGCCGATCAGGTGTTCATCCACGATCTCGCCGACATCGCGCAGCTTGGTAAAGCTGTACCAGACGTTGTCGGGGTAGACCACGCATACGGCCGCGTGCTCGCACTGATCCATGCAGCTGGTTTCCAGCACCCGGACCTGCTTTTTCAGGCCGGCCGTTTTCACCGCATCCTTTAGTTCGTCCTTTAGTTTCTTCGCGCCTTCGCCTCGGCACGAGGGCCGCGATGCGCTGGAGTCGCGCTCGTTCATGCATACGAGAATCTGCCGTTGTGGGAGTGCCATCTACCCATGCTATCCACTTGCGCGACAGGGCCGGGGTGAGACAATGGAGGGATGCAAGCAGACGACCTTCTCGGCCTGAAAGACGACATGATCGCGTTCATCGCGGGCAACGGTATGCGCCGGCTGAACGCCTATGTGCCTGAGGATGTTCCCTCCGTCATGTTCGAGGAAGAGAACGCCGATGGCTGGAAAGACTTTGTCGAGCATGCCAAGGCGACGAACGTGCCCTTCGTCACCATGAGTGAGGTTGTGCTCGAGAAAGCCGACATTGAAACGCTGATCGAGCGGACTCGCGTGCACCGCTTCCCGGACGAAGCTGGACAGGAGCTTGACGACGCGCAGTACCTGCTGAAGTTCGTCGGCAGGACGGGCTATCTGCAGCTCGGATTCTCCTACGGCGGCGTCATGTACCTGTATGAAACGGCGACCGAGTGGTACGACCGCTACCAGCAATGGATGGAAGCCGTGACCGATCTGGGCAGCATCGTTCTGGACGAGTCGGACGAAGAGTAGACTCCCCATGCCCTCTGTCGCCGCGCTGCCCCCCACAGCGGCAAACATGCGGTGGATTGAGCCTGAGCCGCCTTCGGTGGAGGCGCATGGGCTGGCCGCCGCACTGGAACAGCCACTGTGGTTTGCCCAAATCCTGATCTCGCGCGGCATTGAAACGCCCGCGGACGCCCGGCACTTCCTGGTTCCGAGCATGGATGCCATGCACGATCCCGGCCTGCTGCTGGGGATGCGCGAGGCGGTCGCACGCGTGCTGCTGGCGGTCACCCGGCGCGAGCCTATCCTGATCTACGGCGACTACGACGTGGACGGCACCACCGCCACGGTGCTGCTGAAGACCGCGATCGATCGCATCACGCCAGCGGACACGCCGTCGCTGGTGCGCTACCACATCCCACACCGCATCCGCGAAGGCTACGGCATGCAGACGTCCGTGCTGGGCGCGGCGTCCATGCAGGGCGTGCGGCTGGTGATCAGCGTGGACACGGGCATTCGCGCGTTTGCCGCGGCGGACGAATCGAAGGCGCTTGGGCTTGACCTGATCGTGACCGACCACCACCTGCCCGACAGCGTGGCCGGTGTGCCGGACGCGATTGCCGTCATCAATCCAAATCAACCTTTCTGCGACTATCCCTGCAAAGACCTGTGCGGCGCTGCGGTTGCGTTCAAGCTGGCGCATGCGCTGTTGCAGGCTGCCACCGCGCCGCCGCCGACCGAGGGTGCGTGGCGCACGGTTGAGATCGCGGCCTTGCGCGAGAAGCTGTTGCCATCGCTGCTGAAGCTGGTAGCGATTGCGACCGTTGCCGATGCGGTTCCGCTCACGGGCGAAAATCGGGTGATCGTTGCGCTTGGGCTGCGCGCCCTGCGTGACCCGCGACAGCACGGCCTGCGTGCGCTGATGGAGTTGGCGGGCGTGGCTGCGGACAGCGAAAACGGGCCAAGCGCAACGGAAGTCGCCTTCCGCATAGCACCGCGCATCAACGCCGCGGGGCGCATGGATGTGGCCAGCGACGTGGTCCGCATGCTGCTGACGCGAGACGCCGCCGAGGGCCGAGCGCTGGCGGAAAAGCTGCATCTGCTGAATGAAGATCGCCGCACCGTCGAAGCAGACGTGCTGGCCGCTCTGGAGCAGCAGATGGTGCTGCTGCGAACAGACGAAGCCGCGCTGGACGCTGCAGGCTGCCTGGTGCTGGATGGCGAGGGCTGGCACCGCGGCGTCATCGGCATCCTGGCGTCGCGCGTGGTGGAGCGGATGGGCCGGCCGGCGCTCGTCATCGCACACCAGGACGGGCAGGCGCACGGTTCGGGACGTTCCATTGCAGGCTTCCACCTGCTGGAAGCCATTACCGCGGCACACGGGGGTGTCGATGACTCGCCGATGTTCGACCGGTTCGGCGGACACGCGCACGCGGTGGGCTTTTCACTGCCATCCACACGCGTTCCCATGTTGCGCACACGGCTGGCCGCTTACGCGTCCACCAGGCTGCCACCGGAGATGCTGCAGCCCCGCCTTGAGATCGATGCGGAACTGCCGCTGGAGTCGCTGACACCGGAGGTGCTGCGCACCCTGCGTCTGCTGGAGCCCTTCGGTCACGGCAATCGCGAGCCCGTCTTCCTGGCGCGTGGTGTCACCATCGCAGAACAGCCCTTGCTGTTGAAGGAGCGCCACCTGAAGCTGCGTCTGCAGACCGCGACCGGTGCCGCGACAAGTTGCCTTTGCTGGAGCCGCGCGGTGCATTGGCCGGAGAGGCTTGCCGAACTCGGCATCGCTGCCGGTGCCGTAGTGGATGCCGTCTTCCGCGTACGCGAAAATCGGCATCCGCAGTTTGGGGGTGCGGAGATGGAGCTTTGCGATCTGCGGCTTGGTGCGGCGATAAAAGTGCTGTAAGCCAAACTATTTGCAGCGGGATGCAGGTGGCCTGAGTCTCATATAATGCGAATCAAACATGACTGAACGAGCGGCAGGCAGCTTTAAAAAGAGAACGATACAGGTCGCTGTCACGATAGTCGTGCTGATTTTGATCGGCCTTATCATCCGGTACGCGACCCGCACTGACGTGGAAGTGCGTGCGACTAAGGTCGATTACAGCGACCTGCTCAGTTCCCTTCCCACCAACGGCAAGGTGGAACCCATCCAGATGTTTCAGGCGCACGCCACCGAGCCAGGCACGGTTGAGGCGGTCTACGTCCACGGCGGCCAGCAGGTTGCCGCGGGCACGCTGCTGTTGCGCATGGATACATCTGCGGCCAACGCGAGAGTAGAGACGGCTCGATCGGCGATTGCGCAGGCCCAGGCGGCGCAGTTCGATCTACGGAACGGCGGCACAACCGACGAGCGTATCGGCATGATGGGTGATCTGGATCGCGCAAAGCTGCAGCTTTCGCAGGCTCAAAATGATGTGGCGGCACTGCAGGCGCTGCAGGCAAAGGGTGCCGCATCCGCGAACGAGGTCGCTGCCGCGCAAGCCCGCCTTGCCTCCGCGCAGACCTCGGTTCAGACCGTGCAACAGCGCTCGACCGCACGCTACGCTTCCACCGACAAGCAGCGGGTCCAGGCGCAACTCGCCGAGAGTCGCGCATCGCTCGCGGCGGCACAGCAAACGCTGGCCAGTTCCGTTGTACGCGCGCCGTTTGCGGGAACGGTGTACTCCTTGCCCGTAAAGCAGTATGACTTTGTGGCTGCCGGTGAGGAGCTGGTCCAGCTTGCCGATCTGACCAAGGTGCAGATCCGTGCGTACTTCGACGAGCCGGAGATCGGCAAGCTGCAGAACGGTGCGGCGGTCGTGATCAAGTGGGATGCGAAGCCCACACTGTCCTGGCACGGCCACATTGTGCGAACGCCCACCACCGTGATCACGTATGGCACGCGTAACGTGGGCGAGTGCCTGATCGCCGTTGACGACGCTGCAGGTGACCTGCTGCCGAACACAAACGTCAATGTCAATGTGACCACGCAGCAGATCTACCATGTGCTGAGCCTGCCCCGCGAAGCCCTGCACACTGACGGTTCCTCCGAGAACTTCGTTTACGTGGTGCAAAAGGGATTACTGGTCAGGCGTCCTGTGCAGATCGGCGCTTTGAACCTGATGAAGGTGCAGATCCTGTCTGGCTTGCAGACTGGCGACATTGTCGCTCTGAACCCAATCAGCGGCGGCGTCGATCTGACGCCTGGACTGCAGGTGAAGGTTGTGGCGCAGTGACGGGTGTTGCCCCAAAGCTGGTCTGCGGTGCACTTCTCCTGCTGAGCACGTCCGCAGGAGCGCAATCGCTGCGTGCGGCACGGGCTGATGCACGTCTCGGCAAAGTGGACGCTGCTATCGCTGACCTTAGGAGCGTGCCTCCCACCGCGGAGAGCCATGCCCTCCTGTGCAGCCTGCAGACCTCAATCGAACAGCGCGACGCCGCCGTAGCCGAGTGCGAAGCCGCTGCGGCCGCCGCGCCCTCAAACAGCGAGTACGCGCTGCAGTTGGCGCGGGCATATGGCGACAAAGCCGACCACAGCGGAATGCTGACCGGCATGCGGATGGTTGGCAAGATCCGCGGTAGCTTCGAGCGCGCTGTCGAGTTGGATGGCAATAGCGTCGAGGCACTGAGCGACCTGGGGCAGTTCTATGTCGACGCGCCGGGTGCAGTGGGCGGTGGCACCGACAAGGCGCGCGCGCTTGTGACTCGCCTGCAGACCCTTTCCCCTGCGCGGGCGCACCGGCTTTCTGCAATGATCGCGGCAAAGGCCAAGGACGAAGCATCAGCGGAACAGGAGTTCAAGGCGGAACTCTCGGTGGCTCGCACGGCCGAGGCCTACGTGGATCTTGCAAACTTCTATCGCGCCCGCAAGCGGTTTGACGAAGCCGCGGACAATGCACGTCTGGCTATTCAGCGCGATACTGCTCACGGCCCCGACACGCTGGATGCGGTCAACGTGCTGATCGAGCTCAAGCGCGATGCGAAGGCGGTCCAGGCTGCTCTGCGGGCCTATCTCGCCACACCGCAGGCCACGGTCGCAAGCTACGCCAAGGCGCATACGCTGCTGGGAGACAGCCTGCAGGCAGACGGCGACACGGCCGGCGCACAGAAGGAATTCGCCGCGGCACTTGCGCTTGCGCATGAGTACGAACCTGCGCGCAAGAGGGTGGCTCGATGAAGCCTGCAGCCATGCTCAAGATGTTTGCAGGTGCGCTTATTTCCTTTGCCGGTGTCGCACAGGGGCAGATCTCGCTGCAGAGCGCAGTGAGCCTTGCCCTGAAGAACAGTCCCAAGATCAAGATGGCGGAAGCCGACCTGAACCGGGCGCGGGCTGCACGCGGCGAAGCGAAGGACGCCTATGTGCCGGTCGTCGCGACGCAGGCGGGCTATGGTCAGTCCACGGGCGCTCCTCTCAGCGTCCCCATCATCTTCAGCGTCTCGGCTCAAAGCTTGCTTTTCTCCTTTTCGCAGCGCGACTACATCCGCTCGGCGCAGGCTTCGGTCGAGGCAGCCGAGCACGCCTTCCGCAACCAGCAGATCGACGTCGTGGAAGACACCACCAACACCTATGTCGCGCTGGATAATGCACTGCAGCGTCAGAAGGTGCTGCGCGAAGAGTTGGAATTTGCCGACCGCCTGGTCGCAATTACCGGCGATCGCGTGCAGGCCGGCATCGACGCCCACGTGGAAGTGCCGAAGTCACACCGCACAGCGACGCAGATCCGTCTCGCGGCCCTGCAACTGCAGGATGAGATCACCGGCGATGCGCGTCACCTGGCCCTGTTGACCTCCCTGCCCGAAGCGGCCATGCGGACCGACGCCGCGAGCATACCGGTGCTTGCGGCGCCTGCACCTCCCACGCCCAACCCTTCGGGCAGCGATGCTGAAGCGGATAGCGAAGGCATTGCCACCCTGCTGGCTACCGCTCGCGCGAAGCAGAGCGCCGCATTCGGAGATCACCGTTACCTGTTGCGTCCCCAGGTGGCGCTCAGCGCGAACTACAGCCGCGTCGATGCAGGACTATCTTCTTACGCGTCGTATTACCCCCGCTTCGCGGGGACTCCCGAAAACCCGAACAGCTCGAACGCGCTCAGCTTCGGCTTGGGGATCACGCTGCCCCTCCTGGACATGGCGCACCGCTCCAAGGCTCGCGAATCGGCCGCGGATGCGGCGCGTGCCTTTGCCGAGGTCGAGCAGCAGCGAGGCCTGTTCCGAGAGGGCCGTGCACGGCTCAGAAATGCCGCCGTGGAGCTACAATTGCGCGCCGATCTTGCGCGTGACGAGCAGGAGATAGCGCGCGACCAGCTCGAGGCGCTCCAGGTGCAGTTGCAGGCGACCGCCGCAACCCTGAACGGACCGCAGTCCACGCCGAAAGACCTGTTGAATGCCCGGTTGCAGGAGCGGCAGCGCTACTTCGATGTGCTGAACGTGGAGCTACAGCTCCGGCAAACGCAGGTGAACCTGCTGCGCCAGACTGACGGCCTGAGCGTCTGGGTACTTGGCTCGGGCGGACCGGGAACGTCGCGACCGTCCACGCCTGGCAGTACCGTTTTTAACCCGACGGTCAACACGCCGGGCACACCAGGGGTCTTGCCATCGAGCGGCACGCCGTCAGTTCCCGCGGGTGTTCCAACCCCGAACGTTCCCCGTCCGTAAGCCGCATCACGAAGCGAAAGATGCAGGTGACGAACTTGAGACGCCACGATCCGGCTCAGACGTTATCAAAGTGGTAAAATCAGCCTTGCTTATGCCATTGAAAACACTGTTCCTCAACCCGCCTTCTTTCGAAAACTTCGATGGCGGCGCCAGCAGCCGCTGGCCCGCAACCCGTGAGATCGAGTCGTACTGGTACCCCGTATGGCTGGCGTACCCCGCCGGCATGCTCGAGGGTTCGCGCCTGCTGGATGCGCCGCCGCATCACATCAGCGCGGAAGAAACGATCGAGATTGCAAAGGGCTACGAATTTCTCGTGCTCTTTACCTCGACCGTGGGCTGGGCCGGCGACCATGGCCTGGCGCAGGCCGTGAAGGCTGCAAACCCTGCCATCAAGATCGCATTTGTAGGACCGCCGGTGACCACCGACCCCGAGCGCGCCCTGAACGAGTGCTCCGTCATCGACTTTGTCTGCCGTCGCGAGTTCGACTTCACCGTGGTGGAGTTTGCGCAGGGCAAGCCGCTGAACGAGATCCTCGGCATCAGCTATCGCGGCGAGAACGGTACCATCCTGCATAACGCGGATCGCCCGCAGGTGGAAGACCTGGACGCCATGCCCTGGGCGACCAAGATCTACAAGCGCGACATGGACGTGACGCGCTACAACGTGCCCTTTCTGCTGCATCCTTACGTTTCGCTGTACTCGACGCGCGGATGCCCCGCGCAGTGCACCTTCTGCCTGTGGCCGCAGACGCTGAGCGGCCACGCCTGGCGCAAGCGCTCGACCGACGACGTTGCCGCCGAGATGAAGTGGGCCAAGGAAAACTTCCCGGAAGTGAAGGAATTTTTCTTCGACGACGACACCTTCAACATCCAGAAGGTACGCACCATCGAGCTATGCAGCAAGCTGAAGCCGCTAGGCATTACCTGGTCCTGCACCAGTCGCGTCACCACCGATCGCGACACGCTGAAGGCGATGAAGGAAGCGGGCTGCCGGCTGCTGATCGTGGGTTTTGAATCCGGCGATCCGCAGATCCTGAAGAACATCAAGAAGGGCGCCACCATCGAGCGGGCGCGCGACTTCGTGAAGGACTGCCACGACCTGGGCCTGGTCATTCACGCTGACTTCATCCTCGGTCTGCCTGGCGAGACCCGCGAGTCGATCCGCAACACGATCAACTTCGCCAAGACGCTCGATTGCGAGACGATCCAGGTCTCCGTCGCGCACGCCTATCCTGGCACGGAATTCTACGATTACGCCGAGAAGAACGGCTTCATCACCAACGAAATCATGAACGATACCGGCGGCCACCAGATGGCGCACATCGAGTACCCCGGCCTGCCGACCGAGTACGTCATGGAGATGGTGCACCGCTTCTACGACGAGTATTACTTCCGCCCGAAGGCGGCGTTCCGCGTCGTCTGGAAGGCTGTCGTCAACCGCGATGTGCCGCGGCTGTATGTCGAGGCGAAGTCGTTCATGAAGCTTCGCTCGCAGCGTAATAAGGCCGCCCGTGCCAAGAAGGAAGAGAACGCGCTGAAGCAACAGGAATCGGTCAGCATGAATGCCTGATCGCTCCCAAAGCACAGCAGAGGCCGGCCACGCGCCGGCCTCTGCTGTTGCTGGCCCCTCCTCAGACGCAAGGCCGTCGCACCGGCTGCGGCCTGGGCAGTACCTCATGCTGGTCTTCATCATGCTTGGCGCGTCCATTGGCGATGCCCTGCTGAGCCGCGGCATGCGCCAGGTGGGACCCGTCTCCCTACACCACATGGGGCTGCTGCTGCATGCGTTAACCAATCCCTGGGTGCTGTCAGGCATCGCCGTGCTCATCAGTTTCATGGGCAGCTACATGACCGCTCTGAGCTGGGCAGACCTGACGTTTGTGCAGCCGGCGACGGCCTTCGGCAACGTGGTCACCGCGCTGATCGGCAGGCTGTGGCTGCATGAAACGATCTCGCCGGTACGATGGGCGGGGATCGCATTGATCGTCATCGGTGTGGGCTTCGTAGCGCACGGACCCTCGCGCACCGAGCATCTCGCCATTCGTGAACTGCAGGGCGAAAAGCCGTGACAGCCGCGACCGCAACCACGGTCGGCACCATCGTGGTGATGGTGCTTGGTGCGACCGTGGGTGAAACGCTCATCTCGGCGGCCATGAGGCGCGTCGGCGACCTGGACGACATCCGCGCCAAGTCAGGGCTGCCCGGCGCGATCAAGGCAGTGGTTACGTCACCGTTCCTGATCGCCGGGATCGTGTGCATGGCCGTAAGCTTTTTCTCGCTGCTGTTTGCGCTGTCAGGGGCGGACCTTAGCCTGGTCGCACCCGCGACGAACTCGCTTACCTTCATCGCAACGGCGGTCGCCGCGAGGTTCTATCTGAAAGAAAATGTCGATCGCCGGCGATGGCTAGCGGCCCTGTTTGTGGCGGCTGGTGTGGCGCTGCTTACGCGGTAGGTGTTCTCAGGCCGTTTTCAACGCTCTGTCGAAACGCAGTCAAGCACACACGAGCACGTCTGGCCACACCCAGCCGTCATCCTGAGCGCAGCGAAGGTTCCCTGCACACTACACCTGACGACAGGCTACGTCGCTACCAACCTGGAAGTGTAGGGAGGAAGCTCATAAGAGCCGTGCCACTGCAAGCGTTCCACGGGATCCTTCGCTGCGCTCAGGATGACGGCTTCTTTGAGTGAAAGCGTGCGGCGCCGGTTACGTCGATGCGATCAGCTTCATCAGACCCGTCGACGGCAGATCGGGTTTGAGGAATTGCTGCACCTGACCCGTGTTCTTTGCGACAGCTTGCGCCGCGAGATATCCGCTGCGCACCGCGCCTTCCATGGTCGATGGCCAGTCCGTCGCGGTCCAGTCGCCGGCAACAAACAGCCCCGGCCACGGCATTTCCTGCAACGGCCGGTGAGCATCCAGCCCTGGCGTCACAGAGAAGGTGGCGCGTGCGTCCTTGAGGATGCCGCTCTTGACCAGCTTCGCGCCGCGTATCGACGGAAAAAACAGTTCAAGTTCCCGCAGCGCCGAGCTGAGGATCGCCTCGCGGCTCTCATGCAACTGCGCGAACGAGGCGCTGATCGTCAGTTCGACGTAGCTGCCCTTTTCGCGCGGCCAGCGGCGGATGCGTGACTTGTGGAAGAGCCACTGGATGCCCGTGTCGAGCAGCACGGCGTGATCCAGGTCCGTGATTTCGCGGTCAAACCACAGGTGCACGGTGCAGATCGGCGCGTTGCGGAAGTGCGTGAAGCGCTCGCGAAACCGGGTTCCCGCTTCATCCTCGGGCAGCAGCGAGGCGATCTGCTGAAACGGCATCGCCAGCACGACCGACGGCGCCGTGAAGTTGCCCTCGCTGGTCTGCACGGACCACATGCCATCCTGCCGCACCAGGCCCGTGACCGGCTGCTGCATCCGCAACTCGGTTCCCTGCCGCACGCAGTGCTCTGCAACGTACCCGTAGAACTGCGAAAGCGGCAGCGTTGGAATGCCGAAACGGCCGCCTTCCGCGGATTTCAGGAATGATTCGTGAAATACCTGTCCGGCGTATTTTGTGGAGCAGTTTTCAAAGCTGTCGTTGAGCGCACTTGCGATGATCGGCTCCCAAAGGTGCCGGATCCCCCGCTCGGTCTGACGGGTCCGCTTCAGCCAGGTGGTGAAGCTCTCGGTATCGTCCGACGGATAGCCGCGGAGGAACTCCGCCAGGCCGCGTGCAACCGCAGCCTTGTCGGCCAGCGAAAGCATGGGCGCGCGCAGGAAATCGAATGTAGTGTGCAGAGGCGCAGGCAGAGAGCCCCCGTGCAGCGTTGTGGGCTGAGCCTTGCCCGGCTCGAGAAACGTGAACGTGTCGTACCAGCGGATGCGATCCGCAACGCCAGCGTCGGCACACAGGGCCCGCAGATTCGTGCAGCAGCCCAGCAGCACGTGCTGGCAATCGATTTCCTCATGCAGCGACGGGTGTTCGTAGGAGTAGGCCCGCCCGCCGACAAAGGGTTTGCGCTCGAGCAGCAGCACCTTCGCGCCCGACCCACTCACGGCGCTTGCCGCCGCCAGACCTGCGAGGCCGGCGCCCGTAATAATTACATCGAACCGTGGAGAGCTCACGCGTTCACTCCCCGCCGTAAGCCACGGCGACCGAAGAAGCCGCGCACCAGCCCGCCCACCAGCAACATAATCTTTCGCGCGGTCGACACGCGAACCCGCTGACGGAAGACCTGGAAGCGCACCTTAACGATGCGCTTCAGCAGCAGGTGATAGATCCGGATGAGGACGTGCATCGCCGCGCGGCTGTCTGGTGCAAGCAGTGGAATCAGGGGATCGGCCGATCCGTAAAGCGCCTCCGCGCGTTCGGCAACCGCCGCCAGCAGCGCCTGCATGGGTGCGGTGATCTTCTTCGAGACGGCTGCGGCCAGCACGTCGGCAGGGGTCAAACCATGCTCTGTGAGCAGCTCCTCCGGCAGGTAGATGCGACCGCGCTCGGCGTCCTCCTTCACGTCGCGCAGGATGTTCGTGAGTTGAAAGGCGATGCCAAGCTGCTCAGCGTACCTATCCGCGTGGGCGTCCGTGAAGCCGAAGATACGGATCGTCACCATGCCCACTACGGAGGCGACAAAGTAGCAGTACCGCTCCAGCGCCTGCATGCTCTCGTACTGGTCGATGACGCGGTCCCCGACGGTCATCCGTCGCACGCCGGCGGGCGGCTCCGGGTCCAGATCCATCGTGGTTCCCTGCACCAGCTGGTCGAGCAGATTGCCGGACACGCTGAAGCGGGTCTGCACATCGTGTACAGCAAGGAACACCGGTGCGTCCTGTGCGGCAACCTCCACCCCGGCATGCCATGAATGCAGCCAGCGACTCATCAGGGAACGGCGATCGTCGATCGAAAGGCTCTCGTCGTCGGCGATGTCGTCAGCGCGCCGCATGAAGGCGTAGACCGCGCACATGGCGTCACGCTTGTACGGCGGCAAGGCCAGAAATCCATAGTAGAAATTCTTGGCTTCACGCTTCGCCACCGCCCTGCAATATGCATAGGCGGTGGTCAGATCGGCGCCAGGCTGCGCGTTGTGCGACGCGCTCATCGCAGGCCTTTCGATCCGCGGTGTACGCCCAGCTTGCCCAGGCCCGCACCCAGCAGCAGACGTAGCTTCGCGATCTTGCTGACCTCTGGCCGTTGGCTCAGCGTGTTGTAGTCGATCTGCTCGATCGCACGCAGAATCGCCAGACCGCCCTCGGTGAAAAGCCGAAGAGTCGCTGCCAGTTCGCGGTCAACGCGGTCGATCAGCGGCGCGCCTTCCAGCAGCATGGCGCGCGTTTCCTGGACAAGCTCGCGCATCATCGCGCGGTAGCCGTCGCTTTCTGTGCCGCCACGCAGATCGTCTTCAGAGACACCGTACTTCGCCATTAGATCCTGCGGCACGTAGATCCTGTCGCGCTCGCGCAGGTCCTCGCCCACATCCTGCCAGAAATTTGCCAGCTGCAGCGCCGTACACGTCCTGTCAGACAGCGCGTGCAGGGCCGGTTCGTGATATCCGCAGGTGTACAGCACGAGTGATCCCACGGGATTCGCCGAAAAGCGCGAGTAGTCTTCCAACTCCTGCACCTCTGCAAAACGAGTCTTCGTCTGATCGTCGCGAAAGGCCCGTATCAGGTCGGCGAAGGGCTCCCGCGGCAGGTCGCACGCCGCAATGCTCTCGTGCAACGCGACGTACACGGGATGCCGGGATAGGCCCGGCGTGTTGTAGCACTCGTCCAGCATGCCACGCCAGGTGTCCAGCAGACGTGTGGCCGTGGCATGGTCCGCGACCTCGTCCCCCAGGTCGTCCGAGACGCGGCAGTACGCATAGATCGCGTGGAAATGCGGCCTCAGCTTCCCGGGCAGAAAGTACGTGGCGACGTGAAAGTTTTCGTAGTGCGACTCTGCCAGTGCCTTGCACCAGGCCTGAGCCGCGGCGAGCGTGGGACGCAGGGCCGGTTCCAGATAGGCGGCGGGCGCGCCTTCCAGCCGCTGCGACGCCGCCTGTGTCACGGCGCTCATGCAGGCTCCTCGGGCATCACCGCCGTTTTGATGTCGAGCGTTCGTGTCTCTGACCGCACCAGCATCCCCCGGAAGACCTCAGGCACACCGTCCAGGCCGGTCGTCGCGGTGATAAAGTCCTCGGCCCGCACCTGTCCGCTGGTGATGAGGTCGAAGGCACGCCGGCAGCTATCGGGCGTGTGATGAAAGCTGGCCTTCAGCGTGATGTCGCCGTAGTGCAGGCGGTTGGTGTCGAAGGAGACGCGCGTGCCCTTGGGCGGCCCGCCAAACAGGTTGACCACGCCGCCTTTCCGCACCATGCCGACCGATTGTTCCCAGGTGGCGGGTGTGGCGACGCACTCGATCACGATGTCCGCGCCCTCGCCGTCTTCTGTCAGCGCACGGACTGCTGCCACGGTATCGACGCCCTCGGCGATGCGAACTACTTCACTTGCGCCAAAGCGCTTCGCACTGCCGATCTGATCTTCGCGCTTGACCACGGCAATGACGCGGCAGCCCGCGATCTGCGCCGTTCGCAGGAACATCAGGCCGATGGGTCCGGCGCCCAGGACGACCACGGTATCGCCGGCGTGCGCGCCGGTCTCTTCGAGGCCGCGCACGACGCATGCCAGCGGCTCGGTCAAGGCGGCGTGCTCAAACGGGATGCCGTCAGGGATGCGCAGCGTGTTTTTCTCGACGATGCGTGAAGGAACCAGGATGTATTCGGCAAACGCGCCGTTGTTGAAGAGAAGACGGCTGCACAGGTTGGGCTGACCGCGCCTGCAGAAGAGGCAGGTACCGCATGGTGCGGAGTTGAGTGCGACGACCCGGTCTCCCAGGGAAAAGTTTGCGACGCCCGCGCCGGTGTCTGCGACGGTGCCGGCAACTTCATGCCCGAAGAGAGTTGGCGGCACCAGCATCTTGGCATGATAGCCTCGGCGATACACCTTCAAGTCGGTTCCGCAGGTAAGCGCGGCGCCGACGCGCAGCAACAATTCACCCGGACCTGGTTGCGGTACCGCAACGGTTTCCACACGAAGATCATTCTTGCCGTGAAGCACAACGGCCTGCATCTGCGACAACATCTTTCCTATTTTCGCACTTGACGGGGGCGTCAGCGACGGCACCCTCCAAACGAACGAAACGGCTTGCGGTGTTTGCGCATCTGATACTCGAACTGCAACTTGCTGGATAGACAGGGCCACCCGACCGCACATGACACTTGCGTCACCCACCGAGTTCGCCAAAGATAAACTCGCCGCAGTTCAGGAGTATGCACTGCTGTGCGCGCGATCGCTGGCCGCCCTCTTCACACCCCCGATCTACCTGTCCGACATCTTCACGCAGATGGACTCGATCGGCTTTGGTTCCCTGCCCATCACCATCCTCGCGGGGTTCTTCACGGGGTGCGTGCTGGCACTGCAGTCCGCCACCTCGCTGCAGCAGTTCGGCGCCATCAGCATGACCGGGCGACTGGTGTCGCTCTCCATGATGAAGGAGCTTGGCCCCGTGCTGACCGGCCTGATGGTCTCCGGCCGCAACGCCTCCGGCATGGCCAGCGAACTCGGCTCGATGAAGGTAACCGAGCAGATCGATGCCATGCGCGCACTGGGCGTCGATCCTGTGCGCAAGCTGGTTCTGCCGCGCGTCGCCGCTACCGTCTTCATGCTGTTCTGGCTCACCATCATGTCCGACGCGGTTGGCGTCGCCGGCGGCGGTCTGGTCAGTGTCTTCATGCTGGGACTCAACGGCACATCCTACTTTCACTCGACCTACCGCGCACTGGTCTATGGTGACGTGGTGCAGGGTATGACCAAGCCCCTCTTCTTCGGCTTCATCATCTCGACGGTAGGCTGCTACTTCGGTATGAGCACCAAGGGTGGGACACAGGGCGTCGGTCGCGCCACTACGCAGGCTGTCGTGGTCTCATCGGTCCTGATTATCGTGGTGGACTTCCTGATCAGCCGGGTCACCATTGGCATCTTTGGTCGCTGATCATGGCTGAAAATACTCCCCCCGACGACGCGAACAAACCTCCCGTGAACGATGGTCCAGTTCTGGAAGTGAAGGATGTCAGCATCACTTTCGATCGGAACCCGGTGCTTGACGGCGTGACCTTCAATGTCAATCCGGGTGAAACGCGCATCCTGCTGGGTCCCGCGGGTGGTGGCAAAAGTGTTCTTCTAAAACTCCTCAACGGCCTGATGAAGCCCGACAGGGGCAGCATCAAGGTCTTCGGCGAAGAGATCACCACCATGTCGGAAGTGGAACTATTTCGCATGCGCAAACGCGTTGGCATGGTCTTCCAGGAGTCGGCGCTCTTCGATTCCATGAACGTTGAAGAAAATGTGGCGTACCGGCTCAATGAAGAAGGTGTCCCGCAGGAAGAATCGCACAAACGCGTGGAAGAATCGCTGCAGTTCGTGGACTTGAGTCAGGCCATCGACAAGTTTCCAGCAGAGCTTTCGGGCGGCATGCGGCGACGTGTCTCCATCGCCCGCGCCGTCATTACCAAGCCGGACTTGATCCTCTACGACTCGCCCACAGGCGGCCTGGATCCGATCACATCGACGACGATCGTCCAGTTAGTCGTCAAGCAGCGCGATGTCTCGCACACCACGTCGCTGATGATTACGCAGCGCCTGCAGGATGCCTTCGTGCTCGCCACCAACCGCTTCGATCCCGAAAGCAACGAGATGAAGAAGATTCCGGATGGCGGCATCGACGAGAACACCCGCTTTCTGATCCTGAACGAGGGCAAGATCGTCTTCGACGGCGGCACGCTCGACCTGACCCACTCAGAAGATCCCTGGATCAAGAGCTACCTGGCGTGATGCGTGTCGTGCTCCCCGGCGGCAGCGGCCAGGTGGGCACCATGCTTGCGCGTGCCCTGCATGCCCGCGGCGACGACGTCCTGGTGCTGTCTCGCACACCGGTGAAGCAGCCGTGGCGGACCGCGGCATGGGACGGCACGTCGAACGGTGCGTGGGTCGGGGAAATCGACGGTGCCGACGCCGTCATCCACCTGAGCGGGCGCAGCGTCAACTGCCGCTACACAGCCGAACACCGCAAAGAAATAGTCGAGTCACGCACCCTGACCACGGCTGCAGTGGGCGAGGCCATTGCGCTTGCCGCGAAGCCTCCTCGCGTATGGCTGAACGCCGCGACCTCCACCGTCTATCGCCATGCTCGTGACCGCCCGCAGGACGAGTTCACCGGCGAGTGGGGCGGACAAGAACCGCGCGTACCGGAGACTTGGTCCTTCTCCGTCGGCGTGGGCCGCCAGTGGGAGGGCGCGCTCGAAGCCGCACAGACGCCCGCAACCCGCAAGGTCGCCCTTCGGACCTCCATGGTCATGAGCCCGGATCGTGGCGGCGTCTTTGACGTGCTGCTCGGCCTGGTGCGGCACGGCCTGGGCGGAACCCAGGGCCGTGGCGATCAGTACGTGTCGTGGATCCACGATCAGGATTACGTGCGCGCCGTGCTGTTCCTGCTGGATGCCGAAAACGTCAGCGGACCTGTCAATATGTGCTCGCCTGTACCGCTGCCAAACGCAGACTTCATGCGCGAACTGCGGGTAGCGTACGGTGCAGGGTTCGGCCTGCCGGCGGCAAGCTGGATGCTCGAGATAGGCGCCGTGTTCCTGCGTACCGAGACCGAGCTGATCCTGAAGAGCCGCCGTGTCGTACCAGCCGTTCTGGAGCGCGCAGGGTTCGACTTCATCTTTCCCGCTTGGCCCTCCGCCGCGCAGAACCTCGTCCGCCGCTGGCGATCACTCAGGAGCTAACGGTCGCCCTCGCCCAGCTTGCGGTGGAACAGGTTCAGCGCCTCGCGGTACAGGTGCATCGCCAGTTCCGGATCGTAGCGGGCGCCCTCGTCCCGCATGAACGCGTGCGCGCCGTTGACCTCGTGCCAGCTGTACTGCAGGTTCAGTTCGTCCAGCCGCGCAAGCACGATGCGACGGCCCTCAAGCGGAATGTGCGGGTCCTGACGGCCCCAGATCATCAGCAGTTCGCCCTGGATGTTGGCTGCGCGCGCCAATGAATCGTCATGCTGACCCTTGCCGAGCGAACCCTTGTGTATGTCGGTGGCGTAGAAGCAGACGGTCGCACGCACGTCCGGCTCCATAGCCGCGCGGAAGGCGAGATGCCCGCCCAAGCAGATGCCCATTGCGCCCAGCACACCCGTGCACTCAGCACGCGATTTCAGATGGTCCAGCACCGCGCGGGTGTCCGCATCGTAGCTGGCCAGCTCCTTCTCAAACTTCCACTTGTTGCCGCGATCTGAACCGGCCTGATCATAGGCCAGGACCGTGCCCGCAGGTTCGAACTCGTGGTACACCTCGGGCATCGCCACCACGTAACCGTGACCTGCCAGCAGCGCGGCCGTTCGCCGGATGGGATCGGTGACCTGGAAGATCTCCGAATAAAACACAATGCCCGGGTATTTCCCGGCAGCGGCCGGCCGCACGATGTGCGTACGCATCGGGCCATACGGTGTTTCCAGCGTGACGACTTCGTGCGGTGCAACGATCAAAGAACTCTCCCTGGACGCTTCTTTCGCAGGCCGATAACTCTAACGCCAGCTTACCGCCAGATGCCAGCGCAGGCCGCGATCGGCGGTCTTCTTGAGGACGGTGCGGAACTCCTCGAGTTCGTCGCGCAGCAGCGTGCCGTCGCTGCCCAGTTGCGACGGCTCATCGCGCAGGACCTGCAGCAGCGGCTCAATCGAGATCAGGCCCTGTTCGCCATCGAACCACTGCGGCGGCGGCAGTTGCTGCAGCAGATCCGGGTTGCCGGCGCCCTCTTCGATCAACAGCGACATGGAGTTTTCATCAGCGGAGAAGAAATCAATCAGCGGTCGCACGCCAAGCCGGATCGCCATCCGTTCCAAGGCGTCCTCGTTGCGCGCCAGTGCGCGGCCGTTGACATAGATGTCGAACCCCGGGTCTTCCCCCTCAACGAC
>CBAAAE010000016.1:0-29227 GCA_964658845.1 uncultured Novosphingobium sp. | reverse complement strand
CCAGGACTCCATCCTGCAGGCATTTCCGCAGCGCGGTCAGCAGACCTTCGGCCTCGTCCGATCGAGCGGAGCGCTTGCCGCGCCCTATCCCTTCGTGTTGTACAGCGACCTATACGACCATCGCGACTTCATCCGCGCACTGGTCAATGCGAGCTTCAGCGGCCTGCTGTGGTGTCCCGAGGTACGCGACGCCAGCAGCGAAGAAGACCTGATCCGCCGCCTGCAGTCCGTTGTCTTCTCTCCGCTGGCCATGGTGAACGCTTGGTACATCAAGAATCCGCCGTGGAAGCAAATCGAGCGCAAGAGCAACAACGAAGGACACCTTTACACAGACAACAATCTGGAAACCCGCTGCCGCGAGATCATCGGCTGGCGCATGCAACTGCTGCCCTATCTGCGAGCGGCCTATGCCGAGTACGCGGCCACAGGCCTGCCACCCGTGCGGGCGCTCGCGATGGACTACCCCACTGAAGCGAGCCTCGCCAGCGTGGACGATGCCTACCTGATCGGCGATCGCATGCTGGTGGCTCCCCTGTTCGCGGGCGAACCACAGCGCACCGTGCAGTTGCCGCCGGGTATGTGGCACGACTTCTGGAGCGGCAAAAGTGTCACTGGCAAGCGCGAGATCGTGGCTGACGCGAACCACATGATTCCCGTCTTCGTGAAGGCGAATAGCGTGGTGCCATGGGCGGCGGTGACGCAGCACACCGGCGAGAACGCCACACCGAACATCGTGGCACGCGTCTACGGAGACGGGTCGCTGGGATGGAGCGCTCCTCAAGCCGTAGGCGGCCTGCAACTGAAGTGGGATGGTAAGCAGGGCAAGGCGACCAACACGCGTGCTGCGGTGCAATGGGAACGCATCGGCTGAGTTCTACCGGCTGAGTTGTACCCCTAGCTGCTCCAGCGTTCTGCCCTTCGTCTCAGGGTAGACAAGCAACACCACGAGGAACTGTACTGCGGTCATCCCAGCGAAGAAGTAGAACGGTGCTGCGCGTGAGAACTGCGCCACCATCAGCGGGAACAGCAGGGCAACCAGCGCGTCCATGATCCAGTGTGCACTGCCGCCCAGGCTCTGGCCTTTCGAACGCACCTGCGTGGGAAAGATCTCGGAGATGTAGACCCAGATCACAGCGCCCTGCGACATGGCGAAGAAGCCGATAAAGCCCACCAGCAGCCACACAATAGCACCGGAATGCGTGCCCAGCCGAAATAGCGTGGCAGTGCCCAGCAGGCAGGCAAACGTACCCACCGCGCCGATCAGCAGCAGCGTCTTACGGCCGAGTCGGTCGATCAGGAGCATGCCGAAGATGGTGCCGAACAGATTCGCAAGGCCGATGTAGATCGACTGCGAAAACGTTGAGAGCCGGCTCAGACCTGCGGCCGCAAAGATGTCGTTCGCGTAGTAGAGCACCGCGTTGATGCCGGAAAGCTGGTTGAACATACCAATGGTGATTGCAAGAAAAATGGGCAGCCGCAGCGACCGCGTGAACAGCGGCGCGCTGGTCTGGTCACGCTCACGGTGCAGCGACAGGCGGATCGTCTCCAGGTCAGCTTCCGGCTCATCCGCGCCCATCTGCCGCAGCACGGCCAGGGCATCCTCAAGACTGTTGCGCGTGATCAGGAAGCGCGAACTCTGTGGAATGGTGTACAGCAGCACCAGGAACAAAAGTGCGGGCAGCACTGCGATGCCGAGCTGCCACCGCCACTCTAACGCGCCCAGGTGAAGCGTGGCGATGTACCAATTAGAGCAGTACGCAACAAGGATGCCGAGTACGACGTTCGCCTGAAACGTGCCCACCAGGCGGCCCCGCCACGCGGCCGGTGCAAGCTCCGCAATATAGACCGGCCCCAGCACGGACGAACCGCCGATGCCCAGGCCACCAATAAAGCGAAAGATCATCAGGGTCATCCACGTCGGCGCGAACGCGCAGCCCAGCGCGGACACCACGTACAGCACGGCCATGATGCGCAAGGCATTACGCCCGCCGATCCGCTGTCCCAGCGGTCCAGCAAGGATGCAGCCCACCACCGTCCCCCACAAAGCGACCGAGACGGTAAGACCAAGCGTGCGCGGCGACAGGTGGAAGACCTGCGTCAATTGCCCCGTAGTACC
Organism: uncultured Novosphingobium sp.; assembly: GCA_964658845.1. Lineage (GTDB taxonomy): Bacteria > Acidobacteriota > Terriglobia > Terriglobales > Acidobacteriaceae > Terriglobus. The sequence goes on along the minus strand of CBAAAE010000016.1, from coordinate 27,111 downwards.
GGCGATCACGACCGTGTCAAAGCCGAAGAGCAGGCCGCCCAGTGCTCCGACCACGGTGCTGCGAAGCAGGCTTGCCGTCATGCGCATGTCTGGTACTCCTGTGGAATGTCTGCGTAGCGAATGCGCTGCTATTCGGCCACACCCTGTAGTGTCGTGTCAAAGATTGCGCCGGGTGGTGCCCCGTTTATCATGGCACGCGGAACGATCGCATCTTGCCAAGCGGCATAACCGGCGCATACGATGGCCGCGACAACGTCAAGGCAAAACGTTGAAGTCGTGGCCTGCCGCTCCTGCATGCGGTCGATGCACTTCATCCGCCAGAACTGGCTTACCATTGGCTCGATCAGCCGGCAAACGAATACCCGAAGCAGACAGCGAGGACACGTGAGCGCAGTGAAAACCGCAGGAGTCTTCTATGGCTGGTGGATTGTCGCGGCAGCATTTCTTAATTTGTTCTTTGCTGTCGGCATCATCTTTTATGGCTTTCCTGTCTTCTACCCGTCGTTCGTGGCCGCACTTGGATTTCATCGGGCGCAGGTCACCCAGGGCTTCCTGCTCGGCTTCCTGATTGTCGGTCTGCCCACGGGCCTGGTCACGGGCATTCTCATCGACAAGATCGGCGCGCGATCCGTCATCCTGACCGGCGTCGGCTGCGTCGGCGTGTCGCTGATCCTGATGCGCTTCATGGAGCACTTGTGGCAATACCAGGTGCTGTGCACGCTTGAAGTCATCGGCTACGTTTTGGCCGGCCCCATCTCAAACCAGGTGCTGGTCGCGCAATGGTTTCATGAGCGCCGTGGCCGTGCCATGGGTTACGCCTACCTTGGGCTGGGCCTCGGCGGCGTGGTCGCGCCACCGCTCATCAACTGGCTGATTCGAACGTATGGCTGGCGCTCGTCGCTGTCCATCGTTGGGGCCATGATCCTCATTGTGCTGATCCCTGTCGGCATCTGGATCACACGATCGATGCCTGCGGACAAGGGCCTGTACCCTGACGGCAAGCCTGCGCCGCTCACGGTCGAGATCACGGCATCGAACTCTGTCTTCGGCATCATCGGCGCTGCTATGCGTGACCGCAATTTTTGGCTGATCGTCGTAGGTTCAGCACTTGTTATCGGAGCGATGAACTCAGTCATTCAACACTTCATCTTTTTTCTCGGGAGCAAGGGCTACACGTCGGGCGCGGCCTCACGCTACCTGTCGCTGCTGCTGGCCGCGAGCCTTGGCGGACGTGTGATCGTGGGGTACGTCGCGGACCGTTTCCCCAAGAAGAACACTATGGCGCTGTTCTACCTGCTGCTGGGCGCGGCCATACCGCTGCTGTTTCTCGCCGGCCAGCCGGTTGCAGCGGCTATCTTTTCGCTCGTCTTCGGCTTCTCGCTGGGGGCTGATTACATGCTGATTCCGCTGGTCACCGCGGAGTGTTTCGGCGTCACCTCACTGGGCAAGCTGCTGGCCCTGATCATCGCAGGCTACTCGATCGGACAATGGATGGGACCGTGGATCGCAGGTCGACTGTTCGACAGGTACGGGACGTATGATCCAGCGTGGAAGGTGATGGCCTGCGCGGCGATCCTCGGGTCCGTCGCGATCTACGCGATCAAGAAGCCGAGGGCCGTAGTCGCCGAGGCATCGCTGTAGACACTTGAAGAAATCTGCCTGGCACCGAGAGAAGGAGTTACATGCAAGAAAAGCGCATCGGCATCATCATGAATGGCGTCACCGGGCGCATGGGACTCAACCAGCACCTGGTTCGATCGATCCTCGCCATACGGCAGCAGGGTGGCCTCCCCGTTGGTGACGGCACCGTCCTGATGCCGGATCCCATCCTTGTCGGACGCAACGAGAACAAGCTTAAAGCCATCGCGGAAGCGCACGGCGTCACACGCTGGAGCACCGATCTGGACCGCTGCCTCGGTGACGAAAAAGATGAAGTCTACTTCGACTCCGGCACGACCGGCCTGCGCGAAACGTTTGTCACAAAGGCTATCGACGCGGGCAAGCACGTCTACTGCGAGAAGCCCCTCTCTACGACTGTCGACTCGGCGCTGCGACTCGCGAAGAAGGCTGCACAGGCCAGCGTGAAGCAGGGTATCGTGCAGGACAAATTGTTCCTGCCCGGCATTCGCAAGCTGCGCCGCCTGATCGACTCCGGCTTCTTCGGCCGGGTGCTCTCCGTGCGTGGCGAGTTCGGCTATTGGGTCTTCGAAGGCAACTGGGGCGGACAGCCCGCGCAACGCCCTTCGTGGAACTATCGCAAGGAGGAGGATGGCGGCATCATCCTCGATATGTTCTGCCACTGGCGCTACGTTCTGGATCACACCTTCGCGCCGGTCAAGGCGGTCTCATGCACAGGCGCCACGCACATTCCCGAGCGCGTGGATGAGAGCGGCAACACCTACGCCTGCACGGCAGACGACGCGGCCTACGGCTCCTTCCAACTGGATGGCGGCATCTTCGCGCAGATCAATTCCTCATGGACCACGCGCGTCTATCGCGATGAATTGTTCAACCTGCACGTGGATGGTACGGAGGGCAGCGCGATCGCGGGTCTGCGCGATTGCAAGACGCAGCACCGCGTCAACACGCCGCGCCCAACGTGGAACCCCGATCTGCCGAATCCCTTCAAGTTTCGCGAGCACTGGCAGGAAGTTCCTGACAATACCGTCTACGAAAATGCCTTCAAGGTGCAGTGGGAGATGTTCCTGCGGCACGTGGCCACTAACACCCCCTTCCCGCATACCTTCGTCGACGGCGCGCGCGGCGTACAGCTTGCGGAACTCGGCTTGAAGTCGTGGGCTGAACGTAGATGGCTTGATGTTCCCACGATCGACGACTCCGTCGTGACGCAGGCGTAAGGCATGGCAAGCCTCAATCGACTTAGCCTGAATCAGGCGACGGTTCAACACTGGGGAGTACAGCAGGCCGTCGAAGGATGCCTGCGACACAGCATTCCATCCATCGCGCTTTGGCGGCACAAGATCCAGGAAACAGGCCTTGCGGAATGCGTTCGCCTGGTGCGCGATGCCGGTCTGCATGTCTCCAGCGTCTGCCGTGGCGGTATGTTTGTTGCCGCGGATGCCGGGGAGCGACGTGAACGTATCCACGACAATTTCCGCGCCGTGGATGAAGCTGCCGAACTGCGCGCGGACTCGCTTGTGCTGGTGGTGGGCGGTACCCCTGCCGTGCCCATCGCAGAGGCGCGCATCATGGTTGCCGACGGCCTGGCAGAGCTGGTGCCGTACGCACGCGGACGCGGTGTGCGCCTGGGCCTGGAACCGCTGCATCCTGTCTACGCCGCCGACCGCTGCGTCTTGAATACCATTGATCAGGCGCTTGCGATGGCCGCGCCATACCCCGCGGAGGAGGTCGGCCTGATCCTTGATGTGTTTCACATCTGGTGGGATCCCACTGTGTTCACGCAGATCGAGCGCGCGCAGGATCGTATCTTCGGCTTTCACGCCTGCGACTGGCTTTCGCCACTGCCCGACGTACTGCTCGGCCGAGGCATGATGGGCGACGGCGTCATCGATAATCGGGCGTTACGCCTTGCCGTCGATGCCGCCGGTTACAGCGGCCCCATCGAAGTCGAGATCTTCAACCAGCAGCTCTGGGATACACCTGGCGATGACGTTCTGAAGATTCTTGTCGAGCGTTTCGTCTCACTCGTATAAGAGAAGGATCGGCGATGAAGATAAAGGCGGCACTTACTCCCGCGGACTTACTGCCGGCTGTTACAAAACTATTCGATCTCGCCTCGGAGAAGACAGTCGGATTGTCACGCCGCTGGGATCCAGCAATGGGCGCGCCAGTTGTTACGCGTGCAGGCGTGTACACAGGCCGTAACTGGACGCAGTGGACGCAGGGCTTTGCTTATGGCAACGCGATCCTTTGTTATGACATGACAGGCGCTGCCGAACTGCTGGAGAGTGGTCGCGGCAACACGCTGCGCCACATGGCAGAACATCTAACACACACCGGTGTACACGACCACGGCTTCAACAATCTTTCCACCTATGGGCAACTGCGGCGATTGATGCTCGAGGGCAGGCTGCCGCACGATCCGTGGGAGCTGAACTTCTACGAGCTCGCATTGAAGAACAGTGGCGCAGTGCAGGCGGCGCGCTGGACCGATCTGCCGGACGGGCTGGGCTACGTCTACTCCTTCAACGGCGCGCATTCCCTGTTCATCGACACAATGCGTACGGTGCGGATCTGCGGTGTGGCTCACGTGCTGGGTCATACCCTGCTCGGCGAACAGGACCGCTCGACTAACCTACTCGGGCGCGTCATTACGCATGCGCTCACCTCCGCAAAGTACAACGTGTTCTACGGCGAAGGTCGAGACATCTACGACACGCCGGAATTAAGCGGACGCACGGTCCACGAGGCCGTCTTCAACCCGGCCAGCGGCACCTTTCGCTGCCCTTCAACGCAGCAGGGCTACTCGCCCTTCTCCACCTGGACGCGCGGGCTGGCGTGGGCCATGCTCGGCTACGCGGAGGAGCTTGAATTCCTCGGATCGCTTGACGAAGGTGACTTCACGCCCATCGGCAGGTCCAAGGCTGAAGTGCTTGCCGTCGTCGAGAAAACAGCCCGGGTCACGTGCGACTTTTACATCCACCAGGGCAGCGCGCTCGACGGCATCTGCTACTGGGACACCGGCGCGCCCGCGCTGCATAAGTTAGGTGACTGGCAGGCAGCACCAGCCGATCCTTTCAACAGCTATGAGCCAGTGGATTCATCCGCAAGCGCTATCGGCGCACAAGGCCTGCTGCGTCTCGGGCATGCACTCGGCGAAGACGGCAAGGACTACTTTCAGGCGGGCCTGTCCGTAGCTCAGACACTCCTGCAGGAGCCATACCTGTCTACGGGTTCGCAGCATGAGGGCATACTCCTCCACAGCATCTACCATCGACCCAATGGTTGGGATTACGTGCCACCTGGTGCCGCCATCCCCTACGGTGAATCCAGTATGTGGGGCGACTACCACACGCTCGAGCTTGGTCTACTGCTCGCTCGACTAGCAAAGGACAAGTACTACACCTTCTACTGACAGAGCGCTAACTTACCCTGGAGTGTCATATCATGTCACCGGAAGTACCTACAGTCGGCAGGGTCGCGCTTGTCACAGGCGGCACACGCGGTATCGGTCTCGGCATCGCGAAAGAGCTTGCGGGTGTTGGCTTTCACCTTGTCATCACAGGCCGGCGCGAGAAAGACGATGCGCAGGACGCTTTACGCGACATAGCCGATGCTTTCACTTCGGACACTCAGCGCGCCATCTACGTTCGCGCCGATGTCAGCAGCGCAACCGATCGCCCGCACTTACTCGATGAGATCGCCGCAGACTTCGGCCGCCTCGACATACTTGTGAACAATGCAGGCATCGCGCCGAGGATTCGTGCGGATATTCTAGAAGCCTCCGAGGACAGTTTCGACGAATTGATCCGCACTAATCTGAAAGGTCCATACTTCCTCACGCAGGCTGTTGCGAAATGGATGATGCAGCTACAAGCCTCTGCACCTGACCATCGCTGCATCATCAACATCAGTTCTGTTTCCGCCACCGTGGCCAGCACGAATCGCGGCGACTATTGCATCAGCAAGGCAGGTATCGCTATGGCAACCATGTTGTGGGCTGCAAGACTTACACAGTTCGGAATTGGCGTGTATGAAGTGAGACCGGGCGTCATTGCGACGGACATGACCGCCAGCGTGAAAGCCAAATACGACGCACTTATGGAAGGCGATTTGCTGCTGGACAAGCGCTGGGGAACGCCGGAAGACGTCGGCACCGCAGTGGCGATGCTGGCCACGGGGAAGCTCCCGTATGCGCCCGGCGCCGTGCTGGTACTGGATGGTGGCCTCACAGTCCCAAGACTTTAGGCGAGCAGCGTCGCGGCTGAAGATTTAGTCGTTGGCTTGGAACCGATATCCGATGTAGTTCTCGGTCGTAAGGTATTTCGGCGCAGAGGGATCGTCTTCAATCTTGCGTCGCAACTGGCTCATGTAGGTTCGCAGGTACTCGCGTTCGTTGCCGTACTCCTCGCCCCACACCGCACTCAGCAACCTATGGTGAGACAGCGGCTTGCCGGCGTGCCGCATCAGTAGGTGCAGCAGGTCGAACTCTTTGGGCGTCAGGTGCACCTCGATCTCGGACTTGAAGACGCGGTGTTCCGCGGGTTCCAGCGTAATCTCGCCCAACCGCAACGTCCTTTCCGTATCGCTTTCCGTGGTGCGCGAACGCCGCACAGCCGCGCGGATACGTGCAACCAATTCCATCAATTGAAAGGGTTTCGTAACATAGTCGTCAGCACCAGCATCCAACGCGAGTACCTTGTCTTCTTCCTTATCGCGCACTGTCAGAACAATGATCTGCAGCCGCGGATATAACAGGCGAATTTTGCGGCAGGCGGCAATGCCGCCAATCCCAGGCATATTCAAATCCAGCAGAACGACCTCAGACATCGTATGTCGCAGTTCATGCAACGCGTTCTCGCCCGTGGACACATCGATCAATTTAAAGCCAAGTGCCTGTAGCGTACTGCTCAGGCTATGACGCAACGCTGCGTCGTCCTCCACGATCAGGATGTTACCTTCACTGGTCAGCATGTTCCTCCACCGGGGAGCGTGAGGTGGAACGTGGTCCCGTCCTCTGGATCGCTTTCCACATTCAAGGATCCATCGTGCATCTCGACAGCGCGCTTCGCAATGGAGAGCCCCAGTCCCGTGCCTGGCGCGCTGTGCCCTGTGGACGGGCTCCGATAGTACCGCTGAAACACAAGGTCGTGCTCACTTGGTGAAATGTAAGTCCCAGTGTTATGGACTGAAATTCTTACGTCGCTGTCAGTACAACGCACAGTAACCTGCACACGCGATCCATCGGGGCTGTACTTCAATGCGTTTTCCAGCAACTGCACCAACGCCATACGCAGCACCTCGGGATCGCCATCCAGCGTAACAGCCCCCTCCGGAAAGGTCGCGCTGATGCGGCTGCGACTGAGTTCAACGGGCAGCTCAGCGATCGCGGATTCGTACACCGCCTGCAGGTTCAACATCCTGCGATGCAGCGTCACGTCCTGCGTGCTGAGCTTGGACGTGCGCAGCAGACGGTCTGTCAAGGCGGCGATATTGAGCGCCTGCACTTCGATCGTGTTCGCCAGTTCAGACTGCAGCGCCGTCAGTCCGCCAAGTTCACGCAGGCCTGCGCTCGAAACGGCGATCGTGGTCAACGGCGTTTTCACGGCATGCGCGAGTCCGTCCAGCACCGCCGTCCGAAGTTGCTCGGACATGGTGACGCTTTCTGCCAGCACCTCGGCACGGAGCGCCCGGATTCGTTCGAAGTTGCTTGCGATCAGGGTGCTGACGGAACTGACAAGCAGCGGGCTCAGCGCACCTCCGCGCAGCAACACTGCTCCCACAGACCGCGTGCCGAAATGCAGCACCCGCAGATACTCATTACGATCTGCCAGGTCGTAGTCGCGTCCTACGCGGAGTGCCGCACGCAGGCTGTCCTCTGCCTCCCGCGCGTCTCCGGCAGACCAGAACTTCGACGACTTGTCATCCCATACGGCCACGCCGGTCAGGCTCAGCCGGTCCTGCACGATGCGGCAGATGCCCTCCTCAGGAGCTGTCTTCCAGTCGGACAAGAGAATGCTCTGCGATAACTCGTAGAGGTCGCGCTGCTCGTGTTCTTTGGTCTCAAGCCGGCTGCGCTCCGTCCGGATCCTCCGCCCCAGGTGACTCACCAGCAGTGACACCGTAGCAAACGAGAAGAGCGCGAGCGCATCCTGCGCAGAGTTTACCTGCAGGCCATACCTCGGCTCTGTAAAGAAGTAATCAAGGCAGGCCGTCGCCGCGATTGTTACCACGATGGCGTAGCGGAAACCCGCCTGCCACGTAGCCAGCAACGCCAGCAGCATAAACACCGGAATGGCCGTAGCCACGCCGACATGTGAGTGCACGGCAAGATTACTCCCGGCCATTGTCGCGACACTGATAACAGCCGCCATCGACCAACGCCTGTAGCTGCCCCGGGTCATCACACCTCTATCAAAGCATAATCAACCCGGCATAAAGATGTCATAAGGGTTCACACGAACGTCGTCGCCCTTATGCCATCCTGATGGCTTGGCGTCTTCAATCAAAGCATTGGAGTCTCCACATGACTACGCGTTCTAAAAGTACTCACGGCAATTTCTCGGTCGGCCAGAGTAGCAGTTGCAAAGATCTTGAACCTCCTCGCCGTGCTTTCCAACGAGTCCTCGCGCCAATCGCCATGGCCGCTGTGCTCACTGTGTCTGCTGCGGCGCAGTCCACCTTCGGCAACATCCGCGGCACGGTGCAGGACCCAACCGGCTCCGTGATCCCGGGTGCCACCGTAAAGGTCCATTCCATGGGCGAAAACAGCGACCGCGTGACCACTACGGACGACTCAGGCCAGTTCACGATGGAGAACCTGAAGCCGGGCGCTTACGGGATCGTGATCCATCGCGACGGCTTTACCGATGCGGCCGTGCAAGGCGTGCAGCTCTCCTCGCGGCAGGACCTCCGCATACCCGTCTCGCTTACGATTGCGACCACGAATACGACGATTGAGGTGATGGCGCTGAACACCGGCGTAAACACCGAGAACGGCATCATTGCAGACGAGAAAAGCAACGCCGAGATGGTGCAAATGCCGCTGAACAATCGCGCCACCACCACAAGCCCGCTCGGGTCATTGCAGCTCTCACCGAATGTACAGCAGGACAGCTCCGGTAACATCGCCATTGGCGGTGCAAGCTCGTCCATGATCAATTTCTCGGTGGACGGTATCTCCACCGCAAACGTCCGTCAGAACGGCGCCCTGCAAGATGCTTACCCTTCACAGGAGGGCATCAGCAGCGTCAAGGTTACCGCCTTCAACAACAGCGCCGAATTCTCCCAGGTGGGCGACGTCACCTTCATCACGAAGAGCGGGACCAATCGCTATCACGGCAGTCTCTTCGAGTACTTGCAGAATGATGCGCTCGACGCTTCTCCTTATAACTTCACGGGGAAAGCACCCAAACGGTTCAACACGTTTGGCGGGTCTATTGGCGGACCCGTCAAGATTCCGCATCTGTATAACGGTCACGATCACACCTTCTTCTTTGCCACCTATGAGGCCAATCGCCGCACCACCGCCGTCGCGCAACAATTTTTGCTACCCAGCGTTGCAGACCGGGCCGGGGATTTGTCTGACATCGGTGGACCCGCGGTTGATCCATCGGCGATCAGCGCCACAGCCAAGGCGCTGCTTGCTTATTACCCGCTGCCGAATGTCTCCGGCCAGAGCAACTACAACTACGAGCATTTCCAGGTAACACCGGCTCGTACGGATGGTGCCGACCTGCGGCTCGATCACACCATCAACGCAAAGCAGTCCATCTACGCACGCTTCTCACGCAAGAACATTACCTCGCAGTACGCGAACCCGCTGCTGCCCAATGATGTGGACAGCATCCACAATCGCAGCTTCCTGGTATCCCACACTTACTCGATTACGCCACACCTGGTAAATGAATTCCGCTTCGGCTTTACTAATGTGACCACGTCCGTGGGATTTCCAATTGCCGGCATGGATGCGCTTTCACAACTCAACCTGCAGGGCGTTGACATCAGCCAGCATCCGGCGACGCACGCATTTCCGACCTTCAATTTCAGCAACGGCACGGGCTTTCAGACCATAGGCCGCGACAAGACGGGTGTGACCCAGTCGCGAACGCTGCAGCTCACCGATAATCTGACATTCTCCCTCGGAAAACACACGTTGAAGGCCGGCATGGATGCGCGTCGCGTGCGGTACTTCGACCTGGAGAGCTTTGCGCCGGTCTACAACTCGGATGACTTCGGCACCTTCCTCTTTCAGCCGAACTTTTACAAGGGCAACAGTTTCGCAGACTTTCTCACAGGCGCTCCCCAGACACTCAACTTCGCCGTGTCAAGCCCCGACGTGGGCGGTACCGCATGGCAGTACAGTTTGTATGCGCAGGACGAATTTCAGGTAACACCGAAGCTCACGGTGAACTATGGCCTCCGCTGGCAGGTGCTGCCGGGCTTTACGGAAGATGGCGGCAACCTGGCCAACTTCGATCAGCGTACAAACTCCATTGTGGTACCGGATGCACTGAGCGCTTATCTGACGCAGAACAAGATCGGTGCTTCGAACCTTGCCTTTCAACAGTCATTTAATGCCTGCAGCCTGCAGAACAATTCGTTGCCCTGTACGAACTATGTAACGGCAAGTCAAGCCGGCTTGCCGCAGAGCCTGCGCAACACCTACAAAGGCAATTTCCAGCCCCGCGTTTCCGTCGCTTACCGGCCCTTTGCCGACACCAAAACGGTCGTTCGCGCCGGCTTCGGCATCTTTACCATGACAAACCTTGGGCCACTTTCATTCAATAACAGTGGCAATCCGACCTCGAATCTCCACAGTTACACCAACAGCCTGAACGCGGCTGGACAACCATCAATACAGTTCCCCAACACAGCTCCTGCGGGCAACAGCCTGGTGCCGCAAATCGGCGGTGGCAGCCTGGATCAGGGCGTGGATCCCAACTATCGCGATCCACAATCGAACCAGTGGAACGTGACCGTCGAGCGGCAGCTTACCCACGCGGATACGGTGCGCGCCAGCTATGTTGGCATGCATACTTACCGGCTCAGCATCACGGAAGATCTGAATCAGATCGCTGCAAGCACCAACCCGTACCAGACTACGACTGCAAGCCCCTATGTGGATCCTCGTTCTCCCTATCACAACTGGTCGCAGCTTTACAGCACCTTCAATGCGGGTAAGGCGAACTACAAGGCGCTTGAACTGGACCTGACCCATACTTCGTCACATGGTTTGTATTTTGATGCGAACTACACACTCGCCAAAAACCAGGCGGACAACCAGGGGGACGTGCCGTCTGGCTTCGCAGGAGAAGTTAATTACGGCATACCGATTGCGGACCGCTTCAACATCTCACGCAGCTATGGCAACGTGGAGGGCACACGACGCAACCGTGCGTTGATCTCTGGTGCTTACCAGCTGCCGTTCGGTCCAGGCCATGCGTATCTAACATCAGGCCTGCTGGGCCGGGCTGTGGGCGGATGGGAGCTTAACACTGTGACTCTGCTGGAGACGGGCCCGTGGCTCACACCAAGCATCAGCAGCAGCGCGGATCAGTCCAACACCAACGTGGCAAACCGTGGTGCTGCCCTTCGCCCAGACGTAGTTGGATTGGACTTCTACAAGGGTCAGTCGCGTGCGCAGTTCTTCAATCTGGGAGCCTTTACCGCGACACCTGCCGGCGCAGGTCGCTTCGGCAATGCTGGAGTTGGCATCCTGCAGGGTCCGGGCACGGCTGCGGTCAGCCTTGGCACCGCCAAGGTCATGAACCTGCGTGAAAGCGTTCGCCTGCGCTTTGAGGCGAGCTTCACCAATGTCCTGAACCATACAAACTTTGCACCGCCTTCCACGCAGATCGATAATCCATCGACGTTCGGCGTGCTGAGCGCACCACAGACCGCTGAGAGCGCCGGCAATCGCACCGGCCAAGCCGCACTTCGGCTCGACTTCTAGCACTTTTCGCAAGCCTGCCGAACAGCCGCGACTTAAAGTTGCGGCTGTTCGTCGTATGGCCAACGTAGGAACTTACGACAGCAGCTTTATGACTTGTTTACGCGGGAAGTAATAACATTCATTCTGGCGCCAGATGTGCTCACAAGCAGCCGTTGGTGCTAGATGGAGTTGTATGAGACACAACGAAGTAATAAAGCTCGTGCTGTACGCAACAGTAGCAGCCGCGGCATTTATGTACAGTTACCCTGCGGCACACGCGCAGACGGTCCTTGCCAGCGTTCAACCCGAGGAAGAACCCACGACATCGGGAGCCATGCAGAAAGCTGGGGCTACAGCCTCAACGACGTCGGCACCACAGGCGTCGATCCAAGATTCACTTCAGGGTAACGTCTTCCAGCGCCTTGCCCACTTCTACAGCAGCGACTGGAAGGGTACGCTGCCCGCCGGACCGCCGTCGGAACGCCGGGCACTCGAGGCTCCGCTTGACTCCCCTCCCTATCCAAGCTCCGATTGGGGCTACGGCGGCTCCCCTGCCATCGGTGTACCCGACGGCAATACGTATCCCCTGATGACGGCACTGAAGCTGCAGAACCACCGCACAAAGATCTATGGCTGGATCGCTCCCAGCTTCAATGGCAGCACCTCCGCCAAGAACAACTTTCCTTTGTCTTACGATGTGTTCCCAAACAGCGTGGTTCTGAATCAAGCAGTCCTGTATGTGGAACGAGTTCCCGACACGGTGCAGAAGAAGCACTTCGACTTCGGATACCATCTCACTGCGTTCTATGGGAATGATTACCGCTTTACTACGGCAAAGGATTACTTCAGTCAACAATTGCTGCAGAAGAATCGGCGTTATGGCTTTGATCCCGTCCTGGAGTATGCAGACTTATATTTCCCCGTGAAAGAAGGCCTGAACGTCCGCGTCGGCCGTTTCCTGTCGGTTCCGGGCATCGAAGCACAGTTAGCTCCGAACAACTACAACATGACGCATTCGCTGCTGTATACGATTGATCCATTTACTGAAACAGGTGTTATCGCCACGCTTAAGCTGACGAAGCAGTGGATCGTGCAGGCAGGACTTTCAGCCGGACACGATGTTGCACCGTGGTCAGACGACCGGAAGCCGTCCGCGATCGCCTGCCTGAATTACTCCACGACCAGTAATCACGACAATTTCTATGCCTGCGCAAATGGCATCAACGACGGCAAATATGCCTACAACAACCTTCAGCATTACGACCTGACCTGGTATCACCGCTTTAACAAGCAGTGGCACATCGCAACAGAAGCCTGGTACATGTACGAGCGCCAGGTGCCAAACGTCGCCGGCAATGTAGCAAACCCTGTGCCTACAGAGACAGGTGCGAATGGTGCGATCTGCGCCGCTGGCCAGCAAACCTGCACTGCGCCGGAGTACGCGATCGTGAACTATGTCAATCGGGAGATCAATCCTCACCTGACCGTTGGCTTCCGCTCCGATCTTCTAAATGATAAGAAGGGTCAACGCACTGGCATTGCCACCAAGTACACGGAAAACACGCTGTACGCCACCAGGTATTTTGGCACCACCGTACTGTTACGGCCTGAAATCCGGTTCGATCATTCGTGGGATAAGTCTGGCTATAACAACGGCACGGCCCGCAACCAGTTCTTCGTGGGCGCAGACTTGATCTACAAGTTCTAGGGCATGGGAAAGCGGCCAGCGAGCGTTCCGAGGCTGCCGGCCGCTTTTCTGCCCGTCCTTATATCTTCCTGACGCAGATGGGAGCAGTATCAGGGTTACGAGGGCGGGTTTGGGGAGTGCGAAATCCCTGTTGCGCCGCCTGGTTGGCTGTCTACGTTCTGCAACCCTGTTGCTGGTCCCAAGGATCACACCCATGATCTTCCTCGACCTTCTCTCCTATGGGGCCATGCTGCTGTTTGCCACGGGCCTGCTCATTCTTGGGACACTTTTGCTCCGTGTTTCTACACAGCGGTTAGCCATGGATTTTCTATTCGGGGCGATGCGAGACAAGCCCGCCATCTCAAGGACGGGGCTATCGCATGGCAACTGCTACGTTGTCGGCGTTCTGCTGTGTGCAGCCGGGTGCTTCCTGGTGTTCTGCATCGTGCGTGACGTTGCGTTCGCCTGATCATCGTGACACGGCCCCTTTGAACCGGGTTTGCAGCCTGCCCAGGTCACGTCCCTTTGGCGCACCCGTCCCAGGCTGTCAGACCTTATAGGCAAGTGGCGGCTTCGACGATGGAATGATCCTCATCCAAAGAAAACCCCAACCGTACGATGAAGGGTCAAAAGAGTTATGTCGATCAAGCGGCTTTTGTTTTTGATGGTCATGTCTGCGGGTTGGGCCCGAAGTCAGTCCGTTGCAGGTTTCGTCTACATCCATCCGCAGACCGGCCCCGGTGCTACGGATCTGGCGACGCTGATTAATGACGCGTTCGCCAGTTGCTCCGGCAAACCCTGCACTGTGGTGCTTCCACCGCAGAATGCACCGGTCTCCTACAAGGGGACGATCATGGTTCCAAGTGCGATGGGCCAATGGCTCGACGGCAGCGCGAACATTCTGAAGTACACGGGTGCGGGCGACGCTGTGCTGGTGCAGCCATTGAACTCGAATGATCCCACCGGCGGCATTCGTAACCTGCAGTTTGAAGGGACCGGCAACAACTCGGCGGTCAACGTTATCCACCAGTTACCGCGCATGGCTTTCCGGTATGACAACGTGGCCGTGGCGAACTATGTCACCGCGAACGCCTTACTGCTGGATAACACCGCGGTCTCTGGAAACGCAGCGAACAGGTGGCCCGGCAACGTTCCTGGCTACAGCGAACGGACGCACATCGACATCTCTTCCACGAACAATGCGAAGGGAGTGGTCTTCAAACAGAACGGCGGCACGAATTCGTTTGCGCGTACTCACGTGAATGCGTTCTGCACCATGACCGGCGGAACGCAGGCCTGCGTCACATCGCGAGACGGTGCGTTCGTGTACGGTTCGAACATCGTCACAGACGGGAACGGAGCGGACGGTACGCGCTTCATCGAAGCCATCGAAGGTGGCACCATTCGGGCTACCGGGTATGCGGAAGGCGAAGGCGGTGGATACGGTTTTTACGTCGATGGAAAGTCCTTCATCAACTGGAATGGTGATCGTGGCTTCGATGTGGCGAGGGGCGACTACAACGCCGGGCCATCTTCCCGGCTGGGCCTAACCACTCGGCAGGGTGAGTGTATGCAGGCCGGATACTTCAACCTGGGCTTACCGCAGGAGCGTAATTCCAAGTGGTGCGTGAGCCCCTCGGGTGCGGACCTCTACACGGTCCGGCTGGGTGCTGAGCGGCGCGGATCGCTAACGGTACATACGCGAGGCACAAGCGGCTCCGATCCCGAAGCTGATGCCAGGCACGGCAGGGACACGATCTTTCAGGCTGATGCAACCGGTGTCAAAGCAGGCACAGGCTTCGAGGACGGGCACGCATCCATCGCCGGCGCGGATCTCGCCGTACACGGTGTGCTCGGCGTGGAATCAAAGACAGGCTTGAATGGTACGACCTACGCTACAGAGACCATCGACGAGGTGAACCACCGCTTCCTGACGCGGCACTACGGGGGCATTGCTCCGGGGCAGCCGAGCATCCCGCTGGTGGATCAATGGTATGACTTCTCAACTGCTGATGCATGGATCAACGGGGAGACGACGTCAGCCAGCCGTGGAGTCGTGAACAAGTCACTCACCGGCAACTATGACGCTAAGTCCTTCAGCGCAGGCGGAACCGCGGGTTGGACCGGCACTTGTGCGTCCGGACATGCCCTTATCGTCAAGAACGGCATTGTGACTGGCTGTAACTAAAGGGCAAGTGTGTGAACGCCAGAGGCTCAATGCAAGGAGCGAGGCCATCTTAGTCGCGAAGGATGGCTCCGCAGGTAGGACTCGAACCTACAACCCTTCGGTTAACAGCCGAATGCTCTGCCATTGAGCTACTGCGGAACGTAACGAGGTGCCGGCGGGCGGGCGCCGGCTCAACTCGCTAATCAGTTATAACAAAGCTCGCGGTTGCGGGTCAAAGGATGGCTTGCGTTTGCATCGCCACTGAGATGATCCTTGACGCGTCAGCCGTGGCAGCCAGCGCGGGCCGCTCGCGCTAGACTTGGCATGTGCGTATACGGGTAAAGCCGCACACCTGGAGGGCAACATGAGCGAACCGCGTATCTCTCGCATGAACCGTAATGAAGTGGACGCGTCGATCGTTTCGGTCTTCGACGACAGCCTTCGCGAACGCGGCAACGTGCCGTATTTCTTCCGGACGCTGGCACACCGGCCAACCATCATGACGACAGCCTGGGCACACATGCAGGCGGTGCTGGCCGAAGGGACGCTGCCGCGCGCGCTGAAGGAGCTGGCGGTCGTGCGCACATCGCAGATCAACCGCACGCCATACTGCCTGGCCTCGCACACCATGATGGCCAAGAAGCTGGGCTGCAGCGACGCCAAGCTGGACGCAATGGCCAACTACAAGACCAGCGATCAGTTCGACGAGCGCGAACGCCTCGCCATCCACCTGGCCGAGGTCATGACCGCGGACCCGCATGCTTACACCGACGCGGACTTCGCACATCTGCGTGAGCACTTCAGCGAGGGTGAAGTGATCGAACTGGTCTCGGCCATCGGGCTCTTTAATTACTTCAATCGCGCGAACGATCTTCTTCAGATGGAAATCACGAAGCCAGCCACTGTCGAAGAGCTTGAGGCGGCTGGTCTGCTTGCAGCTCGCTGAAAGTCCGCTGAGCCTATCGTTCGTTGACCTTATCGGTAGAGCACCACCGCGATGCTGTACGTTGTGAACGTATTCTGAGCCGGCTCGCAGGCGCCGACAGCCGCTTCGGAAAAGGCGCCCTGCGTCAGACGAACAGCAAGCTGCGCCGGCAGGTGTGTCAGGTCGGTTGACGTAAATCGCAGCACGAAGGCGGGCCGGTTGCCGGCGTATCCCGTCGATACCCGGCACGTCGCCCGGGCAGCTGCGGTGGCAGCCACCTTCCTCAAACCGGCAGCACGCAGCAGCGTTTCCACCTGCCGCTCCTGTGCTTCAAGCGACATCTCCGCGAGTTGCGCGAAGTCCTGCACTGCCCACAACGCGCCCGCGTGTTCGCGAACGGCGATACCTACCATCGTGATCTTTGGATCAAGGATATTTTCCCGATGGTCCGGCGAGTCCATCCATGCCGTCTGTAACTCGATCGCGGTGTCACTGACACCGACGTTTTCCGAAATGAACGAGAACCGCAGGCCTGTTGCAGCCACCCGCTCGGGCAGATCGGCCTCCTCCTCAAACTGGTGGGAGAGGAAATCTTCCTTGCGCATGCGCTCCGCGTGATCTGCGGCGGCATGGCTCAGACTATCATTCCAGGACAGCGCGGTCAGGCCTGCAGAGCTGCGTGCCGTACCTACGGCGTCGAAGAGGTATTGCTCGTCCGCCGTATGCCGCGTTTGCGCGGAAAGGCCACCAACCACCAGGCCTAGCAAGAGGGTCAAACGTCCACCAAGACCGAGCCGAAAGCCTGCGATACCTGCAACCTTATCCGGGTACGCATCCTCCAGCATCAACCTGGCTTTAACTTATCCCGGCAGAACAGGAAGGGCGGCGGACACGAAGTACGTCGCGTCGAAACTGCGACAACGAAATACATACCCTAGTCGCAAACATATAGAACCACTATGCGAGGTGACGGGCTTAGCGCGCTTCGAAGCTCCTGGTTGCCCGGCTACCGCGACTCGCGGCTCGGAATTCCCGCACCGCAGCATGTAGATCCTCCTCGAACTTGAGCATCACCTGCTCGCGTCCAAGGTGGTCGACCGCGTACCTGCGAGCCGCGGCACCCATCGCCGAGCGCATGTCCGCATCGTCTGCGAGCACGGCAGCGGCAGCCACCAGACCGGCAAGATCACCGGACGGAACGATCAGGCCGCAGGGCGTGTGCGACGCACCTCCAGCGATTACGGATGCGACCTGCGTGCCCTCATGCCCGGTAGCAAGGATTGGCCGGCCGCTGGCAAGCATGCCCGTCAGCTTGGAGGGCATCACCAGATCGGCAATGTTTGCGCACTGCGGCAGCAGGTGGACGTCGGCCGCGTTGAGCAGATCGTTCAGACGATTCAACGGCTGCAGGGACAGCAGCGTCACATTCGGCAAGGATCCGGCATCCGCTTCGAGCGTGGCTCGGTAGGTGCCGTCGCCGCAGAACAGAAAATGCACCCGTGGATCGTGCAGAAACGCCTCAGCCAAGGGCGAAAGCAGATCGAGGCCCTGCTTGTTTCCCAGGTTTCCGGCGTAGAGAAAGATCACCTTCCCGTCCAGCCCCAGTTCCCGACGCAGCACGTTCGGCGTCCCCTCGTCCTGCGGCTGTATCGCGTCCACATCCACCCAGTTGGGAAACAGGATGGCCCGATCGGCCGGCACGCCTTTGCTCAGCGCCTGCTCCATCATGCGGGCTGAGATGCTGGACACCCTGGTGAAGGCCCGGGTGAATACGCTCTCAAGGTAAGTGGCACATTTTTGAAGGACGCCTTTGCCGGGCAGCAGGTGCAGATCAAAGGCTGCCCGCACCTCCAGGTCCTGCACATGCAGCCAGGTCGGCGCGCCGGAGAGAGCGCCCGCCAGAAGGGTTGTAGGGGCGCAGAAAAACGTCGGCTCAACGGTCCATACCAGGTCAGGCGATGCAAAAGCCTGCCTCAGCATGACCGGCGTGGCGCTCACGGCGAACGATACCAGGTGCAGGATGCGCCGGATGCCCGACGCGCTCTCCGGCACGTACAGCGGGCAGCGAAAGACCAGCGGCTCGCCTACGCCATCTCCCATGGATCCGCCGCCCTCGACGAGGTATCCACGACCGCGGTACGCTTCGCTGATTCGCCATGCCGGGTAGTAAGGAGGTGCGGTCACAACGCGCACGCTGTGGCCCCGGGCTGACAGCCAATCTGCCATCTCTCCGGTGTATTTGCCTATGCCCGTCAGTTCCGGTGCGTAGTTCAGGCCGAAGATCAGGATGCGGAGGCTGGATGTCATGTGTCCTGGGGTACCATTTGGGTTCTTACCATTAGAGTAGTCTCATCTTCCGATGCGAGTGAAAGCATTCTCGTTACCATAGGGCATGCGATCATCCATGGGTTGGGCGGCGATCGCGCTGCTGGCCGTCTTTTCAGCCGCAGCCTTGCTTGCACCCTGGGCCGCACCATACGACCCGGCCGCACTGCACCTGGGACAACGGTTGCTCCCTCCAGGGCACGGCTTCCTGCTGGGCACTGACGAACTGGGCCGCGACATCTTCTCGCGCACCCTGTTCGGCGCCCGCCTGTCGCTGCTGGTCGCGGTGACGGTCGTGGGTTGCTCGCTGCTGCTGGGGCTGCTGGTGGGCAGCGTCGCGGGTCTGTACGGCGGCTGGCGCGACGCCATCCTGAACATCTACGTCATGAACGCCTTTATGGCGATGCCGGGTATCCTGCTGGCCATTGCTTTCGTTGCTTTTATGGGGCCAGGCACACGTAATGTGATCCTGGCGCTGACACTTTCAGGCTGGGTGAGTTATGCGCGCCTGGTGCGCGCACAGGTAATGGCCGCCCGCGAACGGGAGTATGTCGAAGCCGCACGATCGCTTGGCGCCTCTGACCTTCGCCTGCTGCTGCGGCACATATTGCCGAATATCGTGCAGCCGGTCATCGTGCAGGCTGCCATCGGCATGGCTGGTGCTGTGCTCGCAGAGGCGACACTCAGCTTCCTTGGCCTGGGTGTACCACCTCCCGCAGCCAGTTGGGGATCCATGTTGAACGACGGGCGGGCGCACCTACTGGACGCGCCCCATACCGTCATGGCGCCTGCCGCAGCCGTCATGCTCTGCGTGCTGGCGTTTTCATTTCTCGGGGATGCGCTGCGCGACTGGGCCGATCCACGCAGCTAATACGCACGTGCAGGATGCCGAAAAGACATTCGTGACAAGGGGATCCGCAAAAAAGGGAAACGCCCGGACCTCGTAAGAGATCGACGGGCGCCCGCAGATTAACCCTCCCCCAGGGTTATCCACGAGAGCCAAGGTAGCACCCTGCAAAGCCCACGTCATGGCACGTGAGCAACCAAATCGTAATCAGCGTTCCATAATGGCACCAAGGCCTGTTCGGGTGCGAATCCACTCGACTTCAAGTGGCTCCATTGCATCCACTTCTGCCTGCGCAGCTGTCTGGGCCGCGGGCACTGAAGCCTCATCCTGCAGGATCATCAGAACCGATGGACCTGCCCCTGAAAGCGCGACTCCAAGGATGCCGTGACGGCCTGCCAGCGGCAGCAGCCTGGGCAGCAGCGGACACGCAGGCGAACGATAGGGCTGGTGCATGCGGTCGTTCATAGCCGCTGCCAGCAGATCGCCGCGGCCGAGGGCGAAGGCTGCCGTCAGCATGGCAACGTTCTGCACATTGAAGATGGCATCTGCCTTTGAATAGGTCTCGGGCAGCAGCGCGCGGGCCTTGCGCGTGGACAGGGACATCCCCGGCATCGCCAGCAGCAGCGGCCAGTCGGATCTCGGGCTGATGGAGAGCGCATGGATGACGGCAGGCCTGCCCTCGGGCGTGCTCATGGACGAGACGGTCAGGCCGCCCAGCACGCACGCCGCGACATTATCAGGATGGCCTTCGCGCAGCGACGCCTCCGTTAAAACCTGCTGCGACGTCCAATCCAGGCAACCGAAATGAGCGGCAAGCGCCACGCCCGCCACCAGCGCCGCCGCGGAGGAGCCGCAGCCCATGCCCAGCGGAATCTCGTTCCGCACGTCCAGATGCAGCGGCGGAGGGTCGATGCCCTGCCCTTCAAGCACGCTCCGGTAGGTCTCCACCACCAGGCTGTCGGCAACGTCGCCGCACTGCGCGGCGTTGCGGCCTGTCGCGTGGACCGTGAAGATCTCCGACTCACGCGCAACGACGTGCAACGCGAAATCCATGGCCAGGCCGAGCGCGTCAAAACCCGGTCCAAGGTTCGCGGACGTTGCCGGCAATTTCAGGCGCAGCGGTGTGGCCACCACCTAGACCTTGCCGGCCATTTCGGCTTCCAGCGCCCGCAGCACAAGGTTCTGGTCGGGCTCGAGGATGAGCGGCGGCTTGCGATAGGGCGCGGCCTCGGCCATGTTGGTGGCCAGCAGATCCTTATGGAAGTCGATGGTGTATTCCGGATCCTTCAGAGTATGACCGGTCAGGATCAGAACCACTCGCTCGCCTGCCTGGACGCGGCCCTGAGCCATCAGCTTTTTCAGGCCGGCCAGAGTCACGGCGCTTGCCGGTTCGCAGCCGATGCCCTCAGCGCCGATCTGAGCCTTGGCCAGGGCGATCTCCGACTCGCTGGCCTGCTCGCACCAGCCGCCGGTCGCCTCAATCACGCGTGCGGCCTTGCGCCAGCTTGCCGGATTGCCGATGCGGATGGCTGTCGCGCGGGTATCCGCCGTCACCGGATGCAGCACTTTTTCGGCGTTCGTGAACCACTGGAAGAGCGGATTCGCTCCCTCTGCCTGGATCACGGAGATCTTCGGGATGCGGTCGATAAATCCCAGGTGCTTCAACTCACCGAAGCCCTTGCCGAGCGCCGAACCGTTGGCCAGGTTGCCGCCGGGCACGATGACATGGTCCGGCACCTGCCAATCCAATTGCTCGCAGATTTCGACCGCAGGTGTCTTCTGGCCCTCCAGCCGATAGGGATTGACCGAGTTCAGGAGGTAGATGGGATGGGTGCGAACCAGTTCGGCCAGCATACGGACGCAGCCGTCGAAATCGGTCTTCAACTGCACCGTTAAAGCACCGTAATCCATGGACTGCGACAGCTTTCCCCAGGCGATCTTGCCCTCAGGAATGAAGACGATGGCACGCAGGTTCGCGCGCGCGGCATACGCTGCCATGGCGGCGGAGGTGTTGCCGGTGCTTGCGCATGCCACCCACTGGTAGCCGCGTTCCGCTGCGACGGAGAGCGCGGCCGTCATACCCGTGTCCTTGAACGAACCGGTCGGGTTCATCCCCTGGTGCTTGGCCAGCAGGAAGTCGAGACCGAGCAGTTTTGCCGATCGCGGCAGATCGTACAAAGGGGTATTGCCTTCACGCAACGTAACCGCGTTCTCTGCATTGTTCAGGATGGGCAGCAGCTCTCGATAGCGCCACACGCCCGACTGGTCCAGCGACATGGTGGAGTCGCGCCTCTCGGCCCACAGGTGCCGAAGCGCCTGCGCGTTGGGGCGGTTGGCTGCCGGGTTCGCCTGGCGAGTCTCGCTCCAGGGGTATTCCACCTCATAAAGTTCGCCCGTTACGGGATCACGGAAATCGCTCGAGACTGTTTCCGGAGCTATCCGCTCACCGCTTCCGATGCATCGTAGCTGATGTGAATGCAATGACATGGATAATTACAGGTTACCGCAAAGCAGCGCGGGGCCTGTTTGCTGCGCTGCTCTTCAGTGCGGGCGCGGCGATGTTTGCATTGACGATGCAGGCGCAGGCTAACGTAGTACACGTCGACGCAGCTGCCGACATGCAGCCGGTCTTCGAAGTGGCAGGACCCATCTTCGAGCGACAGACAGGCCTCTCCCTGAAGATTTCCTACGGCTCCTCCGCGGCGCTATCGCAGCAGTTGCAGAACGGTTCGCCGGCGGACATATTTTTTTCAGCAGATTTTTACTTTGCCGAGCAGGTCGTCTCGGCGAAGCTGACCGAGACCCTGCAGCCCACGCTCTACGCAAGGGGTCTGCTTGTGCTCTATGCGAGGAACAATTCACGCTTCAAGCCGCTCAGTGTCGACGCTCTTGAACGCAAGGATTTGAAATCCGTCGCGATCGCCAACCCCGATCGTGCACCGTATGGGCGCGCCGCACTGGCCGTGCTGAAGAAGACTAACGTCTATGCGAATGTGGCGCCGCACATCGTACAGGCGGAGAGCGTAGCGCAGGCCGCACAGTTCGCGCTCAGTGGTAATGCAGAGCTGGCTATCATCTCTCAAACCATTGCCATGTCCCCCAAGTACCGTACCGAAGGCAGTTTCGTCCTCTTCCCCATGTCGCAGTACCCCGAGATTCGGCAATGTGCCGTAATTTTGAAGGCGGCGCCCAATCGCGATGGCGCGCACCGCCTCTTGACCTTCATGCTGAGTGATGAAGTGCAGCAAAATCTTCCAAAGCTTGGGCTGCTGAAGGCAGAATAGTAAGTGCCGCAGAACCACTCCGTGAATCATCCTTGCGAGACAAGGTATCTTGTTCCACAGTCAGAGGATTGTCATGGAAGCACTATGGCTAACGATGCGCCTTGCCGCAGTGACGACGGGGATTTTACTCGTCATCAGCCTGCCGTTAGCTGCCTGGATCGCATTTGCGTCCACCCGTCTCCGGCATGTTCTGGAAGCCCTGATCGCGCTGCCGCTGGTGCTGCCACCCACCGTCCTGGGTTTCTACCTGTTGGTCGAGTTTGGACCCACAACGGCCATTGGGCGCTCGATCACAGGCCTGCTCGGTCACACCCTGGCGTTTTCATTCACCGGCCTTGTGGTCGGCTCTGTGCTGTACAGCCTGCCATTTGCCGTGCAGCCGGTGGTTGCCGGTCTTCGGAGCATTGACAAGTCCTACCTCAACATCGCAAGCACGCTGGGCGCGTCGCCCGTATGGCGCTTCTTTTATGTTGCTCTGCCGCTGGCAAAGCACTCGATCATCACGGCTGCGGTGCTCACTTTCACGCATACCGTGGGTGAATTCGGAGTTGTGCTGATGCTTGGGGGCAACATCCCGGGCCGCACGCGTACCCTTTCTGTGGCGCTGTACGATCTGGTGGAAGGCGGAAACTTCGGCGCCGCAAACCAGATCGCGTGGCTCCTGCTGCTCGCCACCACAGCCGCTCTGCTTGTCATCTACCTGCTGCCCGCGCGCTCTCTGCAGAGAGCCTCGGAAAGCATATGACGGCATTCGTCCGGAGAGATATAGACGCTTTTCTTGAGGTGCGCCTGGTCGGAACGGCAGGCATCCTGGCTCTCGACCTGAACTTCTCCCTGAAGCGAAACTGGACAGCGCTGTTCGGTCCATCCGGCGCGGGAAAATCTACGATCCTGCACGCACTCTGCGGCATGGTTCCTTCGTTGGAGCAGCGTCTCTTCTGCGATGGCGATGACCTCTCGCGCACGCCGACACATCTCCGCCGGTTTGCACTGGTGTCGCAGCGGACGTTGCTGTTTCCGCACCTTTCCGCGAAAGATAACGTCCTGTTCGGCCTGCACGCGCGCAACGATGTGCGGCAGCTACGCCGCGGCGGGGAAGCCGACCGGCTCCTGGGGCAGTTCCGCGCCACCGCGTTCGCACACAAGTTTCCGCACCAACTCTCCGGCGGTGAGCAGCAGAGGATCGCGCTGGCTCGTGCCGTTGCATCCAGGCCGCGCCTGCTGTTGCTGGATGAGGCTTTGACCGGCCTCGAGCGCAGCCTGCGCTGGGATCTGCTGACCGAGTTACGGACCTGGCAGCACACGAGCGGCATGTCCATCCTGTCCGTCACGCACGACATCGCCGAAGCCAGCACCACCGCGGACGATGTGCTGCGGCTGGAAGGCGGCCGCATCGTAGCTCAGGGACCGCCCGCCGAAGTCCTGCGCGACGAGCGGCTGGCCATGCTTCAGGTACTCGAAAGGACGGGCGCGGGCCCGGCGTAACCCTGCGATGCGCAGATAAGCCTAGCCGACCGCGACCGGTTCCTGTTCCAGCGTGATGCCGAATCGCTGCTCGACCGTGGTGACAATGCGGTCTTTCAGCGCGAGGATGTCCACTGCTGCAGCTCCCCCACGATTGATCAGCGCCAGCGTGTGGCGGGTAGATATCGCCGCCTCGCCCATGGCGTATCCACGCACGAAACCAGCGCGCTCCAGCAGCCATGCAGCTGGCAGCTTGACGTGGCCGTCAGCGGCCGGCCAGCGCGGCACGTCCGCCAGCGGAACGCCTGCTGCTTCCGAGATGTTCGCCAACAATCCCTCCGCAACAACCGGGTTCCGGAAGAATGACCCAGCGGAGCGGGTGTTGGGATCGGCTGGATCGATCACCATGCTCTTGCCTCGGCGAATCTGACGCACGGCTTCCGCCGTCTCGCGCAACGAGGGTCTTGCCTGCCCTGCAAAGTGCTTGCGCAGGTCGGCATAGGCCAGCTTCGGCGCGCCGTGCGGCGTCAATCCAAAATCGACCCGGGTCACGATATAGCGTTCGCGCTCCGCGGTGTTCAACCGGCTGGCGCGATAGGCAAAACCGCAGTCAGCATTCGACAGTTCCACGAACGACGATGTTTGCGTGTCGAAGCAGCGGACGGTGCGGACCGTCTCAGCGACCTCTTGCCCGTACGCACCCACGTTCTGCACGGGGGTCCCGCCAACAGTACCGGGGATGCCTGCCAGGCACTCCATTCCGGCAAGATCGCGATCGACAGCAAACTGCACCAGGCCGTCCCAGCTTTCGCCGGCAGCGGCTGCTACAAGCGTGGCGCCATCCTCAAGCGAACTGACCTCGATGCCGCACATGGCCATGTGCAGGACCACGCCGCGAAAGCCGCTGTCGGCAATCAGCAGGTTGCTACCGCCGCCCAGCACGAGCAGCGGCAGGCCATGCTCCCGCGCAAAGTTGACGGCGCTGGACACGTCGTTCTCGCAGGTGACCGCGGCGAACCATTGCGCCGGGCCGCCGATGCCGAATGTCGTCAGCGGCGCGAGCGGTATGTTCTGCTGCATCTCCACGCATCCGAGCCTACCAGCGTCGAGCATGGTCCGCCCGCGACCCATCGAACGCTCGTACGCGCTTGCGATTAGAATGAATGCTGACGGTCCTGCCAACGCGGGGTCGCTTGGAGGAAGCATGTATCCAGAAGTTATGGTGATCCCGATGCGCGAGGAATTGACGCGCGCCGGCATTGAGGAAGCTCGTACCGCTGCAGAAGTGGACGCAGCGATGGCACAGTCCGGAACCACGATGGTCGTGGTGAATTCGATCTGTGGCTGCGCCGCCGGCAAGATGCGGCCAGGCGTTCGCATGGCGATGCAGCACACGCAGAAGCCCGATCACGCCGTGACCGTCTTTGCCGGGCAGGATCGCGAAGCCACCGAAAAGGCCCGCGGCTACTTCGGTGGACATCCTCCGACCTCGCCCGCCATTGCGATCATGCGCGACGGCCAACTCGTCTACCTGATGCAGCGCTCGGCGATTGAAAGCGCGAATGCACCGGCCATTGCGCAGGAACTCGCGCGTGCCTTCGACGCGTACTGCGCCAAGGCAAACGCTTAAGTCCTGGTAGGTTTTGAAGGCAAAAGAGGAGGCATCGGCCTCCTCTTTGTCGTTGAACCGTCAGCTGACGTCATTCTGAGCGCAGCGAAGGATGACAGCGCAGTCGTATGCGGGTACCGTCCGCCCGCAGTGCCACGGTATGCGGATACGCGCTGCCCGACAGCGCCGCAGGTGTACGGGTGCGTCAATGCCTGCCGGTGCTCCTGCGGAATGGCTCAGCTTTGAGCGTTAGAGGCCGATAATCTGCTTGTGAGCACGCAGAGCCTACCGATTCAGACAATGTCCTCCCCCGAGCGCATGGATCTCCGCGCATGGCGGCTCGATCACGTCGTTCGCAGCCACGTACTTTCCGTACTGCGCCGGTGCGACGGCAACAAGCTGCGAGCGGCCGAGTTACTCGGCATCAGCCGCTCAACGCTTTACCGCATGCTGGACACCTTCTCCGTGATGGCCACCGCATAGCGCTGGAAGACACTCCAGAAGCCGCAGCACGATACACTGCGGCTTTGGAGTGCTTTCTTCATGCGCCTGTTCTTCCCGTTTTCCTGCGCTGCGCTTGCAGCCACTCTTTGCATCGCTGGAACGCCTGCCCAGACCCGCAGCATCGCGCAACCAGCCCCGCAGAACACAGCGCCCGCATCCCCGGCCGAGCGCTCACGCGCACTGGGCAAGTTGTTTGACGAGTACTGGCAGTACGTTCTGAAGACATCGCCGGAGACCGCAACGTTCCTCGGCGATCCGCGCTACAACGACGTGTGGCATGACTACACTGCTGCTGCCTTCAACGCGTCTATGGGCCGTGAACTCGACTTCATCACTCGCCTTGGCGCGATCGACACCGCCGGTCTGCCGGAGCAGGAGCGCCTCTCCTCTGAGCTCCTGCTGCGTACCCTGATTGATAACCAGGAGGGCGCGCGATTTAAGGAATGGGAGATGCCGGTCGACCAGTTCAATGGGCCGCAGACCTTCGTGTTGAAGGTCATCGCGGTCATGCCGTTCGCCACGGAGCAGGACTACGACAACTACATTGCACGCCTGAACAAGCTGCCTGCCGTGTTTGCGCAGTTGCAGGAGGCCATGAGCTCAGGCGTCACCGACGGACGCGTACAGGCTCGCGTGGTGATGGACCAGGTCTTGAAGCAGGTTACGGGGCTGGCAACGCAGAAGCCGGAAGACAGCCCGTTCGCCGAGCCGCTGAAAAAGCTGC
>CBAAAE010000015.1:3408-30133 GCA_964658845.1 uncultured Novosphingobium sp. | reverse complement strand
AAATCTCAAAGATCGGCTCATCCCGCTGGATGGTGTCGCCCACCTTCTTCAGCCACTTCGTGATGGTGCCCTCGGTGATGGACTCGCCCATCTGCGGCATCGTGACTTCGATTGCTGCGCTGGATGGTGCGGCTGCTGCTGGCGTGGCAGGAGTCGGATCGCCTGGCGCGACTGGTGCCGAAGCGCTGGCAGCGACCGGTGCAGCGCCGCCAATGACCGCAACCACCGTATTGATCTGGACGGTAGAGCCTTCCTGGGTCTTGATCTCGGTCAGCGTGCCCGACACCGGCGACGGAATTTCCGCATCCACCTTGTCGGTCGAAATCTCGAAGATCGGCTCGTCGCGCTGGACGGTATCGCCCACCTTCTTGAGCCACTTGGTGATGGTGCCCTCGGTGATCGACTCACCCATCTGCGGCATCAACACGTCGGTGCTGGCTGCGGAAGCCGCCGGTGCAGAGGGAGCAGGTGCAGTGGGGGCGGGGGAAGCAGGTGCTGCTGCCCTGGGAGCTTCTTCTGCCTGCGGTGCGTCGATCTTTGGAACCTCTTCCACGGGCGGCACGGCGGAGACCGGCGCGGGCGCGCTGCCTTCCACGTCGAGCACGGCCACAATCGAGTTGATCTCGACGGTGCTGCCCTCCGTGACCCTGATCTCCCTCAAAACCCCCGCAGAAGGCGAAGGAATCTCCGCGTCAACCTTGTCCGTCGAGATTTCAAAGAGCGGTTCGTCGCGTGCGACGCTTTCGCCAACCTGCTTGAGCCACTTGGTGAGGGTGCCCTCTGTGATGGATTCACCCATCTGGGGCATGACGACATCGGTTGCCATGAGAGTCCTTCGTGCAGAATTTCCTTCGTGAACGCCGCTTTCGGGCGCCATTGCAGACGATGAGATTATAGGCCGCCGAGACTCCGCAGAGACAGCGCGGGCGTTTATCGACAGTCCGGCGCAAGTCAACGAGCTTGCCGACGACAAGACTTCCGTGCAGTTCGCGCGGACGGCGGGCGGACCAGCACGACGACTCAAGCGAAAGACGTTTCCTGTTAACCCAACAAATGTCGATCAGTGGGTGCGCTCGAAACGCGCCCACTGATCGGCTGGTTATTTCGCGAAAACGGCCAGACAGACCGCGAGAAGCACGAAACTGCATATGACAGAGCAGATAAGTTGTTGGGGAGCGAGGCTCAGCGGACGAGTTGTTTCCGCCGCGAACTCGGGATCAATCCAACCGGTACCAGGGAACATGGAGGCCAGAAGCATTGCGATGAAGTAGTTTGCCGCAATCGCAGCCCCGAGAAGGAAGAGCGGGAGCGTAAGAGGTCGGAAGCCAAACAGGACAGCCAGCGAGATGGACCCGCTTAGAATCCCCATGAGCATCGTCTGCCCATTATGAAATTTGGCATGTGGAGGCCACCGCGGATTCCACAGATGCTGTTTGGACGTGGCAGGCACGAGCGCATCCGCTACGAAACCTCCAAAGTTGAAAACGGCGATAAAGGCGATAATCCACTTCGCGGATTGCATAGACGCTCCTCTCCCCAGGGTGGGGAAAGGACGTACAGGTTGCTCCTCATCTTGACGAGGTAAGCTGCACGAACGCAATGCGCCGCCCGGACTACCGACCGGGCCGTGACTTTCGCACGTCCAACCACGTAGATGCTTCGATACGCGAACGAGCGTCAAAAACTTTGAGCTGATGTGAAAGCCTCGCGAAGTAGCTCCGTTTCGTAGCGGGCCAAGTCCAATTGTCGTCAGCGATCGGAACAGGAAAGCGCCCACTTCGCGAAGATGGCTACTTACAGAACGATGGTCGTGGCACACCATCCGCCTTGGCATAGCGACTTCTAGGGAGGCTGGCGGTAAAAGATGTGTTTCGGTCGGACGCCAGGCTCCAACGAATCCCGCGATTCGCCTAAATGGAAGACCCGGCTGCAGTGTAGAACACAAGATTTAGAATGCCCGCACGAAGTCTCTTGGAGAGAGCATGATCGCCACCGCGTTCAGAATGTGCTGCTGCGCAGTGTTGGGAGCCTTGGCTGCGCTCTCATTGCCGGCGCAAGATTCAAGCACAGGCCTGGTCGGCAAGCCGGCCTTTGAAGTGGCCGTGATCAAGCCTTCGCACGCCGAGGGTCCCTCGGTGAATCGCATGATCCGGCCGTTGCCTGGTGGCAATGGCTACCTCGCGCAGAACTTTCCAGTTCGCTTGATGGTGGCGCTAATGTACAAGGTGCCGGTGCGGCAAGTTGAGGGCGGCCCCAAGTGGCTGGATGACGAGTTCTTCGACATCGAGGCGCACGCGGATGGTGTCCACAGCAAAGAGGAGCTGCAGGCGATGTTTCGCACGTTGCTGGCGGACCGCTTCGGCTTGCAGATGCACACAGTGGATCGCGCCGGAAAAGTGTTTGCCCTGCGGGTCGACGGAGCAGCACCAAAGATGCAGAACAACCCGGCGGGACCCGGCATGGAGATTCCGATGACACCGGTTGGTCCCGGTGAGTACCGAGGCCACGGTGTGTCGATGGCCTACCTGTGCTGGTTTCTCGGGCAGCAGACGCAGGACAAGGAACGTCCGGTGATCGACCGCACCGGGTTGGCGGGTACGTTCGACTTCAAGCTGGCGTTCCTGCCGGAACAGGCGGCACATGGAGATCCGGATCGCTTGCCTCCGGAACTGCATGATCTACCGTCGCTGCCTGCGGCGGTCAAAGAGCAGCTCGGTTTGCGGCTTGTGCCGGAGGACGGACCTGTCCAGTACTTCGTGATTGACCATGTGGAGCGGCCGTCAGCCAATTGAACGCAGAAGTCTTGGGAAAAGGCGGCGTCAGGGCGCGTTGACACGCAGAGGCTGGGTTCGCCGATTGCTCTTGCCGGCGAGCTGGAACTATAGTGCTGTGCAGCGAATCCAGTATGGGCCAGCGAGGACGCATGAGCAAACGCCCTATCCCCACGTTTCTTCTATTTACCCTGCTGTTCAGTTCCGTTTTCTACTTCTTGATCATCCGTTCGGGTCACATGGGTGCGGGGTGGGGCGGGTACGTTGCGGGCCTGATGTGGTCGCCGGGTCTGGCCGCGCTGCTTACCTGCAGGTTGCTGGGCCGTGACTTGAAAACGCTTGGTTGGAGTTGGGGCAGCGGGCGTTACGAGGCGATCGGCTACTTCATTCCACTGGCCTATGCAGCCGTGATTTACGGGTTTGTCTGGATTACCGACCTCGGCGGTTTCTATAACAAGGAGTTTGTCGGCAGGGTCACGCAATCGTTCGGTCTCGGTCCTATACCAAACTGGATGAGCATCACTCTTTACTTCCTGTTCACCGCAACCTTCGCTGTCATACGCGATACCGCCACTGTCCTGGGGGAAGAGATCGGGTGGCGCGGCTTTCTGGTTCCCGAACTCGCAAAGAAGCGGGGCTTCGCCGCGACCGCCGCACTGACCGGGCTCATCTGGGCGATCTGGCATTATCCAATCATCCTTTTTGCCGACTACAAAAGTGATACGCCGGTCTGGTTCTACCTCCCACTGCTGACTGTCATGCTGCCGCTTCTGACCTTTGTCTGGACGTGGTTGCGCCTCAAATCGGGCAGCATCTGGCCCTGCGTCCTGCTACATGCTTCACACAACACCTTCATCCAGTCCTTCTTCGATCCGCTCACGGTGCACAACAAGCGGACGAACTACGTCGCGAACGAGTTCGGTGCCGGCCTCTTCATCTTGTCGATCTTCATGGCCTTTTACTTCTGGCGGCGCAGAGGCGAAGTCGAAAGCCCTCGGGTGACAGAGTCCGCATAGCTTCCCGGAACGAGGGTGGTCCCTGCATGATCGAGCCTGACCCGCACTTCGCCCGCAGTGTCATTCTTCGGATCTTCAATCAGAGCCAGCTCTTCCTGCTGGTTGGAGCAGCGATCACGACGGTTGGCCTGATTGCCGCCGGCTTCTCGCTGCTACGTCGAAGGCTTGATCCCCTGCTGCTGTGGTTTGCGGTGTTTGCCGGCCTTTACGGTGTGCACATGGTGCTGGAGTACCAGCCTCTTTTCAACCTCGGTGTACGTGCACCCGCCCTGAGCCGCGTCGCTCTGGTTATCGGTCTTCTTGTTCCAATCCCGGCGTTCTTCTTTTTTGAAGCGCTGGATCTGCTTGGGACGCTGGGCCGAATCCTGCGTAACGTCATCTGGCCGGTCGCGGCGATTTTGGCGCTTGCCACACTCTTTCTGGGCTACAGAAGGTACATCGATAACGCGAATGGCCTGCTCGTGATCGGTGCACTCCTTGTGCTTCTGATCGCCGTGCTGCGCGTGAAACGCGGAGGCCGTGACGCGGCAGTCATCCGCTGGGGCGTGCTTTTCTTCTGTACCTGCGCGCTTTACAACAATATCGCTCGTGAGTTTCCTCACTACTTCAATATCGAGCCCTTCAGCTTCGTGGTCTTGCTAGCCTGCCTGGGCGTCGTGGCTGGCCGGCGGGCCCTGGCCCAGGAGCAGGAACTCAGCAACATCCAAAAAGAATTAGAGATCGCGAGAAGCATTCAGCAGTCGATCCTTCCCGCCGAACTGCCGGCCTCGACCAGCTTCCACGTGGCTACCCGCTACCTGCCGATGACGTCCGTAGCGGGCGACTTCTATGATTTCCTGCTCGCCGACGACAAACAGGTGGGCATCCTGATCGCAGACGTATCCGGGCATGGCGTTCCGGCGGCTCTCATCGCTTCCATGGTCAAGCTGGCAGCAGCGGCGCAGGTGGCAAATGCAAGGAATCCTTCAGCCCTGCTGAACGGGATGAACGCCATTCTGCTGGGTAACACCCAGAGACAATTCGTCACCGCTGCGTATGTCTATGTCGACACCGAAACCGCGGAACTCAAGTACTCCGCTGCCGCCCATCCGGCGATGCTGCTCCTTCGGAACAATGAAGTCATTCGGTTCGCTGAGAATGGCCTGATGCTGGCCGCGTTCTCTTTCGCGACCTACACCACCGTGTCGCACCCACTCACCTCAGGGGATCGATTGCTGCTTTACACAGACGGCATCCTGGAGGCGGTGAATGCCCGTGACGAGGAGTTCGGGGAGGGAAGACTCAGCGCCCTGCTGCAGGCGACTGCCAGCCTTCAGCCTGCTGAGACGGCAGATCGCATCATCTCCGCCGTCCAGCAATGGTCCGTGTCCCAGAGCGACGATCTTACCGTCCTCGTCTGTGACTACTGCGCGGACAAACATGAAGGACAGACGCGAGGGCGGGTTTAGTGGACGCGTTCCGGGCGGACGCCCAGCCCTATAAAGCGTGCAGTCGTTCGATGGAAGAGCCGGCTGCGGCTCAAGATCCTGAGCGCAAAGGGAGCTCGCAGGGGGCCGGATTTTCCGAGGTATCGATTAAGGAAGCGGTGGACAGTGACCTGGAAGGCCTGAGTGATCCGGGTGGGGAGTTGGCGGCGCTGCTGAACGCGCGCAAGCGAATGCTCGGCGATTGGCTTGCCGCTGTCCTGGTTTGAGCGGAGCACCGGCGCCAGGATGCGTGCGGCCGCCACCGCATCCTGAATGGCGAGATTGATGCCGATCCCGCCGACCGGCGACATGGCATGCGCGGCATCCCCGATGCAAAGCAGGCCAGGCAGATGCCATCTCCGCAAGCGGTTGACCTGCACCGGCAGCAGGGAAAGCTGATCCCACGATTGAATCTCCTCCGCGCGGGACCTGCCGTCAGGGCCGGGTGTGCCGAGGAACGGCACCAGCGTGGCCAGATCCTGCCGGAAGGCCTCCAAACCGGCGGGTTTGATCTGCGTCTCGAAGCTCTCCTTGCGAATGATGTACCCGCACTGGAAGTAGTCTTTGCGATTGATCATGACGATCATGCGGCCGTAGTTGAGGTTACCGAGCGCGGTCTCCGGATCGTCGTCGCGGCGCGAGAGGCGGAACCAGAGGACGTCGATGGGCGAGCCGTGCTCGATGCGCTGCAGATGCGCGGCATCCGTCGTGATGGCATGCCGGCCGTCACACCCCACCGTGAGTGCTGCGCGAATCTCGACCGCGCCACCCGGAGTCTCCGCGTGGACGCCCAGGGTTCGCCCCGTCTGCTCATTGTTCAACAAGCCGGTGACCTTGTGCTCCATCAGGATGCGCGCGTTTGGGTGTCTCCGCACCTCCCCGCTCAGGAAGTCAAGCAGGTCCCACTGCGGCATGAGCGCGATGAAGTTCGTCGGCGAGGGCAGCGTCGTGAAATCTGCGATCAGGTAGTTGCGCTCGCCGAGCGAGGCAAAGGCGTGGTCGAACTGCTGATGCGGCACCTTGAGCAGCGCATCCAGCAGGCCAAGCTCCTGCATCACGCGCAGGGTCGCACCGTGGATGGTGTCGCCGCGGAAATCGCGATTGAAGTCCTTGTGCTTCTCAAGCACGGTGACCTCGATCCCCTGCCGTGCAAGCAGCAGCGCAAGGACGATGCCAGCCGGGCCTCCGCCAACAATGCAGACCGTACTTTGAAAAGTCTCATTCATGAGGAGTTTGTACGCCGCGAGAGACGACTTGGCTCACTGTAAACCGACGGTGCGCTGTTACTCGACCC
Source organism: uncultured Novosphingobium sp. (assembly GCA_964658845.1). Lineage (GTDB taxonomy): Bacteria > Acidobacteriota > Terriglobia > Terriglobales > Acidobacteriaceae > Terriglobus. Next base: position 23,586 of record CBAAAE010000015.1, on the reverse strand, counting down.
GCACGCGCAGTTTCCGCAAACCGGACTTGTAGGGAGCACCACCGGCAGAAGGCCACGCGGGTAGCATCAGGTAGTGATGAATCTGTTGTTCGTATGTAGTCGGAACCGACTGAGGAGTCCCACCGCTGAGGCCATCTTCTCAGGGCGGGAAGGCTATGAAGTACTTTCTGCTGGAACGAGTCCCGACGCAGAGACGATCATTTCTGTTGACCTCATTGAATGGGCAGAGGTGATCTTTGCGATGGAGGGAGTACACCGTCGCCGATTGACTCAGCGTTTCGGTCAGGGTCTTCGCGGGAAACGCCTCATCGTCTTAGGCATTGCGGACGACTTCGCCTACATGGACCCGGAACTCGTTGGACTGCTTGAAGAGAAGGTTGCCGCGCATCTCGGGATGAGCCGACTTCCTACCGGATGATCTTCATTGCCGAAAACGCTGACTTTGCAGGATGGCTGACGGGTGAAAAAATCCAGCACATGAACCACAGCAATGAGCAGAGGGCCTACTTCACTATTTCGGGGGAGTTCGATCCACTGGACATCTCCCGGCTTGTTGGTATCCTTCCCAACCGATCTTGGAGAAAGGGAGAGACCAATCCACGCACCGGAGCTGAATACAACTTCAGTCGATGGTCTCTCGACTCACGCCTCTCCTTATCTGCTTCGTTAGAGGAACACGTTAGGGACGTTCTCCAACAACTTCAAGATCATGCGAAAGCGTTCGCTGCTGTTTCCAACGAGCACGGCGGGATGCTGCAGCTGGTGGGCTACTTCCAAGGCGGGTATCCGGGATTTGGACTCAACAAAGCCGACATCAGCGCACTTGCTGCTTTAGAGCTTGAGTTGGACTTCGACCTTTATGACCTCTCCTCATCCGAACCGGAAGACTCATAGTCAACGAAGTCAGTGGCGGTCTTGCCTCGGCTCTTTCCGACAACCAGACTTTTCAGGCTGTGTAGATCGACCATCGCCGTTGCTTGCTGGGAATCAGAAAGGGTTGATGTCTGTAGGCTGCTGATCCAAACCGATACGATTGGCGACGCCCGCCGCAGTCCATATCACCCAGCGAAAACACGCAGTAGTGTCTACGGACGGCTGGCTTACAGCGGAAGGGCATGCGCTAACAGATTGTTTAAAAGAGCTGAAATGTGATATAATACTAAAGGTTCTAGGCTGCACACTGCGCTACTTAAAGTGCGGAATTCTGTTGGAGGAGCGAGTAAATATGGATCAGCAGATAATCCAGTTCTTCTCACGATTTGAGACGGCCAATCAATCTTCAGACGTAATAGCAATCGGGGCGTTGTATGGAGACCGCTTCATGTTCGGGGGCCTCAACGGCGTCCAAGCCATCGAACGAGACGCATTCTTGAAGCTTATTCCAAAGATGAAAGCCTACTTCTCTTCGATGGGATTGTTCGAGAGAAGGGTTCATTCGCTCGAAGCTCAGGAAATCAACTCAAAATACGCTCTCGTGAAAGTTGGATGGCGTATGGGAGTGCAAACTTCCACTACAACAAGGCAAGTAGAGATCTTTGCTAGCTACATCCTTATGCGAGATGACGATGAAGCACTTTCAATAGTGTTTCAGATCGACCACCAGGACTTGGCAGCAGTCGTCAAAGGTCATCCGGCGATGGACGATTTAGGGGCAGGCAGTCCGGTAGATAAACCTACCAGCGTTGGCTCGGGGGATAGCGCTCGAGATTCAGCTCCCTGAAAACGGCGTTTTGAGAAAGGATGGCCGCACACGACCACGCCTCTATCGGTCTACCGCTTCGCCGTCTGCATGCAGGATCCCGTCAAGCGATTCGGCATGGATCATCTGCCGTTGGAAGACGCCGCCGAACATGCGTGCTGCGGTGTTGCGGGCGTTCTCCATGGTCGGTTCGAGCGCGGGTGGGTCGTCTACTTCGAGTTCCAGCGAGGTCGCTACGCGGTCCGGGATGCCGCATGGCACGATCCATTCGAAGTCGCGGAGGTCCGTGGTCACGTTCAGGGCGAAACCGTGGGAGGTGACGCCCTGCGAGACGTGCACGCCGATGGCGGCAAGCTTCTTCTCCTGGATGGAGCCGCCTGCCAGCGTCCACACGCCGGTTCGGCCGGCAATCCGCTGCGCCGGCACACCGAACGCGCGTGCCGTGCGGATGAGCACGTCTTCCAGCAGCCGCACGAAGTCGACCGGCCCCAGGTGCGGCCCCTTCTTGCCCGGCAGATCGCCACGCAGATCCACGATGGGATAGCCGACAAGCTGACCGGGGCCGTGGTACGTCACATCACCGCCGCGGTTGACCTCGTGCACCTCCACGCCCTTGGCCCGCAGCAGTTCGTCCGAGGCGAGGATGTTGTCGCGGCGCGCATTCCGGCCCAGCGTGAGTACGGGCGGATGCTCCAGCAGAACCAGCGTGTCGGCGATGCTGCCGGCCTTGCGCGCGGCAATCAGTTCCGCCTGCACACGCAGACCTTCCGCATAGGAGACACGTCCGAGCTGGAGCAGGTGGACGAACATCATTTTTCTTCACGGCCGATCTGAGGCAGCGACAGGCCTCGACAGATCTTGCGTGCAAGAAGATCGGCGACTTCGGTATGGCGTGGAACGGCTTCCGTCTGCCCCGTCGCGGGGTTCGTCCACAACGAGTGCGACGCGCCTTCACGCTTCAGATAACAGCCGTGAAACCTCAGAAACTGAAGGAGCGCATCACGCTTCACGCGACGCGCACAACATCCTGAATCGCTTCAGGCGGAACGCCGCGAAGGCCATCTTCGCGGCGATCCTCAAGGAGCAGCGAAATAGCCGCACCGAGACTTTCGCGGCACTCCTCCACGCTGCGGCCCTGACCATTCGCTCCGGGAAGCTCTGGGGTCCAGCCAACAAACCATTCCCCGTCGCGCTCGATCACCGCTGTGAATTCATGCCGCATGTTTTCCTCCGGTACGTTACGCGTTCAGCGACATGCCGTACACGGACGAGTAGCCGTCCAGCAGGCTTTCCGACAGCGTCGGGTGGGCGTGCTGGGTGAACATCAGCTCTTCGACCGTCATCTCGGCTTCGATGGCGACGACGGCTTCTGCGATCAGCTCGGTCGCGTACGGACCGATGATGTGGACGCCGAGGATCTCGCCGTACTGCTCGTCCGCGATCACCTTCACGAAACCATCGTGCGCGTTGAGGATGGTGGCCTTGGAGTTACCGGCGAGGGGGAACTTGCCGACCTTGATCTTCAGGCCCTTCTCACGCGCCATAGCTTCGGTCAGGCCGACGCTGCCGATCTGCGGCTCGCAGTACGTGCAGGCCGGGATGCGGTTGCGGGAGACCGGCTTGGCGTACTTGCCGGCCATGTGTGCCGCGGCGACGGCACCGCACATGGCGCCGCCATGCGCCAGCAGCGGCAGGCCCGCGACGATGTCGCCGATCGCGTAGATACCGGGCTCAGCCGTGCGCTGGAACTCGTCCACCTTAATGGAAGTCCTATCCATTTCGATCTTCGTCGATTCGAGGTTCAGATTGGCGGTGCGAGGTGCGCGACCAATGGCGATCAGCACCTTTTCGGCTTCCAGGATGTTGTCCTTGCCGTCGCTGGTCTTGAAGTGGACCTTCACGCCATCTGCCGTCTCTTCGATCTTGTCCATCTTTGCGGAGACATGGCAGGTGATGCCCTTCTTCTTGTACTGGCGCAGGAACTCCTTGGAGACATCGGCGTCCTCCGCGGGTACGACGCGGTCGGCCATTTCAATGATCGTTACAGGCACCTTGAAGCTGTTGAAGACCGACGCGAACTCCACGCCCACCGCGCCCGAACCGATGACGACCAGCGACTTTGGCAGCTTGTCGAGCGACAGAATTTCGATGTTCGTCAGGATCTTGTCATTCGGGGTGTAGCCGGGGATCATGCGTGCGTCGGAACCGGTGGCCAGCACGAGCTTCTTCGCCTTCACCTGCTGGTCTTTGCCCTCGAACGACACATCGAGGGTGAGCACGCCGTCCCTTGCCGGGCCGGTGAGCTTACCCACGCCGCGGATCAGGGTGACCTTGTTCTTCTTCACCAGGTACTGCAGGCCGCCCACATGCTTGTTGATGATGTCGCCCTTGCGGGTCAGCACCTGCTGCCAGTTGACGGTGCCGGTGCCGATGTTATCGATGCCATACATCGCGCCTTCGTTCGCGTGGTCGAAGATCTCGGCGGAAAACAGCATCGCCTTGGTGGGCACGCAGCCCACGTGGAGGCAGGTGCCACCCAGCTTGTCGCTCATCTCGATCAGCGCTACCTTCAGACCGTATTGCGCCGCGCGAAACGCGCAGGAATAACCGGCCGGGCCGCCGCCAAGGACGGCCACATCAAAGATTGTCTCTGCCACAAATTTCTCCATTGTTCAGGTGAGCATCCGCTGCCTGCGCGGGGCACCCGTCGCGCGAATCTCAATCCGCGCCTCAGGTACAAGTTTACGCCTCGCGTCAAGCTGCGGAGCCTGTCACGGTCTGCCACGGAGTGCCATGGCTACTTTGCCGCAAGCGCGGGCGACTGCCGCTGAATCCAGCGCGTCACGCGGGTATCCAGCACCTCCAGCGGCAGGCTGCCGCCGCTCAGAATCTCGTCGTGGAAGGTGCGTTCGTCGAATCTGCTGCCAAGCTGCTCGGTCGCGCGGGCACGCAGCTCGCGGATCTTGAGCTGCCCCAGCTTGTACGAGCAGGCCTGCGCCGGCGACGCGATGTAGCGGTCCGTCTCGCTCTGGATGGTCGGTTCGTCGATTGCGTGCGAGTTTCGCAGGTACTCCACCACCTGGTCGCGGGTCCAGTGCATGTCGTGGATGCCGGTATCGACTACCAGGCGCGCCGCGCGAAAGAGCTCGGAACTGAGGCGACCGTAGTCAGAACCGGGGTCCTGGTAGAAACCGACCTCCTTGCCGAGCTGTTCCGAATACAGCGCCCAGCCCTCGGTGTAGGCCGAGTTGCCGCCGTGTTTACGAAACTCCGGCAGGCCGGCGACGGTCTGCTGCACCGAAAGCTGCATGTGGTGTCCCGGAATACCCTCGTGATACGCGGTCGCCTCGTCATCGAGCATGGTCCGATGCCCGTAGTCTGACACCGCCACGGAGACGCGGCCCGGCCGCTTCCCGTCCGGCGTGCCTGTCTGGTAGTGGGTTGCGGTGGCCTTCTGAAAGTCCGGAATCGGCTCCACAGTCACCGGGGCCGCCGGAATCAACGTGAACAGGCGCGGCAGCATGGGACGCATCTGCTTGATATAGCGGTCGAAGTCGTCGACGATGGCCTGCTCTGAAGCGGGCTTGTACTTTGCGTCGCTCTCGAGATGCTGGCGGAAGCTGGCCAGATCGGCGTAGCCATTTGCCTTGGCAAGTGCAGTCATCTCCGAGGTGATGCGGTCGACCTCTTTCAGGCCGATGTTGTGAATCTGCTCCGGCGTGTAGCTGGTCGTGGTCAGGCGGCGAATGTTGGCCTGATAGCGGCGTTTGCCGCCCGGCAGGCTTTCGATGGAGAGCTCGGTCCGGCCGTTTGGCACGTAATCTTTCTGGAGGAACGCGGCGAACTGCTGGTACGCCGGCAGCACCTCGTTATGGACCGCTTCGGTAATCGCCCTGGTCAGGCGCTGCTTGTCGGCGTCAGAGAACGAAGCAGGGAACTTCTGGGTCGGCTTCAGGAAGGGGTCGGCTGCGATGATGCCCTGGCACTGGCCCGGGATCTTAGCCGCCAGGAAGTTGACCATCACCAGGTGGTCGCGCACACCGGCGCGGAGCACGTCCTCCGTCTGCAGCAGGGCGGCGGGGATCTTGTGCAGCCGGGAGATGTAGTCCTCGTAGTGCTTCACGGAATCCATCGGCATGGACAGCGGCAGGTCGGCCAGCGAGGTGTGCGGCCCGCCCAGCATGCTGATGGGCATCTCGTATTCCTTCAGTTCAAAGTCGTCCTGACTCTCCTGCAGGTTGCGCTGAAACAGGTCGTGCGAAGTGCGGTCTTCCTCAGAAAAGCCTGCCGGATCGATCGCCTTGATGCGCGCAAGATACCCCGCGTTGATCTCATGACGCCTCTGAACGGCGGCGATCGAGTAATCCGGCAGCTGATCGTTGTAGCGATAATCGCCTACCGCGGTGGCAAGCGTTGGCGAGAGGCGCAGGTTGGTCTCCCATGACTCCTGAAATAACGCGTTCTGCGCAGCCAGGCGCGTTGCCGCGGCGGCAGTCTGAGCGGTCGCGAAATGGGCAGAGAAGACAAGGCCACTGCAGAGGAGAGAGGATGCAAACCAGGATGTGCGCACGGCAGGAGTGTAGCAGCTACATCTCGGCCTCCCAATGCGGCAATGCGATAGCATGGCTTTGCCGTGCGCCAACGGCGGCGCAGCAGCAAATGCAAGCCGCCAATACTTCAGCGACACGGAAACGCCTTCGTCACGCGACGGCAGAAATTAGCAGCATGAGACGTCTCACAGGTAAGGATTCAGCTTGCGCATCCACCTCTTTATCGCCTGCTACAACGACACGCTGTTCCCGCGCACGGGCATCGCGGTCACGTCGCTGCTGGAGCGGCTGGGACACACGGTCATGTTCCCCATGGCGCAGACCTGCTGCGGGCAGATGCACTACAACACGGGCTATCACGCGGAAGCCATGCCGCTGGTGAAGCGGCTGATGGCCGAGTTCCGCGATGCCGAAACCATCGTGGTGCCGTCCGCTTCGTGCGTCGCCATGATGCGCGACCACTATGAGTTGATGGCGCACAACGCGGGCGACGCGAAGATGATGGACGAGGTGCGGGACTTTTTGCCGCGCGTCTTTGAGTTCAGCGAGTTGATCACCGACAAGCTCGGCATCACCGACGTGGGTGCGTACTTTCCGCACCGTGTCACCTATCATCCTTCGTGCCACTCGCTGCGGCTGCTGCACGTGGGCGACCGGCCGGTGCGGCTGCTGCAGGCCGTCGAAGGTCTGGACTATGCGCCCATGGAGGGTGCGGACCAGTGCTGCGGCTTTGGCGGCACCTTCGCGGTGAAGAATGCGGAGGTCTCGTCGGCCATGCTCGCCGACAAGATCACCTGCGTGCGGAAGAGCAATGCCGAGTTCGTCGCGGCGCTCGATAACTCATGCCTGATGCAGATCGACGGCGGCTTGCACCGCGAAAGCCTGGGCCGCGGCCCTGAAGGTCACATCCGTCCGGTACACCTGGCCGAGATCCTCAACTCCACTCGCGAGCACCCGCTGACCAACGCCTCCCTCGCCTGGGACAACGCTCCGGAAGAGGCAGCCGTATGAGCATTCGCGTCGGACACACCGCGGACAAGGCCGCCTTCCCCATCCTTGCGCATGCCGTGCTGCAGGATGATCAGACCCGCCGCAACGTGCGCCACGCCACCGACGTGATCCGCGCGAAACGAGCGCTGCGCGTGGAGGAGATGCCCGACTGGGAGCAGTTGCGCACCGCCGGCCACGCCATCAAGACGCACACACTGCTGCACCTGCCGCACTACCTGGAGCAGTTCGAGCGGAACTGCGTCGCAGCCGGCGGGCAGGTTCACTGGGCGCGCGATGCCGACGAAGCCAACACCATCGCCATCAGGCTGATCAATGCGGCCGCGCCCAAGGTCGAGCCGAATCGCAAGCCTGAGGTCATCAAGGTAAAGACCATGACCTCGGACGAGATCGGCATGAACGCCGCGCTCGAGGCAAAGGGCATCGTGCCGTGGGAGACCGATCTTGCCGACATGATCGTGCAGATGGGCAAGGACGAGCCCTCGCACATCGTCGTTCCGGCGCTGCACAAGAACCGGCATCAGGTGCGTGAACTGTTCCTCGAAAATATGGGCCTGACCGAGCTCGGCACAGAACCTGTCGACCTGGCTGCCGCCGCCCGCAGCTACCTGCGCCGCAAGTTCCTCACGGTCGGCATCGGCGTTAGCGGCGCGAACTTCGCCATCGCCGAGACCGGCGGCGTCTGCGTGGTGGAGTCGGAGGGCAACGGCCGCATGTGCGTCACCCTGCCGAAGACGCTGATCACGCTGATCGGCATCGAGAAGATCATCCCTCGCTTCCAGGATCTCGAGGTCTTCCTGCAACTGCTGCCGCGGTCCGCAACCGGCGAGCGCATGAACCCGTACAACAGCATCTGGACCGGCACCAACGGCGAGGACGGACCGCGGGAGTTCCACGTCATCCTGCTGGACAACGGCCGCACCCGCATGATGGCCAACACCCGCGAGCGCGAGACGCTGAACTGCATCCGGTGCGGCGCCTGCCTGAACGCCTGCCCCGTCTACCGCGAGACCGGCGGCCACGCCTATGGGTCCATCTACTCCGGCCCGATCGGCGCGATTCTTTCACCGCAGTTGAACGGCATGGAGCACTCGCGGTCGCTGCCTTACGCGTCGTCACTGTGCGGTGCCTGCTACGAAGTCTGCCCGGTCAAGATCAACATCCCGGAGACGCTGATCCACCTGCGCGGACGCATTGTCGAGCGGGATCAGCAGACCCTCAGCGGCAAGCTGTCGCAGGAGAATCTCGGCATGCAGATGGCCGCCCACCTCTTCCAGCATCCTCGCCAGTACGAGGCGGCACAGCGGCTGGCACGCACCGGCCAGGGCCTGTTCGAGAAGGACGGCAAGCTGGTGAACCTGCCCGGTATGGCCGCGGGATGGACGCAGTTTCGCGATCTGCGCGCGCTGCCGAAGCAGACCTTTCGCGAGTGGTGGAAACAGAATCGCAAAACAGACGAGGGAAATGCGTGAACGAGGCTCGCTTCACCGTTCTCGACACCATCCGACGGCAGTTAGAACGCGATCCGGACCTGTCTGCGGCCACGCTGGCCGAGTCGCCCGAGGCCGCATACGCATGCATCCCGCGCGACTACCAGCGTGTGGGAACGCTATCGCACGAGGCGATGATGGAACTGTTCCTGGATCGCCTGCGCGATTATGACGCCGAGCTGCTCTTTACCGACGAAGCGGGCGTCGGCCGCGCCGTACGACAGGCTCTGCACGAAGCCGGCGAAGCGCTGCTGCTGGTTCCTGCGGGCGTGCCCGACGCATGGCTGCCGCTGGATGGCATCACCGTGGTGCGGGATCACTCATTGACCGTTCCCGAGCTGGATGGGCCGCGCTGCGTACTGACCGGCTGCACGGTTGCTATCGCCATGAGCGGCACGGTCCTGCTCGAGCATGGTGCCGAACAGGGCCGCCGCGCCGTAACGCTGCTGCCAGACCACCACATCTGCGTCATCCGCACGGACCAGGTGGTGGAGACGATCGCCGAAGCGCTGCCGCGACTGACCCACTATCGCACCGCGCCGATCACCACGATTGCCGGGCCGTCCGCCACCAGCGACATTGAGATGACACGCATCCGCGGCGTGCATGGACCGCGGCGGTTTACTGCAATCCTGATCTAAGGGTCAGCGGTTAAGCGACAGCGAGGGTCCCACATGGGGACCCTCGCTGTTTGCGGCGTTCCAGATGGCGGTTAGAAGGAGATTCTGCCGCCAAGCTGGATAATGCGTGAGTAGTTGATCTGGGTGGTGACATTGCCCAGGGTCTGGGCTGAGCCCGTTGCCGGTGCTGTTGCGGCGACATTGCTGCTGGTCACCACGTAGGTCAGGCTGGGGCTGCCGAATTGCGGCGTATTGAAGGCGTTCAAGGCCTCGGCGCGGAACTGTGCGTTCACCCGCTCCGTGATCTTGAAGTTCTTGTTGATGGAAACGTCGGACTGGTTGGCGCCGGGAGCGCGGCAGGGCAGCATGCGAGGGGCGTTGCCGTAGGTGTAGGGTGCGGCGGGCGAAAAAGCTGCCGTGTTGACATAGGCCGGCTGGGTTCCGACCGAGCTGACGCCCAGGCGACCCTGCGGACGTCCAGACAGGCAGGCTGAGTGTGCATCCCCCACTAAGTTGGGACGCTGGTATGAGCCGCCAACTCCCGTCGTTCCGTAGGTGGTGCTCAGGTTAGTCTGCTGAATTGTGAGCGGCACGCCGTTCTGGATGATCCATTCGTCATTGACCTGCCAGCCGCCGAGAAATTCATTGACGTACCAGGGAGCGTTGCCCAGGAAAGTCTTACCGCGGCCCACCGGCAGGTCATAGCTGATCGCTGCGGTGTAGCGATTTGGAACGCTGCTGAGCGCGCGCGCGTACTCTGCCTTGGGGTTGTAGATATCTTGCGGACCGTAGGTGGAGTACACCTGCGAACCCGCACTCCACAGATTGTCCCAGTTTGCAGCCCAGGTATAGGTGCCTAGAACCGTCAGACCCGTCGCCAGCCGCTTCTGCACCTTGACCGCGAGCGAGTTGTAGTTTGAGTAGCCGTTGTCTTGGCTGAGTGTAATGCTGGTGAACTGCGGAAACGGCAGCTGGCTTTGGGCAAGACTGATCTTGCTGCTTGCTACAACCCCGGTTGGCGGGTAGCCGTTGATCGTCGCGCCCTTCGTTGCATCCACAAAGTACGGATTGGTTACGTTGTTCGTTGCGGCGTTCAACGTCACACCGTTCGCCCGGTCAGTCGCCAGCACTCCATCGGGAATCTGGTTGATGTTCCCGGTGTTCAGGATGTTGCGTGAGTGCGCGCCGATGTAGCTGAGTTTGAAATTGATGCCGCCGGGCAGATCCTGCTGCACGTCGAAAGAGTACTGCTGGACAAGGGGGAAGCGGCGATGCAGGTCCGCCAGGGTGCCCAGCGAACTGCCCGCACCGGTCAGCGGTCCAAGTGTGTTGCCTGACGGCTGGATAAAGCCGTTCGGGAAGAGACTGCCGGCCGCAAACGGGTTCGAGAGGTAGGAACTCGGTCCTACCGGAACGGCGGTCGATGGGGTCGTCGATGAGATGGTGGAGTTGGTGGACTGCGAGTAGCCCTGGGCAACATACGCCAGGCCCACCGGCGCGTAGAAGACGCCAAATCCGCCATGCACAACCATCTTCGGGTTGACCTGGTAAGCAAAGCCCGCGCGCGGCGAGAACTTGACGTGGCTCTGTGCGCAGCAGCGCGTAGGAGCACCGTTCACGCCGGCAAACAGGAGGCCGCCCTTCGCGGCAACCGCGCCGGCCGTGGCGGGAAAGTTGTAGGCTGCGTTGGGATCGAAACCAACGTTGTAGCGGTTGTTCTGTTCCTTCTGGCCAAGCTCGTACTCATAGCGCAGACCGATATTGAGCGTGAGCTTCTGGTTCACGCGGAAGTCGTCCTGCGCGAACACCGCGTGATAGCTGGCTTCCTGGTTGAACGAGCCGCTATTCAGGGTGTAACTTGCCGCCGAAGGCAGACCCATCAGCACGTCGGCGTACGTCAGGGCAGTGGTTGAGCTGGGCGAGCCAGGCTTCTGATCGCTGTACTGGCCATTGAACGTGAAGGCAGGCGTGCTGTTGGGAGTGCTCTTGAAATACAACAGCCGGTAGACGTAACCAACCTTCACGTTGTGGCGATTCAGCGTCTTGCTCAGCCCCACCACAATGTTCTTGGAAGACTGCTCCTGCACGGTGCCGTTCGCGCCACCGATGGAATCGCTGAAGGTCAGGTTATTGATGGTGACGGTGGGGAAGGTGAACGACTGAAGAGCACTGGTGAAGTTGCTGGGAAACCCGAGACCACCTGAACCAAGGTTGTAGCCATTCGAGTACTGGAATGAGGCGCTGTAATAGCGATTGAACCCATACCCAACCGTCAACAGCGTGGTGGGGTTTAGCGTGAAGGTGTTGTTGATGGCAGTGGCGTCGTTGTAGCGGAGCAACTTCGTCGCATTCTCAGCCACGGCGCCGCCGAGAATGAAGCCGCTGGGTTCCTGGGTGGCAAGGTGCACGTAGGAGACACCGGCGGTCCACCACGGCGCGAACGTGTGCTCCAGCTTGCCGCTGTACATATCCGAACGGGTCTTGAAGGTGTTCAGCTGGTTGAAGTTGAAGCCGTTGCCTGTGGTGTTCGGCGCGGGAAAGGCATTGAGGATGGCCTTGCCCACCGCACTCTGATAGCTCGCCGGAATCACGTTGCCGGGAAGTGTCGCAGTGCGCGTGCCGCCGGTAAACGGGGCGTTCGGGTCGTAGAGAGGAACGGCATCGGCCGAGAAGTCGCCGTTGCGCTCGGCCAGCGTAGGTACGCGCGTGGTCGCTGACGAACCGGGATAGAACTGCGCCTGGCGATAGCCTTCTTCCGTCACATAAAAGAAGGTGTTGTCGAGCGGCTTGAACTTCTTCATGAAGGGAAGCGGGCCGCCAAAAGCACCTGCGTACAGGTAGGTGGTGTCGTCAGGGGTGGCCGAGTTATGCGGGTTGAACCAGACGTTTGCCGACCACGGGGTCTGGCGGGTCTCACCATAGAGCGTGCCGTGGTATGTCGACGACCCTGACGTGAGTGAGGTGTTGAAGAGACCGCCGCCGGTGCGGCCGACCTCTGCGTCGTAGGCGTTAGCCTGCACCTTGGCGTCGGAGACGGCCTCAGGCGAGGGGATGAAGGTAACGCCGCCGTCAGAGCGCGAGATGGGAATGCCGTCCACTGCGTAGTTGTTCGCGCCGATGGGTGCGCCGGCGACGGAAACTTGCGAAAGGCCTGTCTGGTCTTCGGCGCGCACGTAACGCGGATCGCCCGTGGTGACGACGTTGCTGTCGAGCTTCTCGAAGATGAAAGGGTTACGGCCGAGGTTCGGCAGGTCCTGGATCTGCTGCTTGCTGAAAAGCTGGCCACCGGAGGCGCTGGCAGTATCCAGCAACGGCTCTGCCGTGGTGACTTCTACCACTTCACCGGATCCGCCCACCTGCAGCGTGGCGTCGATGGTGGCCGTGCCGGCGAGTTCGACCGTCGCCTTGGCAACCTCATAGGTCTTGAAGCCCGCGCTGGTGACGCTCACCTTGTAGTCGCCCGGATCGACCGAGCTGAACTGGAAGATGCCGGCTTCGTTCGTCACCGCCGTGCGCACAATCGTCGTGGAGAGGCTGGTCAGGGTGACGGTCGCATCCTTGACCTTCGCGCCCTGGCTGTCTTTGACTTCACCGCGGACGGCACCCGTATTGGTTTGCGCGCGCGCGGACGGCGCACCTGCCAGCAGGACGACCGCGGCGGTGGCTACCGGAACTGCATAAAGCCGGGAAAACGAATACTTCATGTACTGCCTCCTGAGACAAGCAATCGTGTAACTGGGCACAGAACCGCGTCGGCGCTGTATGGGAGCGCTCGCGCGGCATGGAAGAATGCAGGACGGCATGGGTTGCGGCATGCACCCGTGTCGTCATGGAGAGACACGGCTGCGAGCGCGCGAGAAAGCCCGTGCGACACACCTGAGTTTGTTAAGAACAGAGAACGAGAACTTCAGAACTTGCTACGTTGCGCTGCGACGCTGCTCCGCGGAGACAGCGAGTTGATCAGGTGAGACTGAATGCAGTAACTACGTGAAGGTGAAGACGAACGACCCGGCACTGGAGACCGTTAGTTCTCCCGTTGAAAACCCGAAAGAAGAAGATTCAGATGTAGGCGTTGGATTGAAATTAGCAGTGCGTTCTGAAGTTGTCAATCAAGGATTTACACAATCTTCACCCGTTCAAACGGGAAATGCCCGCTATGGAACAGCCTTCCGCGAGTTAGGTCGCAAACCTAACAGGACCCTCGCGTGTCAGACCAACCGGTCCATCCCTGCTCTGACACGCTCTCGTCTCGTTGCCGTCAGCCACCCGCTTTTTGCCTGCGAACCCACTCGCAAGGCATGATGGTACGGCTGCCCAAGCCGACACCCGAACGGGGCGCATGGGCGACCGCACAGATCGATTTGAGGTAGATATGCCACTGCTGCACGACGATCGCCTGTTCCCGGCGGACCCTGACACCCGAGCCATCGCACGGCGGCTGTACGCCACGGTGCGGGACCTGCCCATCATCAGCCCGCATGGTCATACGCAGGCCGGCTGGTTTGCCACGGACGAGCCTTTCCCCGATCCGGCAAAGCTGTTCATCCAGCCCGATCACTACGTGCACCGCATGCTGTACAGCCAGGGCATTCGTCTGGAGGACCTGGAGATCGGCGTTGCGACCATGACCGACCCGCGCAAGGTCTGGCGCATCCTCGCGGAGAATTACTACCTGTTCCGCGGCACGCCCTCGCGGCTGTGGCTGGACTATGCCTTTCAAGAGCAGTTCGGCATGACCGTGCGCCTGAGCGCGGAAACCGCTGACCTGTACTACGACACCATTGCCGAGAAGCTGGCGACGCCCGAGTTCCGGCCCCGCGCGCTGTTCGAGCGCTTCCGCATGGAGGTGCTTGCCACCACCGATTCGGCCCTTGATCCGCTGAAAGATCACGCGGCGATTCGCTCATCGGGTTGGTCGGGCCGCATCATCCCGACGTTCCGACCTGACTCCGTGGTGGACCCGGACTTTGCGGGGTTCGCCGAAAACATCGTTACGCTGGGCGAGCAGACGGGCCAGGACACCGATACCTGGGCGGGCTACCTGGCGGCTCTGCGGCAACAGCGGCAGCGCTTCATCGCGATGGGTGCGACGGCTACCGACCACGGCCACCCCACTGCTCGGACCGCGAACCTGTCTACTGAAGAGTGCGAGCACCTCTTTGCAGCCGTTTGCGAGGGCGAGGCGGACGACGACGATTGCGAGATCTTCCGCGCGCAGATGCTGACGGAAATGGCCCGCATGAGCGTGGAAGACGGCCTGGTGATGCAGATCCATCCCGGCAGCTCGCGCAACCACAACGCCCAGCTCTTCGCGAAGTTCGGGCGCGACATGGGCGCGGACATCCCCACGCCGACAAACTACGTGCACGGCCTGAAGCCGATGCTGGATGTCGTCGGGAACGAGCCGGGGCTGACCATCATCCTGTTCACGTTGGATGAGGCGACCTTCAGCCGCGAACTGGCGCCGCTGGCCGGCCATTACCCATGCCTGCGGCTGGGACCGCCATGGTGGTTCCACGACAGCCCGGAAGGCATGACGCGCTTCCGTGAAACGGCGACGGAGACGGCCGGCTTCTACAACACGGTGGGCTTCAATGACGACACCCGCGCGTTTCTTTCGATCCCGGCCCGGCACGATGTCGCGCGCCGCATCGACTCTGCGTTTCTGGCACGGCTGGTGGCGGAACACAGCATTGAGGAGGACGAGGCGTTCGTCCTGGCGCAGGACCTAACGTGTAATCTTGTGCGGCGCGCCTATAAGCTGTAACCCGGAGCACCTGTGAGCACCCTGAGCCCGACCGCCCACGAAGAACCTTACCAAGACAGCGGCCCTGCGCCGGTGCGCGTTGGCAACATCCGTTGGACCATCTGCGCCATGCTATTTGTCGCCACGACCATCAACTACATGGATCGGCAGGTGATCAGCATCCTGAAACCGACGCTACAGCACAGCATCGGCCTCAGCGAAATGGGCTACGGCAACGTGGTTGCGGCCTTCCAGGTGTCGTATGCGATCGGCCTGCTGGTCGCCGGCCGGCTGATCGACCGCGTCGGTTCGCGCCTGGGCTACAGCATCATCATGGGGTTGTGGAGTCTTGCAGCGCTGGGACATGCGCTGGTCAGCACCGTCTTGGGTTTTGGCGTGGCACGCGTGCTGCTTGGGCTGGGCGAGTCCGGTAATTTTCCCGCGGCGGTCAAGACGGTAGCCGACTGGTTTCCACGGCGAGAGCGGTCACTGGCGACCGGTATCTTCAATTCTGGAGCAACGGCCGGTGCCATCATGGGACCGCTCACCATTCCCTGGATCACGATCCATTATGGCTGGCATGCGGCGTTCCTGTTTACGGGCCTGCTCGGCATCCCATGGATCTTCTGGTGGTTTCACAATTACCGCAAGCCCAGCGACCACCCGACACTAAGCGGCGCGGAACTGCGGCATATCTACGAGGAAGCCGCCGAGCAGATGGGCCCAAACATCCCCTGGTCGAAGCTGCTGGGCTACCGCCAGACCTGGGGCATCACCATTGCCAAGGGCTTGACCGATCCCATCTGGTGGTTCTATCTCTTTTGGATCCCCAGCTTTCTTGACAGCAAGTTTCACGTGGACCTGTCGCACCTGGGCGCGCCCATCATCGTCGTCTACACGGTTTCGACGATCGGTGGGATCCTTGGGGGATGGCTGCCGGCCCTGTTTGAAAAGCTCGGGATGCACGGGTCGAGATCGCGCTACGGTGCCATGTTCGTGTGCGCGTGTTTCTCCCTGCCGATGTTCTTTGCCGGTCATGTGGCGTCCATGTGGGTTGCGGTGGGCCTGCTGAGCCTGGCGGCGGCTGGTCACCAGGGCTGGTCTGCCAACCTGTACACGACCGCGTCCGATGTCTTCCCGAGCAGCGCGGTGGGCAGCGTCATCGGCATTGCCGGCATGGCAGGTTCGGTCGGCGGAACGCTGCTTTCGCTTGAGGCTGGTCACATCCTGCAGTTGACCCACAGTTACAACTCGCTGTTTATCCTAGCCGGCTCGGTTTACATGCTGGCATTCGTCTGCCTGCAGGTGTTTGCCCCCGGGCTGCGCCGCGCCAACCTGGCCACCTAAGAACCAGCAACACCAATCGGAGAGTACGAGTGACAAAGCACCCCCTTAGCCTGGAAGGCCGCGTTGCGGTCGTAATCGGCGGCACCAGCGGCATCGGCCGCGCCATGAGTCTTGGCCTGGCCGAAGCGGGCGCAGATGTCGTCAGTACCGGCCGTCGCGCCGAACAGGTGAACGAAGTAGCCGCGGAGATCGAGGCCATCGGCCGCCGGTCATTGCGGCAGCCCACCGACCAAACGGATCGCGCGCAGATCGAAGCCCTGCTGGCCGCCACGGTCGAGGCCTTCGGCAAAGTGGACATCCTGGTGAACTGCGCCGGCAAGATCAAGCGCACGCCTACGCTCACCGTCAGCGAAGAGGAATGGACTGACATCCAGAACGTGAACCTGACCGGCATGCTGCGGTCTTGCCAGGTCTTTGGCCGGCACATGATCGACAACGGCTACGGCCGCATCATTAACATCGCATCGCTCAACAGCTACGTCGCCCTGAACGAAGTCGCCGCTTACGCCGCCAGCAAGGCCGGCGTCCTGAGCCTGACCCGGTCGTTGGCCGTCGAGTGGTCGAAGCACGGTGTGACCGTCAACGGGATCGCGCCGGGCGTCTTTCGCACAGAGCTGAATGCGGCCCTGCTCGACGGCTCGCCCCGCGGCCAGGAGCTGCGGATGCGCACGCCCATGAACCGCTTCGGCAAGACGGAAGAGCTCGTCGGCGCGGCGATTTACCTCGCCAGCGACTCCTCTTCCTTCACCAACGGGCACACCATCGTGGTCGACGGCGGCTTCCTGGCCAGCGGCGTGAATCAATAGCAGCCGTTTTCAACCACGGAAGCCTACTGCAGTAGCGCGATCGCTCCTGCAGTAAGCGCCTTCACACCCGTGTCGAGCGTTGGCTGGGGCAACGGCTGGAAGCGGCTGGTGTGCACGCCGGGTGGCAGGGTTCCCTTGGCCATGGCGGCCGACAGCGTCGCGGGATCCATCGCGCCCAGTATGAAGTACACCACCGGGATCGGCTTGCCGCCATTGAAGGCCGCGTCGCCGAAAGTGCCGACATCCTCTGACCCCATCACCTGATCGGCATCAGCGACATTGTCCTTGCCCAGCGCATTGGCAAGCGCCGCGCGAACCTTGCTCGTCAGCGCGGGATCGTTCACCTGCGGCGGCGTCGATTCGTCTTCCAGCACCTTGACCTCGACTGCCTTGTCGGGCGGCAGACCGGCGGATGCGGTGATGCCCGCGGCCATGGCGCGCAGTCCATCAATCGTTACCTGCCGGGCGTGCGGCGTAAAGGCGCGAGTGGTCAGTTCAAGCTTGACGTCGTTCGGAATGATGTTGCGCTTGGTGCCGCCGTGGATGTCGCCGACGGTGACCACGGCGGGGTCGTGCGGATCCTGCTCGCGAGAGACAATCGTCTGAATCTGCGTGATGTAGAGCGCCGCCAGGGTGATGGGATCGCGGCCCAGTTGCGGGTACGCCCCGTGGCCTCCAATGCCGTGGATGATGACGTCGATGGACGTCGAGCTAGCCATCATGGGACCGGCCAGCACGCCGACTTTGCCTGCGGGTAGCCGGTTCGCGTCATGCAGTCCAATGATGGCGTCAGGTGTGCCGAAGCGCTTGTAGATACCGTCTGCAAGCATCGCCTTCGCGCCGTCGATGGTCTCTTCGGAGGGCTGGCCGATGATCATCAACGTGCCATGCCACTGCCCCTTCGCCGCTACCAGCGCGCGCGCCGTGCCGATCAATACCGTCGTGTGCACGTCGTGACCGCACGCGTGCATCACCCCGACTGCCTGTCCCGCCGGGTTTTTCGCGGTGACGTGCGAGGCGTACGGCACGCCCGTCTCTTCCACGATGGGCAAGGCGTCCATATCGCCGCGCACCAGCACGGTGGGTCCGCTGCCGTTTTTCAGGATGCCGACCACGCCAAAGGCCTTTGAGCCGTCAGGGTAGACTCCGACGTGCTCGGTGACCGTGTATCCCGCGCTCCGCAGCGCTGCGGCCAGGATGCCGGAGGTTCGCTCCTCGTGGTGCGACAACTCGGGATGCGCGTGCAGGTCCTTGTACGTGTCCACCAGGGATTGCGCGTGCGCGGACGGCATCAGGAGCGTAGCGCTGAGGAACAAGGGGCACAAAAAACGAAGCATGGCACTCTCCAGCGACTCGCATGTGTCCCTGCGCGGGCATGACGACGCCGTTCGCGCGGGTTGACTGGCAAGGTGTGATGCCCACAGGGTATCGTGGTTTCTGCTGGCAAGTCTGGCAATACGTACGCGGTTCGCAGGCACGGCTCCATGTGCAAGACCAGACCGCAAGGAGATTTGATGAAGTTGCCGAAGTATTCGCTTGGCATGGGCGACCGTTTTGCCCATCAGGCCGCCGCCCAGTTACGTGCCTGCATCATGGCAGCAGATGCCGGCGCCGATGTGACGCCGGTATGGAACAAATCGAACCGCGAACACCTGATCGTCGGCTCGGAACCGAGCGGCACACGCGCCGCCGCCGATGCTGCGGTCAAGTCACTCGGCTGGACGAAGCCCTATTTTCTTGATGCCGACCACATCAACCTGAAGACCTATGAGCGCTTCGTCGCGCCGTGCGATTTCTTCACGCTCGACGTCGCCGACAACATCGGTCAGAAGAGCGATCCGGAGCAGATTGCGGCCTTCGTCGAGCGGCACCCTGAATTGATCGGCAGCATCGCCATTCCGAACATTGCGGAGCCGTTCGAGATCGACACCGCCTTCGTGGAGAAGACCGCGAAACAGTTCCTCGCCGCGGTGCAGCATGCCGGCGAGATCTACAAGGCAGTCGTCGACAAGAAGGGTGCCGACAACTTCGTCGCCGAAATCTCCATGGACGAGACAGACAGCCCGCAGACGCCGCCGGAACTGCTGATTATCCTGGCCGCCGTCGCGGATGAAAAGCTGCCCATCCAGACGATCGCGCCCAAGTTCACCGGCCGCTTCAACAAAGGCGTGGACTACGTGGGCGACGTGAGCCAGTTTGCGAAGGAGTTCCGCGACGACCTGGCGACCATTGCGTACGCGGTCGAGCGCTACGGTCTACCCGCAAACCTGAAGCTCAGCGTGCATTCCGGCTCGGACAAGTTCTCCATTTACCAGCCGATTCGCGAAGCACTCGCAGCTACCGGCGCCGGCGTCCACGTCAAGACGGCCGGCACCACCTGGCTCGAAGAGTTGATCGGCCTGGCGGAAGCCGGCGGCAGCGGTCTCGACCTGGCAAAAGAGGTCTACGCCGAGGCCTTCGCGCATGCCGACGAACTGTGCGCGCCATACGCCACGGTGATCAACATCAACCACGCCAACCTGCCCGCCCCCGAAGCAGTGAACGCCTGGTCCAGCGAGCAGTACGTTCGCGCCCTGCGCCACGACGAGGCCGACCCACAGTACAATCCCGACCTGCGTCAACTGCTGCACGTCGGCTTTAAAGTCGCCGCAAAGATGGGCGCACGCTACACCGATGCGCTGGTCGCCAATGAAGAGGTAGTAGCCCGCAATGTAACAACAAACCTCTTCGAAAGGCACATCAAACCGCTCTTCCTGGGCTGATCTCACCAGAAGTTGAAGAAGACCCCGAGCCGTCGAAAAGGTGGACGGTCACCTTTCCGTCATCCTGAGCAAAGTAAAGGACCCTGCCCTTTCGCGCGGGAAGGAAGAACCCGGAGCTTTCTCGCAAGGAAGTCTGAGACGTGTCCCGTG
>CBAAAE010000015.1:0-3308 GCA_964658845.1 uncultured Novosphingobium sp. | reverse complement strand
GCGGGAAGGAAGAACCCGGAGCTTTCTCGCAAGGAAGTCTGAGACGTGTCCCGTGAACTAGCCGTTACGGGATCCTTCGCTTCGCTCAGGATGACGGAAGGTTGGGCTGTAACATGACCCTCAGGCAACACAGACCGCAAAATCCTGCCATCCTGTGACTTCAATCCCTCTGCGGCGCTACACTTGTCAGCATTGTGTCCTGGTTCAAGATAGAAGCGCCCCACGTATCCGACGAGCAGATCAAGGCCGCGTGCGACCGCATGCTGGCCGAGGCTCGTACGCGTATCAACAAGGACCTGAAGCGCGTCCTGTTGCTGCCGCCCGACCTGACACGCGCGCACAGCGGCAGCGGATGGATCACCGAGTACCTCTACAACGCCCTGCCTGACGCGTTTGTCGAGGTGATCCCCACGCTCGGCCAGCACGTGCCGCACACCGAAGCGGAGAACAAGTGGATGTTCGGCTCCATCCCCGAAGAGCGAATTTTTCCGCATGACTGGCGGAACGGATGCACGCACGTCGGCACCATTCCCGGGTCGCTGGTGAGCGAAACGACTGAAGGCGTCGCCGATTGGGACATCCCGGTCGACCTGAACAGCAAGTTGATGGACGAGCAGTGGGACCTGGTCATCAACGTGGGCCACGTGGTGCCGCATGAGGTGCTGGGCTTCGCGAATCACAACAAGAACTACTACATCGGCCTGGGCGGCAAGGACACCATCTGCGCCTCGCATATCGCGGCGGCCGTGTATGGCATTGAGAACAACCTAGGCTGCCTGGTGACGCCGCTGCGCGCCTGCTACAACTGGAGCGAAGACGAGCACCTGGCGCACCTGCCCGACGTCTATCTCCAGATTGTGATGCAGCGCGACGCCGACAATAAGCTGGTGACCAGCGGCATCTACGTGGGCGACGATCTCGACACGTATCTTGAAGCAGCTCGCGCCAGCCGCGAGCAGAACATCATCCTGTTCGACAAGCCAGTCAAAAAGATCGTAGCGGTCATGCAGCCGGACGAATTCCGCGCCACATGGGTCGCCAACAAGGCTGTTTACCGCACCCGCATGGCGCTTGCAGACGGTGGCGAACTGCTGATCATCGCCCCCGGCGTGGAGCGCTTTGGCGAGCAGCCGGAAGTGGACGCGCTGATCCGCAAGTACGGCTATAAGGGCACGCCGCGCACGCTGGCGCTCTACAAGACGGAAGCCGACATGCAGGAGATTCCGCACGGAGTCGCGCACCTGATTCACGGCTCCAGCGAGGGCCGCTTCACCATCACCTACGCGCCCGGCCACCTGTCGCAGGCAGACATCGAGCAGGTAGGCTACCAGTACGTCGACTGCGCCGCGATGCAGAAGAGGTACGACCCCGCAGTGATGAAGGAGGGCTGGAACACCATGCCCGACGGCGAGGAAGTCTTCTACATCAGTACGCCGTCTGCCGGCCTGTGGTCGACCGCGGAGAAGCTGCACAATCCCTCACGGCGTGATCTTTCCGGCGATGCACCCCTGATAGCTGAAGACGCAACCGCGGTGGCCTAGGATGGAAGCCGCACCCAGCCGGTCCTTGCCCCAAACGCGTGAGGCCTTACACGCGGAACTGCGGCGCTACGACCGGCTTGCCGTCGCGTACAGCGGTGGCGTGGATTCGGCGTACCTGGCGTGGGAAGCGCACCAGGTACTGGGCGACCACATGCTCGCGGTCATCGCGGATTCTCCCAGCCTGCCGCGAACGCATCTCGCCTTCGCAATCGATTTCGCGCAGCAACACGGCATACCGCTGCGCGTAGTGCAGACCGCCGAGATGGAGCGCGAAGAGTACCGCCGCAACGACGGCGCGCGCTGCTTCCACTGCAAGGATGAGCTGTTTCGCACCATGGGCGGCGTTCTGCGCGAGCTCGGCATGACGACGATGGCCTACGGGCGCAATCGCGACGACAGCGGCGACTTTCGACCCGGCCAGCGCGCTGCGGAACAGCATCACGCAGTGGCTCCGCTGAATGACGCGGGCCTGGGCAAAGCGGACATTCGTGCGCTGGCGCAGGCAGCCGGTTTGAGCGTGTGGGACCGGCCCGCGTCGGCGTGCCTGTCCTCGCGGCTGGAGTACGGCCGGCCCGTCACGACCGAAGCTCTGCAGCAGGTTGAAATGGCGGAAGAGGCGCTGCTCGCACTCGGCTTCCGGCAACTGCGCGTGCGGCACCACGGTGAGTTGGCACGGGTGGAGATCGAACGCAGCGAGCTGGCGAGGGCACTTTCAGTCGAGATGCTCGACAGGATCACGCATGCGGTACGCGCTGCTGGGTTTACCTATGTGACCCTGGATACGGAAGGTTACCGGTCCGGCAGCATGAACGCGCTGCTGCCGGTGTCTTCGCTGCTCGATCCAGACAAGATTCATCATGCAGCGTGACGCTCTTCTTCATCTTTTGAACGAATTTCAGGCTGGAACTCGGACAGCCGACTACGTTGCAGACAAGTTAACAAAGCTAACCTTCGAAGATATCGGCTTCGCAAAGGTCGATCATCAGCGCCCATCGCGGACCGGTATGCCTGAGGTCGTCTTCGCGGCAGGCAAGACACCGGAACAGACTGCCGCCATCCTGAGCCGCATCCACGCGAGCGGCGTTCCTGCGCTGGCTACGCGCGCCGATGCTGCCGACTTCGAGGCAACACTCAAGCTGCTGCCGGACGCGAAATATCACGAGCTGGCACGTTGCATTACCTGCGGCGAGCCGACACCACGCTCGGGCGGGCACGTGGCCGTAGTCTGCGCCGGAACCAGCGATCTGCCGGTCGCTGAAGAGGCCGCGTTGACAGCCGAACTCTTCGGCGCACAAGTCACCCGCGTCACCGATGTCGGCGTCGCTGGCCTGCACCGTTTGCTTGCCCACCTGCCGACCATTCGCGAGGCGGACGCGGTCGTGGTGTGCGCCGGGATGGAAGGCGCGCTGCCTTCCGTCGTGGGCGGCCTGGTTGCCATGCCGGTCATCGCGGTGCCCACCAGCATTGGGTATGGCGCAGCCTTCGGAGGCATCGCGGCGCTGCTCGGCATGCTGAACAGCTGCTCGCCCAATGTGACGGTGGTCAACATCGATAATGGCTTCGGCGCGGGCTACGTTGCAACGCTATACGCGGCAAGACCCGCGCGATGAGGTAGGCTGCGAGCATCACGTCTGACTGAGGCCTGCAAGCTGAGCACCCAATCCACAACCAACGAGCGCAGCCTGCGTGCGCACCAGGCAGTCACGCTTTCACTGCTGTTCCTGGCGGGCGTGGTCAACTTCTTCGATCGCTCGTCCTTGTCGATCG
>CBAAAE010000014.1:25262-30828 GCA_964658845.1 uncultured Novosphingobium sp. | reverse complement strand
CGTGCCCATACATGCCCTTGTTCGACTCGATGGGACGCGGTGCCTCGAAGATCCTTTTCGACGTGCCGGTCCAGCTCAGGCCGGTTTCGCTTCTGACGGCCTCCTCCGGTGAACCGATGGGCGCGACCACGACCGGTCCGAAGACCTCCGGCGCGGTCAGTTGGCCGAAGATATGGGCCAGTTTCGGAGCGGTAAAAGTCACCACCGCATCCGCGCGGAACGATCCGTCTACTGTCGCCTGCTGCGAGTCGGCGTCCCAGCCTGAAGGCAGATCGACCGCAACAACGGGAACAGAAATCTTCGCCAGTGCATCGCGAATCGCTGCCGCAACGCCGCGCAGTGGTGGCTTGAAGCCGGTGCCGACGACCGCATCCAGAATGAGCTCCGCACCTTCAAGCAGCGAGCCTATGTTCGTCGCGTCTTCCAGTGCCGCAACCTGGATCGCCGACCTGTCCAGCAGGCCGAACGCATCGGCCGCCACACCCTGCAGCTTGCTTTCTTCGCCTAGTAGAAGGACAGAAACGTGCACACCCGCGGAGAGCAGCGCGCGCGCCGCGACGAAGCCGTCGCCGCCGTTGTTGCCCGTTCCGCACAGGACGGTGACGCGCTTTACCGCGGGGTAATGCGAGCAGACGAACGACGCGACAGCCGTGCCAGCGTGCTCCATCAACTCGCCGAATGGCACGCCGAACTGTTCCGCCGTTGCGCGGTCCGCCGCACCCATCTCCGCTGCCGTAAGAACCTTCATGTTGACCCTTTGGATGCGAGCAGTGGAAGGTCCGAACCGTGCAGATTAGACCGTTCGCTTAGCTGAAGCGGGTGTTGCGCCAGAGCGCCCATCCCGCACCTGCAAACGCGATCACCAAGACCACGCAAAGCGCGGACAGCCAGGCCAGGTTCATGGCAATCGGTGGCACGACCGCACGCACGCCCAGCCAGACGAAAACGCCCGTCGCGGCCAGCACGATGGCCACATCCCACCAGCGGCGACGCTCACTGCGGCTGCCGAACTCTTCCCCACTCTGCGCCGCGAGCACCTCGAGGTAGTCCAGTCCGTACCGGTCACATTCGCGTTCGAGGGCGGCGTTGTTTGACACATGCTCCCGCGCGGACGCAACGGCCGTGCTGATGGCAAGCGCGCCGAGGATCATCAGGATTGAGCCTGCGACAACCAGCATCCTGTGTCCCTTGTCGGCGCTCGCGAGTTCGCCAAAGACCAGCGCGCCCCACGCGAGTCCCCACAACTGGTTCGTGTTCGAAAGCGGTATGCCGCGGCCAATGCCGAGGTACTTGGCCGCAAACTGCTGGAACAGGTCGCCGATGACCCATACAAAGCCGCCCAGAAACAGCCAGAACAGCAGGTGCTGGCTCTTCGCCAGTTGGAAGACCGAAGAGTGCGCGCCGCCGTCAAGCGTCCACGTCAAGGCGAACATCGTGACCAGTTCACCCACCGTAAAGGCGGTCACGAACGAGAGCGGATTCATGCCGCTGAGGTAAGCCTTGCGATACGGCACGTACATCGTGCCCCACATCAGGCTGGCTCCGGCAGCGGCGATCAGACCGTGGATCGCGTGCGGCGCCGTCGACGCGCCACCGTGGATCGTGCTGAAGCCAAGCATGATCGCCGAGATCACGATCAGCACCGCGCCCGCCACGACCTTCAGCGTGTTCTTCGTGCCTGCGCCTTCCAGCTCACGGAACAGCACACGTCCCCAGAGCAGGCCGATCAGCGAGTTGGTGTTCCAAAGCGGAAATGCAGTCGCGAGGCCCACATCGCGGATGGCGAAAACGGTCAGCGTATTGGCGACAGCCCACAGCCCACCCGCCAGGATCGCCCAGACAATCAGGTGTTTTTTCGCCATCAGGTCGGCGAAGACGTAGGTGGTCCCTTTCAGGAGAGTGGGAAAGGTCCAGCGCGCGGTAAACACGCCCGCAACCATGCAGAGCGAGATCGCAAAGGGCGAAAAGCCCGCATTCACCAGCTTGGTCGGAGCCTCTGCCGCACCCAGCCAGACGCCCGCGGCCAGCCCGCAGATGACGCCCATCTTGTGCAGCGACAGGCCCTCCTGCAACGCCGACTTCGTGACTGAGGTGGTCGCGCCCATGTTCTTGTTCTCCATCAGGCTTTAGGCAGAGCCGGCATCAGTGCAGAATGACAAGCAGGACGATGCCGCCTGCAAGGACTGTTGCGGGGATCCAGAACTGGATGTCGGTAAGGACCGCTTTCGTCGTTTCCGGAGTTGTCATCTTGTAAGGCATAAGTTCCTCTTCGAATCACATCAGGATCCTGGATCCTATGGTTGCGGAACGTTCGGCTACGTTAGACAGCCTGTCCAATCCGTGTCAAGAACTTACGTTAGCAGGGCCATACATCGATGCGAAAAGTGGAGCCCCAAAGATGATCCAAAAGCTCTGCAACGCCGATCAACTGCCAGACGAAGGACAGATGAGGGTGTTTGTCGACAATAACCTCGGCACTCCGCTTGCGCTGTGCGTTGGCGTGCTCGGAGGCGTGCCGTACGCAATCCACGATGCCTGTCCGCACGCACGCGCCAGTCTGGCGGCTGGCCGACTGGACGGGGATCAGGTTGTCTGCCCCGTTCACGGCTGGAGATGGCGATTGACGGACGGCCAGCCCGTCCAGGTGGGTGATCCTGCCGTTCCT
This sequence comes from uncultured Novosphingobium sp., assembly GCA_964658845.1. GTDB lineage: Bacteria > Acidobacteriota > Terriglobia > Terriglobales > Acidobacteriaceae > Terriglobus. Next base: position 28,163 of record CBAAAE010000014.1, on the reverse strand, counting down.
GCATTCGAGGTTCGGCAGTACGGCACGGAAATCTTCGTCCGCGTCCCGTGATCGTCATCCCTCCCTGAAAGCTTGCCATGGCGCAAACGTTGTAGAAAGCGCCCTTGCCAAAGCTCCTTTCCGACTGCTACGTTAGCGGTAACGTGAGCCTGTCGTTCCACGCAGGCGAGGAGACACCGATGAGCACACTTGCAACCCTGCCCGATAACGCGCCCCTTGGCGACCTGGATGAGTGGGATGAGTTCCTGGAAGGCCAGTACAAGGAAGGCAAGTCCGAGGACGAATTCCGTGTCTACGACGCGACTGCGACGCCCGGTGTTGCGGAGTTCTATCGCCTGAATCACGAGAACCAGACGGTCGACTACGTCCTTGGGAAAGAGAAGACCTACTTCAGCCTGAACAAAGGTCAAAAGACCATCTGGGAAGCGGCGGAGTTTTTGAATACGTTGATCGACGACAGCGATCCCGACACCGACCTGACCCAGATCGAGCACCTGCTGCAGACCTCCGAGGCCATCCGCAAGGACGGGCATCCGCGATGGATGGTGCTGACCGGCTTCATTCACGATCTGGGCAAGTGCCTTTGCTTGTACGGCGAGCCGCAGTGGGGCGTCGTCGGCGACACCTTCCCGGTGGGCTGCGCGTGGTCGAAAGACATCGTGTTCCCGGAGTACTTCGCGAAGAACCCTGACCGCCATGTTGCCCAGTACCAGACGAAGTACGGCATCTACGAGCCGAACTGCGGGCTGGAGAATCTGCACGTGTCATTTGGACATGACGGCTACATCGGCGAAGTGATGAAGCCATACCTGCGGGATGAAGCGCTTTACATGCTGCGCTTCCATTCGTTTTATCCGTGGCACCGGCATGGAGCGTACGACCATCTCTGCAACGACAAGGACCGGTCCATGCTGGAGTGGGTGCTGAAGTTTAACCAGTATGACCTGTATTCCAAGGGTCACACCAAGCCGGTGATGTCCGAACTAAAGCCGTACTACGACGACCTGTTCGCAGAGTTCCTTCCACCCACCCTGGCGTGGTAAATGGGTCCAACCGCAGAAATGCCCGGCTCCTCACCAGGGAGGCCGGGCATTTCCGTTATGCAGCCTTTTCGCCCATGGCATAGCGCCGGCAATGCTCCAGATACGCGGCCTCGTGCAGGGAGGCAAGTTCAAGAACGCCGCTCCACAACCAGCGCGGAGCATCCAGGCCCCCGGAATGCCTCGACTGCAGTTCCCTGCACCAGGCCTGTCGCTGTTCCGCATCCATCTGCCGGCCGTGGGCGCGGCCAACCACGCCTGCCATCAGCCTTGCAGTGCCAATGGCTTCCACCTGCGTCAGGCGGTCGAGTTTGAACTTCATGTCCTGAGGCCGCAGTTCGCGAACGATCACGGGCTTGTCTTTCAACGTTGCGGCGATCATGCGCTTGCCCAGGAAGGGTGACAACGCTCGCGCACCCGTGACGACCCGTTCTGCGTGATCGGCAAAGATTTTTGCCTGCGGCGACCGGGGAGCGGCAGCGGCAGTGGCTTCCTTGATGTCGAGCAGGTGGTACTCGCGGCGCTTTTTCTTGCCGACGGCCACCAGCGCCGCGTATCGCAACCGCCCAAGGGAGCTGCAGCCCTTCATCCAATAAGCCGCATCGACCACCTGCACCTGCTCCGTCGTTTTGCCGCGGATGCCCTCGACCAGTTGATGAAGCTCCCTGTGAGCGAAGAGCGTTTCGAGTTCGACGCGCTCTTCCTTCGTCAGCGCCCAGTACCTTCGACCCAGCGGGATCACGGGTTGCACATTCTCGATTCGCTCCTCGGCGAGGTGTCTCCAGCGGCGCGCCCTGGCTTCGCGCATCACCCTGCGGATCGGCTCAATCTCTTCCGGGGTGACGTTCGCGGAGTGACCCATCAGGCGCGCCAGGTAGCCTCCGATCATCTCTTCGATCATCAGCGCAGTGGTCACACCGGGCAGGTCGGAGCTGCGCGCAGCCATGGCCAGGGACAGACCCAGCCGCAGGAGGTCGTGCGCCGGATTGCCTACCACCGTCTGATCCACATCCCGGATCTCGATGTCGATGTTGCCATGCAGGTCGGCCACAGGACCAAGGTTGCCGGTGTGGCAGTCACCGCAGATCCAGACGTCAGGGCCCTTGGGCAGCGAGGCTTTCACCGCGTCACTGTCGAGCCACTCATAAAAGCGAACCGTGTTGCCGCGCACGTAGGCGTGGGCTGAGTCGGCCATCTTCGCCAGGCGGCGCTGTTCCAGTGCGGTTCGACGGTCGGATGGCGCAGGGTGCTGCACGTTCAAGGTGTTCCTACCCTTCAGAATTGTTACAGCCATGTAAATCTACGATGCGCGCCTTGACACAAGGAACGCATAAACGCGCGCTGGAGTGCAGGAGTTGATCGCGCGGAAGAACAGGGGCCTCGTTTATACTTGCTGCCACTGAGGGACTTTTCTGTGGCGGAAGGCATCACGCACATCGACACATCCACTACGGCTCCAAAGCTTACGGATGGCGTTGTCGCCCTTGAGAACCTGGCGGCTGAAGGTGCCGCTCCAGGCTGTGTCGCCTACGTCCACTACAACGGTCCCACCGATCAACTCGCCACCATGTGTACGGGCATGGCAGTGGTCGAGCCCGGCGCCAGTCCTCACCCACCGCATCGTCATCCGGAAGAAGAGTTCATGATCGTCGCCGAGGGTACCGGTGAGATCGAGGTGAATGGCGAGGTGACGCACGTAGGGCCGGGCGCGGTGATGTACTGCGCGGCGGATGTGCTGCACGGCATCGTGAATACCGGCAGCGTTCCCATGACGTTTTACTTTTCGAAGTGGCTGGGCAAAGGTGTACCGGCATAACTTCGATCGTGTGGCGCACCGCTGTCTGATCCTGCTCTCCAAACA
>CBAAAE010000014.1:18005-25162 GCA_964658845.1 uncultured Novosphingobium sp. | reverse complement strand
ACCGGCATAACTTCGATCGTGTGGCGCACCGCTGTCTGATCCTGCTCTCCAAACATCTTTGAATGCATCGAATGAACATGCCTTCTGCGGCACATACGAACATGCGTCGCATGCTGTCTCTCTTGATCGCGTTGGGCCTTCTGTGCGCCATGACTGCGGGTTGCAAGCGGACGGTAAGCAATCGTCCCCTGGGTCCGGCCGTGCAGATCAAGGTGCCGCTGGGACTCCCTCCGTTGCCGATCCCGCGGGATAATCCGCCCACTGCCGATGCCATTGCGCTTGGCCGGCGACTGTTTTACGACAAGCACATTTCCGTGGACGCGACGCTCTCATGCGCTTCCTGCCACGATCCGCGGGATTACTTCACCGACGGCAAGAACGTCTCGAGCGGCGTGCGGGGCGCGCTCGGAACGCGCAACGCACCGACCATTTTGAACTCTGCTTACCTGCCCTTTCAGTTCTGGGATGGACGTGCCATTACGCTGGAGGAGCAGGCTGCCTTTCCCATCGCCGATCCCTCCGAGATGAGCCAGGCGCACGCTGCAGACGTCTCCAAGCTGGGCGACGATCCGGCGTACCGGGCCGAATTCAAGAAGACGTTCGGCACTGAAGAGGTGAACATCGCGCGGGTGGAAGCGGCGCTCGCCAGCTTTGAGCGGACGGCGCTTAGCGGCAACTCTCCGTTCGACCGCTTTCGTTACGGTGGGGATCGAAACGCGCTCACACCCGCGCAGCTTCGCGGCTTCATGGTCTATCTGGACCCGACGCGCGGCAACTGCGCTGCGTGCCACAGCGTTGGCGAGAAATCCGCGCTGTTTACCGACGGCAAGTTCCACAACATCGGCGCGGGCGTGAACGATGCCGGTGACTTCAGCGATGTGGGCCGCTTCCACGAGACGAAGGTCGCAACCGACAAGGGTGCGTTCAAGACCGCAACGCTGCGAAACATCGCAAAGACGGCGCCTTACATGCACGACGGCAGCTTGAAAACGTTGAAGCAGGTGGTGGATTTCTACGCGGGCGGCGGCAACAGCAATCCCTATCTTGACCCCGAGATGAAGAAGATTCACCTCAGCGGCGCCGACCGGGCCGATCTTGTCGAGTTTCTGCAATCATTGACGGGCGACCTGCCGCCTGACATCGGTCCGCCCGAGGGAAAATAACGCATGAAGAAGACTCTGTCCTGCGCCGTGATCGGCTTGTGCCTTGCGTCCACGTACATCTCCGGCTGTAAGTCGAAGCCTGCCGAGACGCCTGCCGCCACCTCGGCAACCACCCAAACCGCTGCCCCGGTCTACCAGGTCGATGCGGCAACCGCAGGATCCATTCACGGCACCGTGAAGTACGACGGTGCAAAGCCGAAGCCAAAGCTGATCGACATGAGCAGCGATCCCCTCTGCGTGAAGGCGCACAAGGGCAAGCAGTACGACGAGTCGCTCATCGTCAGCAGCAAGGGCGAGCTGGGCAACGCCTTCGTGTACATCGAGAAGGGGCTAGAGGGTAAGCATTTCGCAGTACCTCCAGCCTCGGTAACGATCGATCAAGGTGGCTGCTGGTTCCGTCCTCGGTTGCTCGGCATTCAAACCGGCCAGACACTCGATGTTATAAATTCCGATCCGGTCACCCACAACATCCATCCCATGGCCACGGTCAACCGGGAGTGGAATCACAGCCAGGGCCCCGGCGATCCGCCGATGCACCGTAAGTTCTCGAAGCAGGAGGTCATGATCCCGGTGAAGTGCAACATCCACGACTGGATGCATGCCTACCTCGGCGTGGTCGACCATCCTTACTTCACGGTGACGAAAGATGATGGCAGCTTCGACCTGCCCAACCTGCCGCCCGGCACCTACACGGTCACGGCGTGGCACGAAACGCTGGGCACGCAGCAGGCCACCGTGACAGTACCCGCAAGCGGCAAGATCGAAGCAGCCCTGCACTTCGGCGGGAAGTAAGCTGTGCGCGCGGACTTGCCACTGGCATGTCTCAGCAGATAGAGTTTCGGCGAGCGGTCTAACCCCGCAAAGATGGAGTACTTCATGAACGCGATCAATCGCAGACAATTTCTTTCCCGTACCGCCGTCACTGTCGCCGGACTCGCGGCCAGTGCCGCCCTGCCGTCGCTGGCGTGGGCGGATCCGCTCGGTCTGCCGCTTGGCATTCAGCTCTATGTTGTTGGCGCGGACATGACGAAGGATGCACCGGCCGCACTGAAGCAGCTTGCGCAGATCGGCTACAAGGAAGTCGAGACCGCAGGCTTCGGTTCGCTCAAGACGGCCAAGGCGTTGCGGCAGGCCTTCGACGACAACGGCCTGAAGTGTCCGAGCGCGCACCTGCCTTTGAAGCTCGACGATCTGCAGGCTTCGTTCGATGATGCGAACACGCTTGGCTGCACTTACGCGACTTCATCCGTGCCGCAGATGTGGCTCGCGCCACCGATGGCGCCGTTGGATCCGAATCTTTCCGCCGACGAACGTCGCGCAGCGATCCAGAAGGCGCGTGGAGGCATGTTGGATCCCCTCACTCCGGAAAAGTTCAAGGCGCTTGCAGACGACATGAACAAGGTCGGCGAGGCTGCCAAGAAGAACGGCTTGAAATTTGCCGCGCACAACCACACCATGGAGTTCGCCATGGATGGCGAAAAGCCAGGCTACGACTACCTGATCACGCACACCGAGCCGGGCCTGGTCACCTTCGAGATCGACTGCGGATGGATGACGGTTGCAGGTTACAAGCCGGCGGACTACGTCAAGATGTACCCCGGCCGCATCAAGATGCTGCACATCAAGGACTTCATTCCCTACGCGAAGGGTGCCAGCACAGGCGGACCGATCCGTCCGGAAGGCGCGGAGATCGGTCAGGGCGTCGTCAACTACAAGGAGATCTTTGCCGGCGTGAAGGGTGCCGGGATCGAGCACATCTTTGTGGAGCAGGAAGGTCCCTACGCACGGATGCCCGCGATGCAGGCGGCGGCAGTGGACTACAAGTACCTGCACGCGATCACCTAGGGCTCCAGGGTGCAGACCTGACAGACAGCCACACGAAAGAGCCAGATCTCTCGAGGTCTGGCTCTTTCTCTTGCACGCCGATCCGGATCGCCTAAGGCTCCAACGAAGCCAGATAGCCGGTAATCGCCACGATGTCAGCGGTGGTCAGCTTCGCTACTGGACCTTTCATCAGGGCGGCTCCCGAACCATTGCGCGCGCCGGTCTGGATGTCGATGATCTGCCGGGTCATCTGGCTGGGCGAGCGACCCGCGATGGAGGGGATGTTGCCGACGCCCTTCAGATTGTCCCCGTGGCATTGCGTACAGGCGACCGTTTTGCCATTGCCGCCGGTTCTGACGAGCGACTCACCGATCTGCAGGCTGCCCTTCGGCACGTAGGCGACGAAGCCTGACCTGGTGTTGCGAAGCTCGGTCTGTTCCAGGTCCTCAGAGACTTCGATCACGCGGTTGCCGATCGGCTCCCTCTTGTCCGGGTCCGTGACCACAAGCATGAGGGACGAGATCTTCGTCAGCGGCACCGTGTCCGTCTCGACGACACGGATCCAGCGCTGCCGCTTGAGCGATGCGAAGTAGGCGACACCGGCCTTCATCTCTTCCGGCGTGGCATTCTTCGCGGCCAGGATCATGTTGTTCACGGAGGCCATGCGCGGTTCGGAGCTCTTGCGTGCGCCGCTGCGGAAGTCTTCGAACTGCTGCAGCATGTAGCCTTCGGAGAGCCCTGCAACGCTCTGGTTTTCAGGCCGACCAAGGCCAGTGGGCAGGTGGCAATGACCGCACGCACCCATCGCAGGAGCACGACCGTGAGCCACGATGTCCGGCATGGCTGGATGATCCTCCGGGAACCAGTCGGGCACAACCTGCAGGCTGGCAATCTGCTTCTTGGTGTATTCGGCCTTGCTGCCGGGGACGTGCTGCGGGCTGTCAGCCGGCGTGGCGGCGGGTAGCGTTGCTCCATTGGGCGACGGCGCTGGCGCTGGCGGCGAGACCGAGTAGGCCCACCGCGGCAAGTCGACCGGAGCTGCGGCGGCAGCCTGCTGTGCTCTCGTATGCACGCCAGTCACTGCAAGAGCGAGGACAGAAGCGATTATCAGGGCGGAGGGTACACCGTAAATCTTCATGCTTGGGAGCGGCTCCGTGGTGCGGTTTCCCGCTGGAGCATTCTTGCATTCGCAAAGGGATGCATGCAAAAGCCGACATCCTGAGAGCGTGTCGAGCTCTACACTGAACCGCATTAGCGCATCCGCAGCATCCCGGCAAACATCTTGATAGGGGACCGGAACAATTTCATTACCTGCTCTCGTACCAGGTATAGCTTTACCCGTAAGCCGAATGGCGCAGCCACAGGAGTTTTTGCTTGTTTTCACCTAAGAACCTATCGCCGGCCACCGTGCCGGACGTTCCCCATTGCACTGCCGGGCGTGTCGGCAAGGCCGCTTTGCGCTGCGTTGCAGCGGGTCTGCTGGTGCTGGCGGTCGCCGGCTGCCAGAAGGCTGCACCGCCCCCAGCCGCACCCCAGGCCATGCCCGTGCAGGTGTTGCCTGTGTCCGTGAGCAATATGCCGATAAGCGACAGCTACGTGGCCACCATCAAGAGCCGCCGCACTACGACACTGCAGCCGCAGGTGGACGGCCGCATAACCCGGATCCTTGTACACAGCGGCCAGAACGTCAAGGCAGGCGAGCTGCTGCTGCAGATCGATCCCCTCAAACAGCAGGCTACGGTGGAGCAGGGCGTCGCGACCGAGCTGCAGCAGAAATCGCAGTTCCAGTACAACCAGGCAGATGTGCAGCGGCAGCGGCAGTTGTACCAGGCCGGCGTCATCTCGAAGCAGGCCTATGATCTGGCGACGCAGTCGTTCGGTACCACGCAAGGCGCGTATAACGCCGCTGTCGCCTCCACGGCAACGCAGCGTGAGCAGCTTGCCTACTACCAGATTCGTGCGCCGTTTTCCGGCATAATCGGCGACATACCTGTACACCAGGGCGACTACGTTTCACCGACGACCGTGTTGACCACGGTGGATGAAGACCGAGACCTCGAGGCCTATATTTACGTGCCCACGGAGCGCTCGTCACTGGTACACAACAACCTGCCCGTCGAACTGCTGGACACCCAGGGCAAGACACTCACGAAGACTGCAATCAACTTCGTCTCGCCGCAGGTGGATACAGGTACGCAGAGCATCCTGGCGAAAGCGCCTGTCTCCTCCGCGGGCAATCTCCGCAACCTGCAGATCGTTAACGCGCGCGTTACCTGGGACAGCAAGCCCGCGGCCACGGTACCCGTTCTGGCTGTGACGAAGATCGGCGGCGCTTCGTTTGTCTACGTGGCTGCCCCGAGCGGCAGTGGCTTCACGGCCCATCTTTCCAGCGTGACGCTGGGAGACCCGGTGGGCAACAACTACCCTGTGGTGTCGGGCTTGAAGCCGGGCGACCGCGTGATTGTGTCCGGCCTGCAGCTGCTGCAGGAAGGCGCGCCCGTCCGTCCGCTGAACTAAGCAGAGCCTTCGCAGAACGTGCCAGGGCCTCTGCGCCGCTGGCAGCAGGAATCGATTCATGGTTGAGTTCTTCATCCGCCGTCCCATCTTCGCCACTGTGTGCGCACTGCTGATCGTGCTCGCAGGCGCCGTATCGATCCCTTCCATCCCGATCTCGCTCTACCCGCAGCTCGCGCCGCCACAGGTGATTGTCAGCTGCAACTATGTGGGCGCGGACGCCCAGGTCGTGGAGTCGGCAGTGACCTTTCCGCTGGAGACGGCCATCAACGGCGTGGAAGGCATGCGGTACATGAGCTCGACCAGCTCGAATGACGGCACATCCTCCATCACGGTCACGTTTCAGACGGGCTATGACCTGTCGATCGCCGCCGTGGACGTGCAGAACCGCGTTGCCACGGCCCAGGGCCGTCTGCCTGCAACGGTCAATGCCACGGGCATCAGCATCACCAAGGCGAACAGCAATTTCGTCTTTGCCGCGGGCTTTCTGTCTCCGGACCACAGCCTCTCGCAGGGCTTCATCTCCAACTATCTCGACGTGTACGTGAAGGACGCGTTAAAGCGGGTTCCGGGTGTCGGCGATGTCGTCATCTTCGGTGAGCGCAAGTACGCGATGCGCATCTGGCTCGATCCCGCCCGGCTTGCGGCTCGGCAGTTAACGGCGCTGGACGTGACCAACGCGCTGTCTGAGCAGAACGTGGAAGTGGCCGCGGGCCAGCTTGGCCAGCCACCTTCCGACGCGCGGCAGAGCTACCAGATGGCCGTGCGCGTGGTCGGCCGGCTGAGCGATCCGCACGAGTTCGACAACATCATCCTCAAGAGCAGCACAACGCTGGGCGGCCTGGTCCTGCTGAAGGACGTGGGCCACGCCGATCTGGGCGCGGAGAACTACAGCACCGATCTTCGTTTCGCCTATGGCAAGAACTCCGGCCAGGCTGTCGGCGTCGGCGTGCAGCAGCTCTCCAATGCCAACGCGCTGGACGTGGACAAACGCTGCCGGGCCGTCCTGGCGGAGTTGCAGAAGTCCTTCCCGCCCGGCATGCAGGGCATCATCGCAGTCGATACCACGACGGTGATCGGCGACTCCATCCGCGAGGTCGAGGTCACCATCGGCGAGGCCATCCTCATCGTCATCGCTGTGATCTTCCTGTTCCTGCAGGACTGGCGCTCGACCATTATTCCCGCGGTCACCATCCCGGTCTCGTTGATCGGCACCTTCGCCTTTATCAAGATCTTCGGGTTCTCTATCAATTCGCTCACACTGTTTGGCATTACGCTTGCGACAGGGCTGGTTGTGGACGACGCCATCGTGGTGATCGAGAACGTCCAACGCCATCTTGAGGAAGGTGTCGCCGACTCACACGAGGCGACCAGCATTGCCATGGCAGAGGTGACGAGCGCCGTCATCGCGACCTCGCTCGTTCTCATCTCCGTCTTCGTGCCGGTCAGCTTCTTCCCGGGGACGACGGGCATCCTGTACAAGCAGTTCTCTCTCACGATTGCCTTCGCCATTGCGATCTCGGCCTTCAATGCACTGACGCTTTCGCCCGCGCTCTCGGCGATCCTGTTGCACCAGGACAAAGAGTTGCTGCCGCGGATCTTCGGGCCGCTCGGCAAGTGGCTGGGCAAGCCTGTCGGCTGGTTCGAAGCAGGCCT
>CBAAAE010000014.1:0-17905 GCA_964658845.1 uncultured Novosphingobium sp. | reverse complement strand
TCCGGCCTGATCTTCGTTCCACTGAAGCCGATCGATGAGCGCACAAAGCGCGGACCAGGCCACGACGCGCACTCCATCGTTGCCCGCGATGCGCCCAAGCTGTTCGGCGTACCGGGTGGCATCCTGTTCGCCGCAGAGCCACCCGCTATCGCCGGTATTGGTACAGTTGGCGGCTTCCAGTTCATGCTGCAGGACAGTGGCCGAAATACCTTCGGCGACATCGACCGCGTGGCACATCAACTGGTGGCGGAAGGGTTCCGTCCCGGCTCCGGCCTGAGCAACCTGAACACGACTTTCCGATCGAACGATCCCCAGGTGTTTGTGACGATCGACCGCGAAAAGGCGAAGGCCATCGGCGTGTCGCTGTCGCAGATCACGTCTTCGCTGAACACCTACATGGGTTCCAGCTATGTGAACGACTTCGACTTCAACAACCGCTCGTACCGCGTCTACGTCCAGGCGGACAATCAGTTCCGGCGCAACACGCAGGACCTGCGCCAGTTCTATGTGCGCTCGGATGCGGGGCAGATGGTGCCGTTGGGGAATCTGGTGACTGTCCTAGAGACGAGCGGGCCGCAGGTCATCAATCACTACAACATCTTCCGCGCCGCTGAGATCGACGGCTCGCAGGCTCCGGGGCTATCGTCCGGCCAGGGTCTCGCGGCCATGCAGGACGCCTTCAACAAGAAGAAAATCCAGGGCATGACCTTCTCCTGGACAGGGCTAGCTTTGGAAGAAGTCGAGGCCGGCGGTAAGGCGATCCTGATTTTCGCATTGGGCCTGCTGGTCGTGTACCTTACGCTTTCAGCGCAGTACGAGAGCTTCGCGCTGCCGTTCATCATCCTTCTGGCAGTTCCTACGGCCGTGCTTGGAGCACTCGCGCTGGTGTCCGCGCGCGGCTTGAGCGATGACGTCTACGTGCAGATCGGACTCGTGATGCTGATCGGGCTGTCGGCGAAGAACTCGATCCTGATCGTGGAGTTTGCGGAAGACATTCGCAAGCGCGGCAAGAGCATCGTCGAATCCGCCATTGAGGCTTCAGAACTCCGCCTGCGGCCGATCCTGATGACCAGCTTCGCTTTCATCCTGGGCGTGCTGCCGCTGTACTTTGCGACGGGAGCAGGCGCTCTCGGCCGCCACTCCGTCGGTACCGCGATCGTCGGCGGCATGTTGCTTTCCACCGTGCTGAACCTCTTCTTCATCCCCGTACTGTACGTCCTGATGCAGACCCTTCTGGGCAAGTTCAGACGGGAGAAGACAACGGTGAACACGACGCTCGCGCCGGTCCCGCCGGATCACCGCCTGCCGCCGCCGCACGCAGCTTGATCGATGCCGATTGCCGCACTAACGATCGAGCTTGCCATCGAGGGCGCCCAGTCGCTGAAGGACCGCCGCGCAGTCGTGCGATCCATCAAAGACAAGCTCCGCCACGGATTCAATATCTCCGTGTCGGAGCTGGATGACGGATCGCTCTGGAACCGCGCAACCCTGGGGATCGCGGCCATCCATGGCTCGCGCGACTACCTGGACGGGCAGCTACGCGAGGTGGAAGGGGCCGTGCACCGTCTAGGCGCGGGCCTGGGCGCTCTGGTGCTGGACACGCAAATCGATTGGATGGATTAGCGCTTCTTTAACGGCGGTGTCTCGGGCGGTGCGGGCGGTGCAGGGATCGCTGCGACCCGGCCCATGGCACCACCCATCGCGCTCCCCATGGCTCCCATGCTCGCGCCCATGGCAGAGCCCATCGCGCCCTGCACGTCTTCCATGCGGAAGTGTCCTCGCAGGTGCACAATGTTCACTTCCTTGGCCTCGGCGTTGAGGATCACCATGTCGCTGATGAAGCCTTCACGATCCGCCTTCACCACGATGTCGTTGGTCTCGCCTTCGCTCTCATTGCGAACCACGTGGGACCAACCATCGCCTTCCAGCCGGTGACGCAGCGCATCCAGGTCGGACTTCTGGTACTGCCCCTTGCTGGCGTACTCATAATTGCGCACGACGATGAAGTCCATCTTTCCTGCGAGATCTCCGTAGCGACCGCCCTTCTTGCCGCCGGCAATCGCAAGCATGCTCTTGTCCAGGTTGACCTCGTTGCGCTCCTTGGCATTCGCGCCGAGGCGGTCCAGGCCTTCCAGCAGATCATCCTTCGCCTGCGCGTCAGAACCCGCGGGCAAACCGGGCTGCCAAACGCCTTCGCTCGCCGGCGCGCCGTCAGGCTGAACAAACACCCGGGTATGCTGCGCTGTTGCGGTTCCAAGGCAAAGCGCCAGAGAAGCCGCCGCACCACTCATCTTCCATACGTACTTCTTCATGACGCCTCCTTGTTCTTCTGTATTCAGTTACTTCTGTAGGCCGTTGAACATCTGGGTAAACCGCCCCACAGGGCTGCGATCCAATCCGATCCCGACCTCGTTCAGCGCGTGGTTGGTCACCTGCATAGCCAGGTCAAGCTGCGCCTGCATCGCCGCGGCTTCGCGCTGCTGTCGAAGGTGCTTGACGTGCAGCGCATCGCCACCACCCACACACAGGACGAGCGCTGCAGCGGCAGCTATCCACCACTCCGCACGCCGATGCACACCGGCGAAGACGCGGTTTCCTGCGGCCTGCCGCGCGACGGCCCTGCCCGCTTCGCGTTCCCCCACACGCGCCATGACCCTGCCCGTAAACCCTTCGGGCGCCGGAACATGCTGCAGGCAGCGTCGAAGATCTTCCTCGATATCTTTGAATTCATCCACGGACATACTCCTTCAGCACCACAGATCCTTTGCGCCGCAGCAGTTGCAAGGCTCGCTGCAGGTGACTCTTTACCGTTGCCAGCGGATTGCCGGTGGTTCGGGCAATCTCTTCCGGCGTCAGATCTTCTCCATAACGCAACACGAGGACGGTCCGCTGGGCTGCCGGCATGGAGAGCAAAAGGCGCTCCATCGCAACGCTCATGGAGCCCTCGCCGGAGCGACTCCCCTGGGTGCCGACGTCGTACTTGTCGTCCCACTCCTCCGACTGCCCCTCCGGCCGTACCTTTCGTCGCCGGATGGCGTCGGTGGCACGGTGGGTCGCAACCCGCCTTAGCCAGTGGCGGACGTGGTCGGCACCTTCCAGTCGCGGCAACCAACTGTGCAGTTCCAAAAAGACGTCCTGCGCGACCTCTTCCGCCAGGCCGGGGTCGCCCAGCAGCCGCAGCGCCACGGAGAAGACCATGGAACTGTGCCCGTCCACCAGCATGCGGAATTCGTCGTCTGTAGCAGTCACTCGCTCGCCTGTACCTCTCTATACGGCAAAAACTTCACGGCAGGATGCAGGAAATTCACGAGAATCTTATGCAAAGCAGCAGACAACGTCGCAAGTCTCGATCTGATAACCTGAAGTGTCGAAGAGGCAAGAACCCATGCCAGAACACCGAGCACGAGAACACCACCGAAACCGCGTGCAGGAGACCCTGCGCGAGGAGATCGGGGTCATCATCGATGGCGAACTTTCCGATCCACGCATCGGCTCCGCCATCTGTACCGAGGTCGCGCTGGAGCCCGGTGGCAAGAGCGGCCATGTCTACATCGCGGTGAACGGCGACGTGGCCGAGGAGAACAGCACGCTGGAAGGATTGATGGCGGCGCGCGGTTATATCCGCTCAGAACTGCTGGATCGCCTGGGCGTGCGCCACCTGCCGGAGCTGTCCTTCCATATCGACCGCTCTGAGAAGATTAACGCCCGCATGGACACCCTGCTAACGCGGATGAAGAAACGCGAGAGCCGGAAACCCGCTCCAAAAGCAAGGAACGAGGCAGCTAAGTCCTGATGGCAAATCTCACTTCAGCGGCCGAGAATGCCGAACTTGGCGCCTTGGAACGTCCGTCCGCCGACACTCAGAAGTGGAACATCCTGCGGGCGTTGCAGGCACGGGAGAGCTTTCTTGTCGTCTCGCATGCGCGCCCGGACGGCGACGCCGTCGGATCGCTGCTCGCCATGGGCAGCATCCTGCAACAAATGGGCAAGACGGCCGATATGGTCCTGGCGGACCCTGTGCCCTCTGTCTACAGCACGTTACCTGGCGTGCACCGTATTCGGCAGTCCAGGCAGGTCGATCCCGGCTTGTACGATGCAGTCATCATCCTGGAGTGTGATGGAACCGCCCGAACCGGGATCGAAGGGATGGACGAACTCTTCGTCATCAACATCGATCACCACCGCACCGGATGCGATTACGGTGCGCTGAACTGGATCGACCCGGAAGCGTCCGCCGTTGCGGCCATGGTGTACGACATCGGCGTAAGCGCGGGTGTGAAAATCACCGCGGCCACGGCTACCTGCCTGTACACAGCCCTGATGACCGACACCGGCTCCTTCACTTATCCGGGCACGTCCGCGGAGACTTTCACGCTGGCTCACGCGCTGATCGACCTGGGCGCAAAGGCGGACACCGTTGCGCGCGACGTACTCTACTCCGTGCCCGCTGCTCGCATTCACCTGCTTGGCCTGGCGCTTTCGCGTGTGCAGGTCGCAGGTCCGCTGGCCTGGACATACCTCACGCAGGACGACCTGGTACAGCTCTCCGCTACGGACGAGGATTCTGAAGGTACGGTGAACTACCTGATCTCGATCGCCGAGGTGGAAGCCGCTGCCTTCCTGCGCGAACTGCCCGGTCAACCGCAGCGGTTTCGCACATCGCTCCGGTCAAAGTCGAGTGTGGATGTCTCTCAGGTGGCGCGTCTCTGGGGCGGCGGCGGTCACCGCAATGCCGCAGGATGCACGCTGGATGGCCCGCTCGACCAGGCGAGACGGCGCATTCTGCTGGAGCTGGAAAAAGAGGTGCAGCGCATCGCTACAGCCCAAAGCTCGCATTTGCCAAACGGTTTGGACGTCCTCCGGAGCGAGCAACTCTGATAGCCTCAGCTTCGGCCATGCCTCTTGAGTAGCTATCCAAAGCCCGATCCGAACGGTGCCGCGACGGCTGGCCCTGTGGCTGAAACGCCGGCCCGCACATGGCGCGAATGGCTGCAGACGGAAAGCGCCTGCTCGGCGCGTGAGCTGATCGTGCTCTGCGTCCTGACGTCCCTCCTGCTGTTCTATGGCCTGGTACCCTTCCGTATCGGTAGCGCCGTGATCTCGAAGCCGGACCTTGGCCTGGTCGGTGCGGACGAACCACGCTACGCGCAGATCGCCGCAGAGATGCTGCTGCAGCACTCCGACGTATGCCACCAACTCCACGCGCGGGTGATGCCGCACTCCCTGCGAACCGACGACCTGCGAGCGTCCTTTTTGTGCGCGGAAGCCGGAACGATCACGCCCATCCTCTACGGGCAGCCCTGGCTGGAAAAGCCCGCGCTGTACTACTGGCGCACCATGAGCTTCTACAAGGAGTTCGGCCAGGGCGACTGGGTCGCGCGCCTGCCCTCCGCCACCGGCGCGTTTGCGCTGGTATTCCTTATCTTCCTCCACATGCGGCGATTCCGGCCTGGCGGTCACCTGGACGCGGCGCTGATCACGGCGTCGGCCGTGGCAATCGTCGCGTTCGCCCGTGGTGCGTCGACCGACATGCAACTCGCCGCGCCGTTCTGCATCGGCATGTTGGGCTGGTATGCCTGGTATGAAACCGGGCGCAAGTTCTGGCTGTTCGACCTGTACTTTTTCGGCGCCCTCGCAACGCTGGCAAAGGGGCCGATCGCGATCTTCCTTTCGCTCGGCATCATTGTGCTGTTCGTGGGTCTCCGGCGCGAATGGCAGGTGCTGCGCCGCATGGTCTGGCTGCCGGGCATTGCCTTGTTCCTGGCGATTGTGCTGCCGTGGTTCATCGCGGTACAGCTGCGCAACCCCACGTTCTACCGCCTGTTTCTATTCGAGCAGAACCTGCAGCGTTTTGCCACCGACCGCTACCAGCACCATCAGAACCCGTTTTTCTACCTGATCGTGCTGGTGCTGGCGCTGATGCCGTGGACCGTGCTTTCGCTGCGCGCGCTGTGGGATTCAGGCGACATCGCACTGGCGGAATGGCGTGTGCGGCACAAGCCGGCGCGTTACCTCGGCCACTCGCGCGCGGGCGATGCCTTCCCGGAATTCCTTGTCCTATGGGCCCTGTTCCCGGTGCTGTTCTTCTCGTTTTCCGGGTCCAAGCTGCCCGGCTACATCCTGCCCTCGATCCCGCCGATCACGATTCTCACGGGCGACTACCTCTTCCGTGTCCGTCGCAATGGTCTGCCAAACGGACTCCTCATCGCACATGGCGTCTCGACCGGTCTGCTGACGTTCGTTCTGCTGCTTTGCCCGCAGTACATGGTCTATCAACGCATGATTCCGCCAGCGGGCACGCTACTGCCGGTGCTGCTGATCTCCGTCGCGACCGGCGTCGCCATCGTGCTTCTGACCAGGCGCTTCGGCCTGAAGTGGATCAGACCGCTGACGCTGACACCGGTCATGATCCTGCTGTTCTTCCTGCTGCACACCAACGGCTGGCTGCTGGACGCCAACTACTCCGCACGTCCGCTGGCGAGGCAGATCGCAATCGACGCGCCGGACGTGAAGCTGCTGGTGACGCACCACATTCGCCGCGACACCGATTATGGCCTGGCCTTCTATCGCAAACAGCCCCTGCGCCACTACCTGCAGGAGCCGTCCGCCACGGAGAAGCAGTCCGTCATGACCGGCGTGCCGAATGAAGAGCACATCCTGGTGCTGCGCGCCGACGATCAGGTGACGCTGGCAAAGCTGTTGCCCAACCGCACTTCAACACGTCTGCTGGTGGATGACTGGCAGGGGCTCGCCGTGTATCGTGTAGCAGCGATCCGGTGACCTTGCATCCGGCAAGTATCTCCATCGCTATGCTGAGAACCAGGAAGGTTCCCTTGCCGTTTCATCAAGCCGTGACACACGCTGAGCCGTTAGGCTGGGTGTTGAGGTAACGTTCCCCCTTCACGCTTTGCTCGACCGCTACGATATACGCGATCTGCGGCTGTTCACCGGCCGCGACCTGCGCCCCCTGCTGACAAAGGAGGCGCTGCTGTGGCGTGAGCGCCTGCGCTGGGACTACACGCAGTCCATCGAACTGCTGTTGACCTATCTGGACTCGCGCATCCTGCCGGGCTTTGTTGCGATCGATCGAGCCGGCGGCGGCATTCGCGGCTACTGCTTCTCCGTGTACGAAACTCAGAAGGCGGTGGTCGGCGATGTCTTTGCCCAGGGCAAGGATGCCGCCGAGCTTGAGGTCTTGCTCCTCAATCATCTGCTGCCCATGCTGCAGCACACGCCGGGTGTGGATCGCGTGGAATCGCAGTTGCTGCTGGAGAGCGAAGGCCTGCAGGGTCCCTTTGCAGAACACGGATTCGCCTCGTACCGGCGGCTGTTCCTCGAAGCAGACCTGCCGAACCAGCGCGAGCTGATCCCCGGTAACAGCCTTGTTCGTCGAGACGACGAACCGCTCCTGAAGCTGCCACCCACCCTGAAGCTGACGCGCTGGGTAGCGCCGCACTATCAGCCCGCGGGCGACCTGATCCACCGCTGCTACGAAGGCCACGGCGATTCGTTTATCAACGATCAGTACCGCAGCGTGCAGGGCTCCCTGCGCTTTCTGCACAACATTGTGCGCTTCCCCGGCTGCGGCGTCTTCGACGCGGAGAACTCGTTCGTCGTCCGCGACGAACGGTCCGGGCAACTGGAAGCTCTGGCGCTGGTCTCGCGCGTGGAGCCGGACGTGGCACACATCACGCAGCTCTGCGTGGCTCCACGGCGTCGCGGCTACGGCCTCGGACGCATGCTGCTGCGACACGTCGCCACCCAGCTTGCAGCCAAGCACTTCCAGGCAATCACACTCACCGTCACGGAAGCGAATGCGCCGGCGCTGAAGCTGTATCAGAGCCTGGGTTTTCGCGAGCGTCTTGGCTTTCGGGCAAATGTGTGGATCAGGAACAAAAGCTGATCCGATTTGGCTCCAACGAAACGTGGCAAACCTTGCGGGTTACGAAAGATTAGACGCTGAACGACTGCGGCTTCAGCCGCTGAGATAGATGAGAAAGCTCCTGGAAAACGTGGCTTTAGCCATCGGGATCGGAATCTCGGCGGCTGAAGCCGCTTTCGATCACGTGCTCCCCTTATCTATCTAGGTGGCTAAAGCCACTCAACATGCCGACGCAAGCTATATCTGGGTCCGACCTAATGCTTGAGTGCCCACATGCCCCAACTGATCGCGATGGCCGCGACCACGAAGAGGCCGAAGCAGAAAGCGCCAAATCGGATCATCATCTTCGGCTCGGCCCGTTGGGTGATGCCGAAGACAATGGAAGCGAAGAGCGCGTAGACCAGCAACGCGGAAAAGTGCGACATCTACAGGCCCGCCTTTCGGCCGTTCGCCAGCGACTGAGCATCCACGGCTGCCATGACGTTCAGCAGGCCCGCCACCACGATGAACTTGGTGCCGTAGTCGGAGAGCGTGTCACTGAGCATCGTCGCACCCAGGCTGGCAATGCGGGCCAGCGTGTAGAGGCCGGCCGCACCTAGTTCGCCAGCAAAGCCGAGCACGTCCAGCGGATCGCCCGTGCCAGGGTTGTAGACCTTACCATGCAGAGCGATGCCGATGCCGAACATCGCAACCACCGATACGAACAGCAGAGCCGCGCGAATCGGTTTCTTCAGCAGCAGGTGCCCTAGACCGGGGACAAGCCATCCTGCAACCAGCACAAGCATGGGAGAAAGTTCACTGCGCCGCACCGGAATTGTCGTTGTTTGTGTCGCTGCCATGCCGTTGTTGATGATAACAGTGACGGCGGCGAGACATAGGCAGGGTCCTCTGAGCGCATCGCCGATCGCACCCGAGGCCGGCACTTCTGGAGCTTAGCGCAACGGCGTCGTCATCCTGAACAGAGCCCGAAGGGGCGCAGTCGAAAGATCTGCTTGCCTTGACCTTCCCGCCACTTCGAAGGAAAGCAGGTCCTTCGGCTTCACTTCGTTTCGCTCAGGATGACGAGTGCTACTTCGTTCCAATGCAGGAGGACGCATGCTGCGGTTTAGATCCGCACCAGCTCGCGTTGAATCTTCCCTGACACAACCGCCGAGCCGGGGTTTGTGATCATGTCGATCTCGCTGCGCACGCCAAAGCATGCGGGACCGGGCGGCAGGTAAATACCGGGTTCAACCGAGAAGCAGGTCATGGGCAGGATGCGGCGTTCGTCATGCGTCTCAAAGTTGTCGAGGTGCGCGCCCGCGCCGTGCAATTCGGTGCCGATGTTGTGGCCGGTGCGATGGGTGAACCACTCGCCGAAGCCGGCGTTGGCGATGACTTCGCGAGCAGCAGCATCGGGCTCCCAGCCGGCAATGGGCTGCTCGGTGTTGAACCGGTCCTGTACCAGCCGAATAGCCGCGTCGCGAGCGTCGCGCACCGTGGTGAAGACACGGCCTTCGAGCTCCGTCGCATCACGGTCGACAACACCGGTCCAGGTGATGTCGTACCAGACCGCGGCAGGGTCGTCCGCGAGCTTGCCCCAGATGTCGATCAGGATGAAGCTGCCGCGCCCGATCGCTGAGGACCGTCCCGCGACCGGCTCGTAGTGCGAGTCTGCCGCATTGGCCCCGACGCTGACATTCGGGCCGTGTTCCCACACCAGACCCTCCCGTGCAAGCTCGCCCTGCAGCCACTCGACCATCGCAAGCTCGTCGATGCCGGCTCCGCGCGCGCGTGCACCCATCTCGCGCCAGCCGTCTTCGAGAATGCGGTCTATCTTCTTCTGCGCCACATAGTGTGTCTCAACTTGGTGGGAGGTGAGAACGGCTTCAAACTCGCTGACCAGATCGGCGGACGAGATGATCTGTTTTCCCATCTCGCGCAGCAACTCGACTGTGCCTGCATCAATCATCGACACATACATCACGGCATTGCGCGGGGAGTATTGCATGGCCAGCCTGGTCGCGCCGCGCAGCATGGTGTCGAGCGCCGACTCCATCTCCTGCCAGGTGCTGTAGAGGGTGCGGTCGCCGGGCAGCGTATCCAGCTTGCCAGACTCGATGCGATGGTTCAGCTTGCGCGGTTGGCCGGTCGCGGGGATGAAGTAGAACCAGCGCCGCGTGACGTGCATACCCGGGTCGAGGCCGAGGATGCGATAGGCCAGCGGGTCACGCACGTGGTGGTCGTAAAACAGCCAGCCATCAAGTTTCGCGTCGCGCAACGCAGCCTGTACCCGCGCCAGATCCATCCCCGTCACCTCACGAACAAAAGCTTACCGTTTCGAGATCGTCATCTCCCATGAGCTTGTCATCCGGCAGCGAACGCGGAGGGATGACAGCGTGAGGTGGTATGACCATACGCTGCGGGACAGTGTCAGAGTTAAGTGTTTGCGCCGAGCGGAACGAGGTGTCCATCTGGACCCTCAGTCCGAAGACTTGCTTTATCCGAGACAGTGATGGGAACAAAGACGTCTGTGGTCTCCCACTTGATGTGCATCTGCGTCTTCTTACCCGCGGTCTTCTCGAAGGTGATCGACATGGTCTCCTGCGGAGCGGGCAGCGTGGCTTTGGTCATGGGGACTTTGCCCAGGTCATCAGCCTCGAACCTATCCGTACCCCACTGGCCGGTGTGTTTGCAGATGACAAGCTGCCACTGTGCCTCGCCTGGCAGAGTCACGAGCGTGTACTTGCCCGCGGGCACGTGCAGAGTGCCGATCGTCAGGTCGCCGGTGGTTTCGAAGCCTGTCGCCTCGTTCGCGCCAGTGCGCCACCAGGTGTCGTACGGCACCACCTCGCCGCCCATGATCTTTCGGCCCTTCACACTGGGTGCGCCATAGTCGACGTGTATCTGGATTTTGCCGACCGTAACGTCTGCCTTGCGGCCTGGACTGGGGAGATCCGAGCCGCGACCGGGCTGCGCGTGCAGTACGACGACACTGGTAAACGGCAGGGCAAGCACCAACGCCAACATCCACTTCTTCATTCGTGAACTCCTGTGTTATTCCATTCGACTGGCTATGACGCTATCAGTTCCCACGGGTCAGCGCGTGTTCCTGGAATCGCCGCAGCAGGTCGGTGACCACGGTTGGCCATGGCCGATCTTCCTGACCGTCGAAGGTCTCGACCCAGATCAGGCCGCGATTGCCCTCGCCCTTCGCGGGGTCATAGATACTCAGGGTCGCGAGCGCTTTGTCCCCTGGGCCAAGGTCAATCCGTCCGCTTCGGTCGACTGCTCGAAGATCGAAGATCAGGTCCGGCCGCGCGTCGGCTCCGGTGACCTGCTTGCCCAATCCGTCGGCAAGCTCCTGCACCGCGTGCGCTCCAAACAGGTCCAGTCGGTCTGCGTCGATCCGGACGGTGTGGGCACGGTCCAACCGTTTGAGAAAGGCGGCGCGATCGCAGGTGTAGTGATCCTGAAACTGCAGGTTGCAATGCGGTTGTACCGCCGGCGTCTGGGCTCTGGCGTTGAGTGTCATCGTGCCGGAGAACATCAACAGCCCGATCCAGTGCAGTCTTTTCACCGTGATGATCATGTGTTCCTTCAGGGATTGCGACGGCTGTAGCTCCGGGGCAGTTCTTTTTCGGACGCAGAAAAAGAGGCCCCGATGCAGGGCCTCCGATTCTAGCGGTTCTTAGTTCTTGTTTGCGAGTTCGGGAGCAGCGTTCTTTTCATCCTGCTCACTCTTCTTCTCGGATTCTTTTTCCTTCGACTTCTTTGGCTTCTTCTCTTCTTCGTTCTCGGTGGGATCGCCCTGTGCCAAGGCGGCCTTCAGCAGCGGCTTGGTGCCGGCGACGATCGCCTTCGCTGCGGCTACCTCTTCCTGCAGATTCTGATTCAGCAGGCCTACCACTTCCTTCAAGCCAAGCGCCTTTGCAAGGCCGATGGCCGTGGTGTAACCCGCGATCTCATAGTGCTCCACGCGGAGAGTCGCACCGCAGATGCCCAGGTCCTTGTTGGCGCCCTCTTCATCCTTTTCAAGCGCATCCTGACCCTCTTCGAGCACACCTTCCATGCCGTTGCAATGCTGGCCGGTCGGCTTCTTTCCAAGGAGGCCGAAGGCTTCACGCAGGCGCTGTACCTGGCCCTTCGTCTCTTCCATGTGATTCTTCATCTGCGACTTCACGCTCGGGTCGCTAACACCCTTCGTGACCTTCGGCAGGGCCTTCACAAGTTGGTTTTCTGCGCTGTACAGATCACGCAGTTCGTCGAGCAGTACATCCATCAAAGCCATGACATTCTCCTGAATCGCCGCTCTGCGCATGACTGCGCGCGTAAGGCAATAAGTAGGAGGGGAAACAACGCGGCCTAGTTGCCGCGACGCTTCGAATGACCTGACAGCACAGCGAGATCAGCCGCGCATCGCGGCGCGCTTCGCCACAATCGGTTCCATGCGTGTGTACAGATCCTGCAGCACCTTCACACCGGCTTCGGCGGCGGCTCGGTCGGGTTGTTCGTTCGTGTCGTTCCAGCCTTCTTCTTCGCCTCGATCGCCCGCGGGCTGAATCACGATGCCGTCGCGGCGCGCCAGCACATTCAGACCCTTGTAGTTGATGCCGTACGTCGCGCCCTCCTGCGGGATCAGCCACGCAATCTGCCCGCGGACCGGCACGATGCTTTCGTCAGACCAAAGCGCGCGCGAGCCATACCCAGTGCAGCTGATGATGAGCGTTTCCGGCAGCGCGGCAAAGTCAGCGGGTGCGTGAAACTCGCGCGTTTCGATCCGGCCGCCGGCGATCTGAAACTCCTGTAACAGCTGCCTCGAGTAACCGGCCACGTTGAACGACAGCGATGTAGAGCGGTGCACATACTTCGTCGGAAACGGTGTCGATCCTTCGGGCATGATCTGAGGCCGCGGCGTCAGGTCAGCGATGCGGCTGTTCAGGTGGATGAAGTCGTGATCACCCGGTTGCCGGAGCCGTGGCTGCGCGCGCGGTGCGCCAGCGGCCGGAGGTGTTTCATCGGAGAGCGTGTAGCGGTCCGTCCACTCGATGGGCGAACCGGCAGTACCCAGGTAGCTCTGATACATGCTGAATGAGGTGCGCGCCATAGCCTCCCAGGCCGCGCCGAAGGTCGCCGGTGCTGCGTCCGTCAGGGCAACGCGAGAATCGGGCGTCCACGAACCGGTGGCACGTGCCGAACGCACGTAAGGCGGCCTCTCTTTCGCGTAGATGGTGACGGCATAGCCCATGCGCTGCGCTGTGAGTGCAGCCGTCAGGCCAAGCGCACCCGCACCAATGATGGCGACCTGGCGTTGCCCCGGCGATGCCTCCATGGCCTTGCGCACCACGAAGTCCGCCGAACCCCACGAGAGCGACCAGCCGCTGCCGCCATGACCGTAGTTCATCACCACCGTCTTGTCTCCGACCTTCTCCACATCGAAGCGGGGACCGCTCGCACGGAAGGGCCGCAGGCAGACCGTGATCCGGAAGATGCGGTCGAGGTCCGCGCGGATCGGCACGATGGCGCCCGGCATGTCATAGAACGGCAACGCGGGCGCTGCGGAAGCTGTTGCGATGGGCGCGCCCACGCGCTTTGCACAGCCGTTGAGAAGACCGGCGGCCGCCAACGCACCGGAACCATGCAGAAACGATCGACGATCCATCGGGACACCTCACCACAACTGACAGGCAAAGCCAGCAGCACGCAGAGACACGGAGTCTTCCGGAACGTGCCTGCAGCATGTTATTTGGGGTTACACCTTCGTTATACCGCGTTCCAGGCGGGTGCGTGAATAGACCTCCGCACCCATTCACGCGACAATGGAGGTGACATGGCATTGAACGTAGGCATCGTTGGCCTTCCCAACGTAGGTAAAAGCACCATCTTCAGCGCACTCACTTCGGTCGAAGCCGCTGTGGCAAACTATCCCTTCTGCACCATCGATCCAAACGTCGGCATCGTGACTGTCCCGGACGAGCGGCTCGACCGCATTGTGCAGTTCGTCAAGCCAAAGAGCATCGTTCCAACGGTGATCGAATTCGTCGACATCGCTGGCCTGGTCGCAGGCGCAAGCAAGGGTGAAGGCCTGGGCAACCAGTTCCTGGCGAACATCCGATCGACCGACGCGACGCTGCATATCGTGCGCTGCTTTGAAGACCCTGAAGTGATCCACGTGGCGGGCAAGGTCGACCCGATCGCCGACATCGACGTGATCAACACAGAGCTGCTGCTGGCCGACCTGGACACTGTCGAGAAGCGCTTCGAAAAAGTTCAGAAGCTGGTTCGCAACACCCAGGACAGCAAGGTAAAGGCCGAGTTCAGCGCGCTGAGCAAGCTGCGCGAGCAGATGAACGCCGGCAAGCCCGCACGCGCGGTGGAGCTGACCGATGAAGAACGGCCCACCACCCGCGACCTGTTCCTCATCACCATGAAGCCGACGCTCTACGTGGCCAACGTGGATGAGGCCGCCCTTAAAGACGGCAACGCTCACACCGCGGCTGTGCAGAAACGCGCGGCGGAGGAGAACAGCGAAGTCGTCCTGATCTGCGGCGCGCTGGAGGCGGAGATCGCCCAGCTTGAGCCCTCCGAGCGCGACGAGTTTCTGAAAGACATGGGCCTGGCCGAGCCAGGATTGAACCGCCTCATTCATGCAGCCTATCGCCTGCTGGGCCTGATCACCTACTTCACGGCAGGCGTGCAGGAGGTTCGTGCATGGACCATTCGCAGGGGTACCAGAGCGCCGGGTGCGGCGGGTGTCATCCATTCGGATTTCGAGCGCGGATTCATTCGCGCCGACGCCTACCACTCCTCCGACCTGTTCGCGCTGGGCAGTGAACAAGCCGTGAAAGAGAAGGGTCTGCTGCGTTCTGAAGGCAAGGAGTACGTCGTGAAGGATGGCGATATACTTTTCTTCAAGTTCAACGTATAAACTTGGGTGTCACCGGAGCACCCGATCCGCATGGTCAGTGCCGTTGAGTTGATGCAGAATGTGCAGTTGGCATGCCTCGCCATCATCTTCACGTGCATGGTGATCGGCAACCGCCGCGACCGCGTGCTGCGGCTGGTTTGGTACGGATTTTCGGTGCTCGGCCTGGGCGGGATCATCGACCTGGCCGCTCCGCACCTGCCGCGCTGGGTGGGTTACGGCATCAATTACGATGCTGCTCCCATCAGCTTTGGACTGATCAACCTGGCGATAGCGACCTTCGTTGGGCGGCATCAGTGGACACGGTGGCTCAGCCTCGGCCTGGTTCTGGCCGGCCTGCCTGTGTACCTTCATTGCGCTGGGTCGCTCCCGGCGCAGACGCAGAGCCTGGCTGTGCTCGACTTTGTCATGGCGGTGCAGACGGGCTGCACGGCGTGGGTCATCCTTTGCAGCGAAGAACTGTCTACCCGCATTCCTCGCTTCACCATGAGCGCGCTGCTCGCAGTCTTTGCGGTGGATGGGCTATACCGGTCAGGTGTCGTGGCTCTGCTCAACGTTTCGCCGGCGCACTTTCTGCCAGCCGCGGAATTTGTCACAGCATCGATTTACATCGTGGCGATTTCCATTCTGCCGCTGAATATCATCTGGATGATGCATGCGCGGACGCGGGATCACCTCAAAGCAGAAAGCCACGTGGATCCACTGACCAGTCTGTTGAACCGGCGAGGTCTGGCGGAAGCGGCCGACCGCGAACTTGCCCGGTATGTGCGCGGGCGGCAGAATTTCGCGGTCGCGATTGCTGATATCGATCATTTCAAGGAACTAAACGACAAGCATGGTCATCCCTACGGTGACGAGGTGCTGCGCAGGGTTGCTGCGCTGTTCCACGAACAGTTGCGGCAGAGCGACGTCGTCAGTCGCACCGGCGGCGAGGAGTTCGTCTTTCTGCTGCCGGTGACGCCAGAGGAAGAGACCTTCATGGTCCTGGACAGGCTTCGGATCGCGCTGGAAAACACCACCATGCTGCTGGACAAGAGCCTGGAGGTGGGAGTCACGATCAGCATCGGCATGACGAATACGTGCGGCCGCCGGAACCTTCGCTGGGTCGATCTGGAGCGCGAAGCAGATACGGCCCTGTACGCAGCGAAACATGCAGGCCGCAATCGGAGCGTCGCATCCTGCGAAATGCAGATGAATGACAGCAGCACCGTGCTGGCAGCGGTGGAGCGGAACTACAACGGCGCAGACACCCGGCCGGCTGCATGAGCCTGACAGCTTCAACGCAGCCCGTGGGCAACGCGATGGACGCCTCGGTGCAGGCGAGCGTGGTGGGCGTGCACCGGCACCCCGATCACGGCTTCAGCAAAGTGCCACAGACCTCTGTTCGCCTGCTCGAAGGTCTTGGGGTGGAAGGCGATGCGCACTGCGGTGCCATGGTGCAGCACCTGTACCTAAAGCGAAAAAACCCGCACGCGCCGAACCTCATGCAGGTGCATCTGCTGCAGTCTGAGCTGTTCGATGATCTGGACGTGGCAGGCTACCGTGTCACGGCAGGCCAGCTCGGCGAGAACATCACGACCGGAGGCATCGACCTGCTGTCGCTTCCACTCGGCACAACCCTGCACCTTGGCGACGAAGCCGTCGTAAAACTGACCGGGCTGCGCACGCCCTGCAGGAAGATCGACAGCCTGCAACCCGGCCTGATGCACCAGATGAAGATCGGTCTTGCAGGCGGCGTGCCTGCCAGGGCCGGAGTAATGGGGATCGTGCTGCACGGCGGTGAGGTCTGCGCCGGTCACAGCCTGCGGATCGCCTGGCCGCAGTCTTCGCTGTGGGAGCCGCTACGTCTGCTGTAGTTCCCTTAGCTCCGCTGTTGCCGTTAAAGAATAGCGCTCAGCCTACAGATTCGCCGCGGAGTGACGATAGGGTGTGCATGTCGCTTACTGGAAAGTGCGTTGCCTGCAAAGACGGAATCACTCGGCCCATGGACTTCAGCATGGCCTTTCAGCCGATCGTCGACGTTGAGACCGGGCGAGCCTTTGCCTATGAAGCGCTGGTGCGCGGGCCGCACGGCGAACCGGCCATGACCGTCCTTTCACAGGTCAACGAGGAGAACCGTTACGCCTTCGATCAGAGTTGCCGCGTGCAGGCAATTTCTGTGGCAAGCCGCCTCGGATTACCAGACACCGGCGCGTTCCTGGCCATTAACTTCCTGCCCGGTGCGGTGTATAGCCCGGCTGCATGCATTCAGCTCACGCTGAAGACTGCGCGCGAGTTCCAGTTCCCGCTCGACCGGCTTATCTTCGAAGTCACGGAAGGCGAAGAGGTCATGGACCCGGCACACCTGCAGTCCATCGCTGAAGAGTACCGCCGGCAAGGCTTCCAACTCGCCATCGACGACTTTGGCTCTGGTTTTGCCAACCTGAATCTGCTGG
Organism: uncultured Novosphingobium sp.; assembly: GCA_964658845.1. Classification (GTDB taxonomy): domain Bacteria; phylum Acidobacteriota; class Terriglobia; order Terriglobales; family Acidobacteriaceae; genus Terriglobus. The sequence goes on along the minus strand of CBAAAE010000014.1, from coordinate 684 downwards.
CCGATCTGACGTGCAACATCGTCAAGATCGACATGGCCCTAATCCGCGACCTGCATATCCGCCCGAAAGCGGAAGCACTTGTCCAGATGACTGTAGAGATGTGCAAGCAGTTCGGCATCTCCGTCGTTGCCGAGGGGATCGAGACTGTCGAGGAATACCAGGCACTGCGCCGGTGCGGCATCCGTCTGATGCAGGGTTATCTGCTGGCAAAACCCGGGTTCGAGCAGCTGCCCAGGTTCACGATCCCGGGCGCCGCGCCACAAACCGCGACACTGCCACCTGCACCGGCGAAGCTGCCCATCCTTCGGAACGCGACGTTTTCGCACTGAGCGGAACGGTCGCGTCGCATGCGCGATGCCCATGAGAACAGAGAGGCCGGGATTGCTCCCGGCCTCTCTGTTGTTGCTTTTGTGAATTAAGTTATACCGTGGCTGGCTCGGTGGCGGCTGCAGCCGCCTTTTCCGCCGCTGCCTTGTCTGCCTTGGCCGCGGCAGCCTTGCGGTCCGCCACGTTTTCACCGAGCTCGGCTTCCATCTTCTCCGTGGAGAACGCTTCGATCAGGTCGCCAACACGAATGTCCTTCACGCTGCCGAGGTCGATACCGCATTCCATACCGCTGGTCACTTCGCGGACATCGTCCTTGAAGCGCTTCAGGTTGGCGATCTTGCCCTTCCAGATCTCCTC
>CBAAAE010000013.1:11245-30833 GCA_964658845.1 uncultured Novosphingobium sp. | reverse complement strand
ATAGTCAAACAGAGTCTTCCAAAGCCGGGTGTAGGTCTCTTCTCCGCACCAGCGCGTAATCCACGTCTTTGCAGACTCGTTTTCCAGTCCCGCCCATGAGTTCCGGCGAACACAGACGAACGCGAAAATGCCGTAGCGCACTTTGTCCACAAGGCGCAGCGAAGGAAAACGAAACAGCGCTGCGGGATGGCCCCAGGTGTGCAGCCGGGAGTCATGGAACAGGCCCATCGACGTATTTCGCCAAAGCATCTTGTCGTAAATGCCAAGCTCCCGCATCAATGCGAAGGTAGGCTCGTCCGTGCGGCAGACGAAGTGGTAGAAGCGCTCAATCGACACGCCGTCAAGATCGAAGTGCCCCGCCATGCCGCCAGGCTCGGGAGCCGCTTCCAAAACATCGACCTCGTGTCCCTGCTTACTTGCCCAGTAAGCAGCCGCGAGCCCCATCAGGCCGGCACCAATCACCACAACTTTACTCACGCGCCGTCTCCGTATTAGAGGGATTAGCCTGCGTGACACGCCGCTTATCGACAGACACAAAGGCGTCGCGAAAATGACACGAAGCCGATCCGCTGTGAACAAGAAACTTGCCAGGTTTTGCTGGAGTGTACGGGGTACAAGACCGCCCAGATATCTTCGATAGGCCACATTCGGCTTATAGCCGATGTTCTACCGCGCTCAAACTGAGGTGCGAGTCAGAAATAGACAATGACGGTGCATTGAGAAGTGCGTTCTGCTGACCATTCATTCAGAAGCTTTTTCAGGAGGGTTTGCAAGGGGCCGTGTAGTTAGGATTACAGGCCCACAAACTAACCCGGTTCGACCAATACAAACGGGTAGCGGATTACACGTGATGTCCATGGCGTCCACCACCTTCTTCTTCCCGGAACGCAGCGGGAATCGGGACGGAGGAAGACCGCGTTGACGGTCTGCTAAAAGGGCCGGTGTGCCCGGAAACCTTGACACCTGCGACGGATTCCCGTCAGATAGATATCTGACACCCCTTCGACCTTCGCCGGCTGCAGTGGTTCGCTGCTCCCACCTTGTTGCTTCGCTGGGAGCGTTGCAAATACGAGGCCGCGCGAGACGCCGATCTGCTGGTGTGACGATTGACTCCCCAGCGCGGCGATGCGATGCGCGCCCGCTCCGGACTGGCTAAGGAAGTTCTGCTTGCACGCGATTCTCGGTTTACTCCTGTTCCAATCGGTGTCCAGCTTTGGCGGTCTTGGACTGCTGCTGCCGGTGCTGCTTATCGGCATGGTGCTGATGACGGCCATTCCTAACCAGCGCAAGCAGAAAAAGTGGAACGCCATGCTTGCCGCGCTGAAGCCCGGCGACCGCGTCACCACCACTGGCGGCCTGCGCGGCACGATCCTCAGCCTGCGGGACGACGTGGCCACCATGCGCGTGGCTCCGGACAATATCAAGCTTGAATTTATGAAAAGCGCCATCGCGTCGGTCACGACGGAGGATGAGGCAGAGCAGTAGACCCTGCTCCCACCCGCATGCGCAACGCGTGCCTGGGGCGGTCGGCCTGATTAAGACATGCAGAAGAACATCAACAGCAGAATTCTCGCGATCCTCGCGCTCCTCCTCATCTTTCTCTACGGCATCTTCGGCATTCCGCATGGGGGTCTGAAACGGACGCTGACCGACCGCATTCACCTTGGGCTTGACTTGCGCGGCGGCACCCACCTGGTGCTGCAGGTGCACACGGCCGAGGCCGTTGCCGCCACCAGCGACACCGACATGCAGCGCCTGCAGATTGCCATGCTGAAGATCTCGCCGGGCGTGAAGGTTTCAAAGCCGGATCCTGCGCAGCCCGTGATCATTATTTCGGGCGTGCCCGCAGCGAGCCGCAACGCGGTGCGCGACGCGCTCAGCGGCAACGATTTCTCGCCGTATGACGTGAGTTCGACGGCCGACGGCTTCAAGCTGTCGATGAAGCTGGCCGACGTCAAGGACCTGCGCGAGCGCACGCTGGATACGTCGATCGAGACCATCCGCAGCCGCGTCGATTCGCTTGGCGTGGCCGAGCCGGTCATCCAGAAATACGGCCTGGGCGAGGACCAGATCCTGGTCGAACTGCCGGGTATCGACAACGCCGATCGCGTCCACAGCGTCATCCAGTCCACTGCGCGGCTTGAGATCCATGAGGTGCTCGGCGGACCCTACACCAGCGAGCAGGATGCGCAGCTCGCGAACCAGCCGGACTCGATCCTGCTGCAGGGTGGCAACAGCGCGGGCGACCAGTCGTACTGGTCGCTCAAGCGCATCGCCATCGTGCAGGGACCTGACTTCCGCGACGCGCGTCCGGGGCAGGACGAAGCGGGCCGGCCTGACGTTTCGTTCAACCTGACGACCGGCGCCGGCGACCGCTTTTACGAGTACACGAGCACAAGCATCGGCAAGTCGATGGCCATCGTGCTCGACAACAAGGTGAAGGAAGTGGCGAGCATCAACGGCGCCATCCGCGACCAGGGCCAGATCAGCGGTGGCGGCTTCAACAAGCAGACTGCCGCGGACCTTTCGCTCATGCTGCGCACCGGCTCGCTGCCTGCTTCGATCACCTACCTGGAAGAGCATTCGGTCGGGCCATCGCTGGGCGCGGCAAGCATCCGGCAGGGCGTTCTGGCGTCGGTCGTCGGCATGCTTGCAGTCATGGTCTTCATGCTGATCTACTACCGCGGCGCAGGCATCAATGCGGACCTGGCACTCTTCCTGAACCTGGTGATTCTGCTTGGTTCCATGGGGTACACAGGCCAGACGCTGACGCTGCCTGGCATCGCGGGCGTCATCCTGACCATTGGTATGGGCGTCGATTCCAACGTGCTGATCTTCGAGCGCATCCGCGAAGAACTGCACATGGGCAAGCCACCCGCGGCCGCCGTGCAGAACGGGTTCGCGCACGCCTGGATCACGCTGCTGGATACCCACGTCACCACGATCGTGTCGGCGATCATCCTGTTCTTTGTGGGTACCGGTCCGGTGCGAGGATTCGCGGTAACGCTGACGTTCGGCCTGCTCGCCAACCTGTTCACCGCCGTGTTTGTTTCACGCACGATCTTCGACAGCGTGCTGCAGCGCAAGACACGCGGCGAGGCGTTGTCGATTTAGTACCTGGGAGAAAGCAGCGGGCTTCAGCCCGCTGAACAGAAGCGAAAACGAGAGGCTCTTCAGGGCCGGCAGCATCACTCCGGGGCTAGGGCCCTTCTCCTTACGCGACGTGGTTCAGAGGCCTGAAGGCCTCTGCTTTCTCGATCCATCACATTCGGCCGTGGAGGCTACGCAGTGGAATTATTCCGCAATATTAATATCGACTGGCTCAGCAAGAAGTGGTATTTCCTGGGCTTCTCGCTCATCTTTTCGATTGCCGGCATCGGCAGCATGCTGTTCGGGCACGGCGTGCCGGTGGGCATCGACTTCAAGGGCGGCACGCAGGTGCGTGTCTCGTTCGCGACGCAGCCCAACGAGGATCACCTGCGTCGCGTGATGGACATGGCAGGCATTCACGATGCCAGCATCCAGCGGCTGGGCGGCGGCAACGGGAACGAGGCGGTTATCACGCTGCCGCGCAGCTCCGACGCGACCGCTGACAATGCGAAGCAGGCAGTGGTGAATGCGTTCGAGGCGAACTATCACGACTCGACTTACAAGATTCAGGACGCGTACACGGTGGGTCCGACGGCCGGCAAACAACTCACGCGTCAGGCTGCTTACGCGGTGCTATGGTCCCTGCTGGGCATGCTGGTGTACCTGTGGTTTCGCTTTGAATTCATTTACGGCGCGGCAGCAGTAATCGCGGTCTTCCATGACACGCTGATCACGATCGGCTTCTTTTCACTAACCAACCAGGAGATCACGCTGACGGTCATCGCGGCCATCCTGACGCTGGTCGGCTACTCAATGAACGACACCATCGTCGTCTTCGACCGCGTGCGCGAAAATCTGCAGTTGATGCGTCGAGCCACGTTGAGTGAGATCGTGAACAGGAGCATCAATCAGACGCTGTCGCGAACCGTCATCGCTTCCGGCCTGACGTTCCTCACGGTGCTGGCGCTGTATATCTTTGGCGGTGAAGTGCTGCACGGCTTCTCCTTCGCGCTGGTGGTCGGCATCCTGATCGGCACATACTCGTCCATCGCCGTGGCGGCGCCCATGTTAGTCGCTTACCAGGACTGGCGTGCAAGCAAGGGTAAGTCAACGCAGCTAGCGGCAGGCCGTCGCGCAGCAGCTTGAAACGTGTTGCTTTCACCAGGAAAGGGGGCGCCTCGTAGGCGCCCCCTTTCTCTCGTGTTACATCATGTTTACATCACAGAGCGTTTGCGCGGACGCTGTGCAAGTGCGCCCTTGGCTTGCCGCTTCCTGATGTCCGCCACCAACGAAGACAGGGTCACCTTTGCCAGTGATTCCTCCATACCTCGCTGAATATCATGCTGCAGCACGGACATGCAGCCCTTGATGTTTGAGCTGATGGGGCAGGTCTTCTCGACCGGGTAGGTGTGGATCGCGAAGGTTGCGGGTGCTTCACTGGCAAGGTAGATGTCCTTCAGGGTTATCTCTTGAGGCGGACGCGCGAGCGCACAGAAACCCGTCTTGCCGCGGGCTGTGACGACCAGGCCGGCCTTCGCCAGCTTGGAGAGTGACTTACGAACAAAGGTAGGATTCGCGTTCACGCTCTCTGCGAGCGCACGGGACGTGACCTCCTCGCCATGATGAAATCCCAGAGCCGTCATCATGTGGGTTGCGATCGCGAATTGCATGCTTGTGCCGGCCATAATGTCCTTCGATGCTGTTGCCTGCCGTGTGGCAACTTACAAGAAACGCCGCGGGAGAGAACGTGGCGCATGCCTCTGCGTACGTCCTCTCCCATGGCAGATCTCTGGGGCCTGCTTACATCGTGAAGCCGCCGGCGACGATGATGTCCTGTCCGCTGACCCATGACGATTCGTCGGAGGCCAGGAATAGGGCTACGTTCGAGATGTCCTTCGGTTTACCAATGCCACCGAGTGGTGTGGTCTTTTCAATCAGTTTTGCAAAGTCGTTCTCAAGTCCACCGTTAACGGCAGAACCTTCCGTCTCGATCAGGCCGGGATTCAGCGCGTTGACGCGGATCTTGCGGGCTCCAAGCTCCTTTGAAAGCGAGAGCGTGATCGAGTTCACTGCACCCTTGGTGCCGGAGTAAATGGCTCCGTAGGCCGGCGCCTGCTTGCCCACGCCCGATCCGATGTTAATGATCGATCCGCCATCTGGTCCAAAAAGCGGGAGCGCCTCTTTGGTTGAGAGCAACAGGCCCACCACGTTGAGGTTGAACTGCCGGTTGATCTCTTCCGGGGTGACCGCATCGATCGGACCGAAGGCATAGACACCCGCATTGTTGACCAGGATATCGAGCTTGCCGTGTGTCTGCTTGATCTCCGCGTACACGCGCTTGATGTCTTCGGGCTTGGAGAAGTCGCCCTGAATGGCCTCGGCTTTTCCACCCGACGCAACGATGTCCGCTACAACCTTTTCGGCGCCCGCTTTGCTGCTTGAGTAGTTGATGATGACGCTGGCTCCTGCTGCTGCCAGTTCGGTTGCAATGGCTGCGCCAAGACCCTTTGAAGCGCCAGTTACAAACGCAGTTTTGTTGATTAGTTTGCTCATGTCGGTAAGTTCTCCATGTAAATTTCGAGGCCTGTTCCAGTGGGGGAAACTCCAGGCCTTCCGTATATGAGAGCTTAAAAAGCACAATAACGATTCATTCGTTCTGGGTGAAGGCCCGACTCCGTTGCCTTACTTCACGGCTGCAGGCTCTTGCAGGATGCCCGTCGACAAGAAGAGGAAGGCGACCGTCAGAAGCAACACGCGCCAGCGGTGAAGCGTGTCCCACCGGAATCGATCGACCTTCCAGTCGAGTGGCCGGGTCTCCTCAGTCCAGGTCGCGATGCGGTTGTTGATGGGGACCAGCGCCGTGACCGTGTACCCGATGGACAGCACCCATAGTCCAGCCGACGCTACGATCAGCAGCGGCCATCGACGCGTTTCATGATGAAACACCAGGAGGACGGAGATCGTCAGGATTGTGACGAGGGCGTACCAGAAAGGCATGGCCCGGCCAAGCACGCGGGCAAGGGCGGTCGCGCTCGCAAAGTGCGCGTCATCGGAAAGGCGGGTCAGAGCGGGATGAACGAAAGCTGCAATTGCGAGCTCATTTCCCACCAGCGAACCGGCGGCCAGAAGGGTCAAAACATTCAAAACAAACATGGTGGAAGCCTCGGCCTCGGCGATCGGGAAATGCGCTAAGTGTGCAGTTGAGGAAAGGCCGTGACGCGCAGCTTGGCCGCGCCGTAAGGGATGAAGCTCAGCAGCTCCTCGGGTTCGTTGCTGGTTTGCAGACCGGCCGGGATGGGTGCGGCGACGCCGTCGGCGGAGCGCCAGCCGTTTAACCGGCGCGCGGGCACGCTCAGGCGCACGGGTGTGTCCTTCGCGGCGAAGGGTCTTACGGGTACCGGCGATTCCGCTACTGCAAGCAATGGCGCGGACGCCTCGTCGACCTGCAACGCGTAGTTCCAGCCAGCTTGCGGAAAGACCTGCCAGTCGGCGGTGCGACCGCGCTCGCGCAGCTTGACCCAGGTTTCGCCCGGGTCATGCGAGAAGACGAGCGGACCGCGCACGAGCGTGAGGCTGTCGTGAAATCCGCGTGTGATGGCGGGCCGCATGGGCAGGTGCAGCGCGATGACGTCACCCGACTTCCAGCGGCGATCGATGCGTGCGAAGGTGCCCGGTGCGCAGGTCGCATCGCTGCGTGTGCCGTTGATTGTGAGGCTCGCTCCTACGGCCCAAGCGGGGATGCGCAGCGACATTGGAAAGCTGGCCTCTTTTGCAGGAGACACTGTGATGCGAATCGTTTCGCGGAAGGGATAGTCGGTGTCCACGGCAATGTGTACCGGCTGCTCCCGCACGATGGTTCGGATCTCGCACGGCGCGTACAGCGTTGCGGCAAGGCCGTCGTCGGGCGTGCGCATCCACAGGTGTGCCGTGAACTTGGGCCAGCCCTGGTGAAAGTTCGCGGTGCAGCAGCCGAAGTTCGGCTCCAGGCCGTACAGGTTGGCTTCGACACCGTTGGTGGTCCACGGTTTCGAGTTCAGGCTGCACTGGATCTGGTTGGGCTGCTGATCGTACTGGTGCGCCCACATGTCGTCGGTAAAGGTGCCGGGCAGGGCGTTGTAGGCGATCTTCTCGATGCGGTCGGCGATCGCGGGATCGCCAAACGTGGCGAGCGCCACTTCCATCGAGTACATCGTCTCGACCACGGTACACAGTTCCGTGCCATGGCTGGGATCGGGGCCGCCCAGGTGCTCGTCGCAGGAGAACATGCCGTTGGGCATGCCGTGGTAGCGGTCCAGCGCGCCAAGCTGCGTGCGGTAGTTCTCGCGCTCGGCGGCGCGGCCGTTGATGCGGTAGCGGACCGGCGCAACCTTCAGCGCCTGGCCGTTGTTCACGCCGTGGGTCTGCAGGGCCTTCGGCGCTTCGCCATCGGCGTTCTTGCCGGCGAGCACGTCGCGCGTCATGGCTGCGGTGTACCGGAAGTCTGCGAACTGCGCGGTCCAGTCATAGCCCTGCGTCTGCAGCAGATCGGCAAGCTGCAGCAGCTTCGGATCGTGCGTCTGCTCGTAAAGCCACGTGACGACGAGTACCTCATCCTGCCAGCGGTACCTGCCCCATTCGTGCAGAGGCCGCGCGGGCATGGCCTCAAGCTGGTGGTGAAAGTAGCGTGTCAAAACGGGGACGACGCGCGGGTCGCCGGTAGCATCGTGAAACTGCATCAGCACTTTGCACATCACCATGCGCGGCCACCAGTCGTTGTTCGAGGGAGGTCCGATCATGCCGTCCGCGGCCTGGTGGTCGAGCGTCCAGTTCACGAAGCGCATGGCCTTGGCCTTCAGTGCGTCGTCCTGCAGCAGCCACGCCAGCGGCAGCAGGCCGTCGACGAAGTAGGGTCCGCGCTCCCAGCTTTCGCCGGTGCCGCCCAGCCAGCCGCTGTTCGCGCCCACATCCGGCCAGAACTCGTCCAGGTGGCCGCCCATGCCGTCGGCCTGGACCTGCAACTGCCTCTTAAGCCAGCCTGACGGCAGGATCGCACCAAGCGGCAACGGGCGGAGAGTTAACGGTGCCAGTTCGCGCGACTGCTCCGCGGCTGCGGCGTCGGTGAGTGAGGGCAGGGCGGCTGCGGCGAGCGCGCCCGATCCAGTCTGAAGGAAAGTACGCCGATTGACTTGTGTCATCTTGGCCCTCCAGCAACACCTTACTTGACGACAACAATTTGCATTGGAGGAATTGAACTTGTGCCGTAGTATTGCCCCGATTCCTGAGGAGAGAATGCATGGCGCTGGAGATGGACAAGCTGAACGCGTTTCTGGGTGGGTTCGTTGGCGATCTCGGAGCCGCGGTGCACGCCGGCATGGTCGTGATCGGCGACCGGTTGGGGCTGTACAAGGCGCTGGCGGTTGCGCCGATGACCTCTGCCGAGCTCGCCTCGAAGACTGGCACAGACGAGCGCTATGTCCGGGAGTGGCTGGCGTCGCAGGCGGCCGGCGGCTATGTCACCTATGACGCGGCAGCGAAGCACTTCAGCCTCTCCGAGGTGCAGGCCTTCACGCTGGCGAACGAAGACAGCCCGGCATACCTGCCGGGCGCCTTCGAGTTTGCGCTGGGCACGCTGGCCGCCGTTCCACGCATGGTGGACGCCTTTCGCACGGGCGAGGGCATGGGCTGGCATGAGCACAATGAAGGCGTCTTTCATGGATGCGAGAAGTTCTTCCGGCCCGGGTATGCCGCCAACCTGGTCAGTTCGTGGATCCCCGCGCTGGACGGCGTGAAGGCCAGGCTTGAGGCCGGTGCGCGCATCGCCGATGTGGGCTGCGGCAAGGGCTCATCCAGCATCCTGATGGCGAATGCTTTCCCAAGATCGGAGGTCTTCGGCTTCGATTATCACGACGCATCCATCGCAGGCGCTCGCCAGTCTGCGGAGCGGCAGCACGTGAGCAATGTCACCTTCGAAGTGGCGCGGGCAAAAGAGTATCCGGGCGAGGGCTATGACTTTGTCGCAGTCTTCGACAGCCTGCATGACATGGGCGATCCCGTGGGAGCGGCGAAGCACGTCCTGAAATCATTGAAGAGCGATGGCACCTGGATGATCGTCGAGCCCTTCGCGAACGACGAGCTAAAGGACAATCTGAACCCGGTGGGGCGGGTGTACTACTCGTTCTCGACGCTGCTGTGTACGCCGTGTTCGCGCTCGCAGGAGGTGGGTCTGTGCATGGGTGCACAATCCGGCGAAGCACGCATGCGCGACGTCGTAACATCCGCCGGTTTCACCCGCTTCCGCCGTGCCACGGAGACGCCGTTCAACATCGTGTACGAGGCACGTCCGTAACAATCATTCTGCAGCCTTCATTATGCTGCAGCCCTGGATTGTGACGACACTTGCCGCCAGTGTTGCCCGCGACTGCCGAAGCCTTTCCAGCGGTTCATGCGCCATTTCATGTTGCCGATTGCGATCGGACATGCAGGTGATCTACCGTCAGTTGACCGATGGAGAGCGTCTCGATGCGGGCTTCCAAAATTCGCAGACGCCTTACGGTCATAGCGCCCACCGCGAGCGCGCCGATGGCCATCGCCCCGAAAGCCACCGCACCCACCGCGAGTGCGCCCACGGCGGTGCTGCCAATTTGAATTGAACTTTTCGTCTGTAACATGTTCCCCTCCTTGTTTATTTTCCGTTCAGCTTCTTGGTCACACCCACCGCAAGACGGAGGATCATGTTGCGAGGCAGGAACCTGGCTCCCAAGGTGGTAAGACGATTCGCTAGTTTGCCGGGGTAAACCACCTTTTTACCCCGCTCGAACCCTCGCAGGATGTCAGATACGACTGGCCCGGGCTGGTCCATCTCGCTGGCTTGCAGCCTCGGTTTCATGTTCGCAAAGAACTGCGTTGCGACCGGGCCGGGACACGCAGCTGTGACCGTTACGCCAGTGCTTTCGAGTTCCAGGGCGAGGCCTTCGCTGAACAGCAGGACAAAGGCCTTGGAAGCCGCGTAAACAGTTGCGCCGGCAAGGGGCTGGAAGGCTGCCGTCGATGCAAGATTGATGATGCCTCCCCGGTGCGCGGCGACCATCCCGGGGGCGAAAGCATGGGACAGTGAAACCAGGGCGCGGATGTTGACATCCACCTGTTCGACTTGCTTCGAAGAGGATGTGTCAAGAAAGTTTTCGAACACTCCGAGTCCTGCGCTATTAACCAGAATATCGATGGTGAGACCACGGCTTTTCAATTCGGCAATAAGGTTGACGATCGCTTCAGCCGCGGAGAGGTCTGCGGGTAAGACGGTGACCTGCACCTTATCCTGTGCCCGCAGAAGATCGGCCAGTTGGTTCAGCTTGTCCTCCGAACGAGCCACCAGGACGAGGCTGGCGCCCCGCTGAGCCAACTGCTTTGCGAAAGCCTCGCCCAGGCCGACCGATGCACCTGTGATGAGAACCGTCATGCCCTGATAGTTCATTTGCTTTCTCCATTATGCAGACCGTCACGTGGCTGCTCTTTCGAGCACGATCAGGGATACCATGGTTCCCATGATCAACTCTCGCTTGTGTCTGGCCGTGGCCATCTTTGTTGCAGCGCTCCCAATCGGTGCGCAATCTCCCAACACGCTTACGCCGAAAGAGACGGCGCAGGGATGGCACCTGCTGTTCGACGGCAAGACATCGACGGGCTGGCGCAGTGCGCGCGGCGGGGACTTCCCCACCACCGGGTGGAGCGTCGATGGCGGCACCATCAACGTGACCGAGCAGGGCGGCGAAGAGGCGGGGAACGGCGGAGATATTATCAGCACGCGGCCCTACACAAACTTCGAGCTATCGGTGGATTTCAAAACGTCCCCCGGTGCGAACTCCGGCATCATGTACTTCGTCGATCTGGGTTTCACGCCTGGGCATAGCGGCCACGGTTCCCCCATAGGTTTTGAGTACCAGATCCTCGACGATGCTTTGCACCCCGACGCGAAGCGCGGCAAGGATGGCGACCGTACCGTCGCCTCGCTGTATGACCTGATCCCGGCAGCAAAAGACAAGCCCATCAAGCCCGTAGGCGAGTGGAACACGGCGCGCATCGTGGTTCGCGGCATGCACGGCGAACATTGGCTGAACGGCGTGAAGGTACTCGAATATGACCGAGATTCGCCACAGTTCCGGGCGATTGTCGCCGAAAGCAAGTTCCACGTCTACCCGCACTTTGGCGAGGCGGATGGTGGTTACCTCCTGCTGCAGGATCACGGCTTCCCGGTCTCATTCCGTAACATCAAAATTCACGAGCTGCCCCCACCGAGGTAGAGCCGCCGCGGACTTCCTTAAAATCATCCGACTTACTTTCTGTAGTTACGACCAAACTGCCGCATATGTAAGGTCACGGCTCAAGAGGCGCATGCCAGACTGAGGGCGGATTCGATCTGATCCAGAAAGCCAGGCAGCGGACCTCAGGCGCAGTGGAGGAGCTTGACCGGTACACCATCGGAACGGCCGATTGCTCCGGTCGCAGCGCTGCACTATTTACCTGCGCCCTGGGCTGAGAACGGATGCCGAGCGCGTCCTCCTGGGAGGAGTGAACGCTGAGTTTTATCAGCGCCAGGCCTGACAGCGACTGCAGCACATCCCGAAGGGCGAACGCCAGCGACATGCCATCGCAGATCGAATGATGCATACTCAGGATCAGCATGCAGCTTGCCTCGGTATGCATCAACACGACCCGGACGAGCGGTCCACGTTCGCTATCCATGGGAGCGGCGAGCTCGCGCGCGACTTCACGCTCGAGCCACGAGAGAAGTCTCCCTTGATGATCCGAAGCGCAAGTCCTGAACCATGCGCCTTCGAAACCAGGGCTGCTCTTCCGTCATCTGGGTGATGACCGCCGACCACAGGGGATGACGCTGCCGCGTCTGCTCAAGTGCTGCACGCCAGCCGGCAATCGTCGTGCGGCCATCGACATGAGCGACCAGGCAGGCGTGAAGCGGGCTGTGCTTGTCCATCTGCCATAGCAGTTCTTCAAACGGGCCGAGCGGGCGCAGACGTTCTAGCGTCGCGGAAATTTCACTGGGTACACTAACGCTATCGAGTGCGGTATCGAGAATCAAAGAGCCACCTTCCTGGATGACACGGCGCATGACTTTCCGTCCGCTCGTGAGTTGCATTTGCTGTTTTGGCTATCCTGAGCGCAAAGCCGCGGCCCGTCTTGACATCGGGTCTGCGCACTGCTCTGATTCAGGTAAGTCTGGGGCCAGACCAACTGCATGCCCGCCACCTGATCCCTGTCGTAATCAGCGTTCTGTTTTAGCCGGCAGTGGGATAAGCAGGCAATTGCTCAGCTATCTCGCCCGGTGACAGTATCCGCACACCGTACTTGATGAAGACCGCCATGGTCGCCGTGAGGTCGGCAGTCGCGTAGGTCTCCATGTCTGATGGAATCTCCATCGTGCGTGCCGGGGCATTCATCTGGTTAATTGCGTTCAGAAATCCTCCGGGCGTCATCAGGGCGAGCACGTGGCATTCGTCTGTCTGAATCAGATAGGCATGGGGTATTTTCTTCGGCAGAAAGACCGACTCTCCGCTCCCGACGGTAAAGACCTCGCCATCGGCAAACACCTTGAGTTCACCGGCCAGGATGTAAAACAACTCGTCCTCCCGTTCGTGAATGTGCGGTGGTGGTTCAGTTCCCTTCGTCATCTTCGATTCCACAAAATCGAACGCACCTGCAGTGTCGACGCCGCCAGCCAGTTGGCTGATCAGGAGCCCTTTGTACCACGTTGAATTGTCTAATGCTGGAGACCGTTTGTAAGCTTTCATCGTTAACCTTCCTTCTATTTTTGGCGCGTCGTCACCGCCACTGATGGACCATGCGATCACAATCCGGATCAGGGCTCATTGACTCGCTTGAGACGCTTTACATAGGGGAACGCATTGAGAGTCGCCTTACGTGTCCGATGAATCGACCTGTGTCGAAACCGTAGATGTAATTCGGCAACTCACATGGAAGTCAGGCTGCATAAGCGGAAAGGTGTGCCTCCATCTCGCCCATCAACTCGGGATTCACGCCATACCCCGGATAGTTCGGCATGGCCGCCATTGCTTCGCTCGGCGACAGTATCCGCACACCATCTTTCGCGGCACTTGCGAGTGATGTTGTCGGATCCACCGCAATCGGACGTAAAGCTCTCCCATGCGATATAGGGTTGACCGGGTTGCCCTGCTCGATGCCGTGTCCCCGCAGGCCCACCACGTGTTCGCCGGTGGCTTGCAATAGAACCAGCATGCGAACGTGCGGGGTACGCACATAGTAGGCATGCGGTTTTCCCTCGGGCAGAAACATCATCTCTCCGCAACGCACCGCCAGCACCTTATCGTCGGTGTACACATCGATCTGGCCCTCGAAGACGTAGAGGACCTTATGCTCCCGCTCATGAACCACGGGCGGCGGCTCATCTCCAGGGCGAACCTCCACCTCCATCAGGGCGAAACGTCCGCCCGTGTCCTCAGCCTTCGCGAGGATCGAAACCAGGCTGCCCATGTAAGCCACGGCAAACTCAGGCTCCGCAGCACGTTTATAGGCGGTCAGAGATTCCGTGGCAGTTCGCGTTCTTGCGGACCCCTCCAGAAATGAGCGTAGAAACATAGCGGACAAAGTTACAAAGCACAGGATCATTTTGAACGACTTTCATCTAGGTACAAGGTGTTGCGCTGTTCGGAACGGCTGCGGAGCGCAGTGAGCGGAAATCAAGCTTGCATCATCGGTTATGGAAAATCATTTCCTACGCAGGGAATAACAACTGCCGATCCGGTTTATTCCCGTGTGACATTTTGGAGGAGCAGAAATGCCATGAACCACCAGGTCATAGACCGGGGTTCTTCGAGCCCACCAGGCATGGGCATTTAAGAGGTGATAGATGGTGAAATGGGAGTATCCTTCAGGTTTAGAACTCATCCAACGGGTGAGAGCCGTTACACGCCGTTGCCAGGAAGGCTACTACCTCCTGCAGCAGTACCTTTGCCTTGCGGGAACCCGGTCGGTCTCCGAAGCGGTGACACAGGCACTATGTGAGGCAGTGCGGAATCTACGGACGATCAGCCCGGCAACCGAGGGCGATTTCACCTTCCCTGCACCCGGCATCGTTACAGCCGTGGCTGAAATCCGCCGCCGCAGCGTCGATTCCGCGCCATGTCGAAGATCGAGCCTCCGACACGCTGTCCCTACCCTGGTGATTTGATGGATGCCATCAGGACCCACCTCCCTCTTTCCTGCAAACCTTTGGTTTGTGCGCGTCTTCGTGGAGTTCTCTTTGAACATGGCAGGGATCGAGCATGTCGAAGGGCTGTACGGGTATGCGATGGTACTCACCCGTAACCGGTCAGAGGCAGAAGACCTGGTGCAGGACACTTACGTCCGCGGGTTGAACGCCGTTGCCGGATTGCCTGAGGGCAGCAACCTGAAAGCATGGCTATTCACAATCCTTCGAAACCTGTGGTTTAACGAGTTGCGCAGACGTCGCAGTGCTCCCTACCTGGTGGAGATGGATGGCGATGATCACAACGAAAAGGAACTTGTGAGTGAAGTACGCGATGCACAGTCGATGCTGGTGGGCGACGAAGACAGGCAGTCGGTAAGGGATGCGATCAACGGGTTGTCGGTGGAGTTCCGGGAGGTCATACTTTTGCGTGAGTTTGAAGAGCTTTCCTACGCAGAGATCGCGGCCGTGCTCGACTGCCCCGCCGGTACCGTGATGTCGCGGCTGGGCAGAGCGCGTGCCAAACTCCGCACCGCGCTTGCTGCTACATGGCAGGCACCGCAGCGCATAACCTCCGGGAGCCAGTAATGAACACATACTGCGATCACAGCGAGTTGCTCCGGCTCTATCTGGATGGTGAGTTGAGCGGCAGCGATCAGGAAGAATTTCTACTTCATGTCGAGGGCTGCACGATCTGTCAGGAAGGCATGGAGGAGATAAGAGCGTTTTCGGCCAGGCTGACTTCGACTAAGCCGTTTGAGGCAGCGCCTGCTACCCTGCGCGACCGCATTGCAGCGAAGCTTATGGAAGAACAGAGTTACGCCTCTCCAGGCGCCTTACGAGTCATTCACGCGATACCTGCCCGCCCGCATCAGAAGCTTGCACGAAACCTCGGGCCCATCGCCGCGCTGTTGTGTGTTTCGATCGGGTGCAGTCTGATCATCCCCCAGGTTCGTGCCGAGTCGAAGGCGAACTCCTTCGTTGCGACCGCAGTCGACACCCATCGTGCGCTGGCGAATGAGGGTGCGCAGCTTGACATCAGCTCGGACTCACCTGCGATTGTTTCAGCATGGTTCGCCGGGAGAGTCTCCTTCCCATTCCGCATGCCGAACGCGGGCCTCGCCAGTGATGACAGGGCGAAATACAAGCTTCGCGGTGGGCGTCTTGTGATGTTCGCCGGGCAGCGTGCCGCGGAGTTGTCGTTCCAGATGCCGGGTGAGATCGTGAGCGTTCTGATTATTCCGGACAAGTCCGCCAGGGCGATGGGCGGAGAGGTGACTTACTCGGACGCGATCCGTCTGCACTCCATGGACCGCGGCTCTCTGCACGTGGTGACTTGGGAAAATGAGACCCTGACATACGCCCTAATCTCGACCGGTTTCAGCAGGGGCCGCAATTCTTGTTCCACCTGTCATGAAGGGGCTGCCGATCATACGCAGTCGCGCCCTCTGTCACGATCTGCCGAAAGGTCCTCGACCAATCGGTCTTCCACGAGCGGCTATTTCGCAAATGCCGCTCCACTGCCCATGACGAAATAGAAGGCAGGCGGGGCAACGGGCCGAACAGACTGCCCAGAATGGAAAATCGCACGCGAAAAAACAAACTCGCTCTAAACTATGTTGCCTTCATCTCTCTTGTTGGTAACATGGCGTCTTCAGTCTAGAAACCTATGACTCACACGCAGATCCGCTCCATTGCTTCGAACTTGGTGCGAATCTGTTCTGCAACAATCACAACATCCCACCGCGCGCGCATGACGGATGAGCCTCACAGACGCGCCTCCATCTCACTTCCTGAGGCTTGCTAAGACGACAAAGAAGAGCGCCTCCCCTGCGAGAGGCGCTCGGCATCTGCGGAACGACTCGATTTAAATCGAGTCGTTCAACACGCGATTGAGGCGCTGAACGAAGGTGGCGGGATCCTTCAGAGGCACGCCTTCGAGCAGCAGCGCCTGCTGAAATAGGAGCCAGGCCGCGTCTTCCACCTTGCTGTTGCTGGGGTCGGCGAGCAGCTTCTTGATTATCTCGTGATCGGGGTTGATTTCGAGTGTGGGTTGCAGCTCCGGCAAGTCCTTCTGGCCCATGCTCTGCATCATCTGGCGCATGCGGGCTGAGGGCTCGTCCTCGTCCGAGACCAGCACGGAAGGGCTGTCAGCGAGGCGCGATGAGGCTCGCACCTCTTTGACGGCATCGCCGAGGGTGGCCTTGATTTTCTCCAGCAGAGGCTTGAGTTCTTCGGCCTTTTCGGGCGCCGACTCGTCTTCAAGATCCTCTGAGGTGGAGGACTTGTTGACGGCCTTGAGTTCGGTATCTCCGTACTTCGGTACGGCCGAGAAGATGATCTCGTCGAAGTCGTCGTCGAGGAGCAAGACTTCGATGCCCTTCTTCTTGTAAATCTCCAGCAGTGGCGAGTTGCGAAGCATCGACTCTGAGCCGCCGGTGATGTAGTACAGCGCCGTCTGCTCAGGCTGCATGCGGCCCTTGACCTCGGCCAGCGAGGTAAGTCCCTCGACTTTAGTCGACTTGAAGCGAATCAGGTCGAGCAGCGTCTCGCGGTTGGCATAGTCGCCGTACAGGCCTTCCTTCAGCGGACGGTTGTACTCGGCGATAAATTGCGAATACTTCTCCGGATCGTTGGCGGCGATCGTTTTCATTTCCGACAGGATCTTCTTAACGCTGGCGGTCTTGATGTTGGTGAGCACCCTGTTCTGCTGGAGAATCTCGCGGGAGACATTGAGCGGCAGGTCTTCAGAGTCGATGATGCCGCGCACGAAGCGAAGGTACTGCGGCAGCAGGTCCTTTGAGTCATCCAGGATGAAGACGCGCTTGACGTAAAGCTTGACGCCGCCTTTGTAATCGGCCTGGTAAAGATCGAGCGGGGCCTTCGCCGGAACATAGAAGAGGGTCGTGTATTCGAGCGTGCCCTCGGCGCGGGTATGGAACCAGAAGAGCGGGTCCTCCGACTCGCCGGTAAGCGACTTGTAGAGCTCCTTGTAGTCGTCGTCCGTGAGCTCCGACTTGGAGCGCCGCCACATGGCGCTGGCCGCGTTGACCTGCTCGGTAGTGCGGGTCTTCACGGACTCCTTCTTCTCGGCGTCCCAATCGCTCTTGTCATAGGTGAGAAAGATCGGGAAGGCGATGTGGTTGGAGTACTTCTTCACGATCTCCTGCAGGCGCCAGCTGTTCGCGTACTGCGCGCCTTCCTCGTTCAGGTGGATGAGAATGGTGGTGCCGGCGGCTTTGCGCGCATCGGCTTCGGAAGCCTCTTCGATGTCGAAGCCGGTCTTGCCGTCGCTGGTCCACTTATAGGTCTTGTCTTCGCCGGCCTTGCGCGAGAAGACCTCGACCCTGTCAGCCACCATGAAGACCGAGTAGAAGCCGACGCCGAACTGCCCGATGAGGTTGGAGTCCTTGCGGGCGTCGCCTGAAAGTTGTGTCAGGAAGTTTTTTGTGCCGGAGCGGGCGATGGTACCGAGGTGCGAGACCAGATCCTCCTCGTTCATGCCGATGCCGGTGTCGGAGAGGGTGAGGGTCTTGCCGGCTTCGTCCAGTTCAAGGTCGATGCGCGGCGAGTCGATACCAGTGCCGAGGAGGGCCTTGTACCTGTCGTCGGTGAGGCTGAGGTGGCGCAGTTTGTCGAGCGCGTCGGACGAGTTCGAAATAAGCTCGCGCAGGAAGATCTCAGGGTGAGAGTAGAGGGAGTGAACGATCAGCTGCAGGAGCTGGGAGACTTCGGTCTGGAATGGTTGGTTAGACATGGCAGTTGTATTATCGCCAATACGCCGCCTGCATGCTTGTGCTTGGAGAGGACGCGAATCCTGAATAGTTCGCTGCCCCCTGACGTCGTCCAGAGTCTCAAAGAGAACGCGCACAGGAGATCTGCATGCTAAGTATCGCTTTAATGGCTCTCGTTCTGGCTGGACCGCAGGCTCAAGCCCCGATCGTGCAGCCGATCCCCGCGTTTGAAGTGGCTACGGTCAAGCCGGTAGACCCGGAGCCGAAGTCCGGGCGTTTTCTAACGGTGCAGGGGATCAATCGCTTTGTCGCGAAGAACTTCACCCTGAAGCTCCTGATTGCGGCAGCCTACGATGTGAATCCGAAGGCCATCATGGGCGGCTTGCCGTGGGTCGATTCGGCGAAATTCGACATCAACGCCGTCACGCCTGGTGAGACGAGGCCGACACGCGACCAGCAGATGGCCATGCTGCGAACCCTGCTGGCCGATCGCTTCAAACTCACCTTCCATCGCGAGCAGAAGGACTTCTCCATCTACGTGCTGACCGTCGTGAAGGAAGGTGCCAGGCTGAAGGAAAGCGGTCAAACCGCGACCGATCCTTCGTCCGTCATCAGCACCGTCTACCCCGACCACGTGCTGCTGCCGGCGCGTAATGCCAGCATGAAGGATTTCGTCGCGCTACTGCAACGTGCCGTTCTGGATCGCCCCGTGGTAGACCGCACGGGTCTGACCGGACGGTATGACTTCGACCTGAACTGGGCACCCAGCGAGAGGGAGTTTGGCGGCGAAATTACGGTCGCGCCGTCGGATGCTCCGAGCCCGCCGTTCGTCACCGCGCTGCAGCAGGAGCTCGGCCTGAAGCTGGAGTCGACGCGAGGTGCAGCCGAAGCATTGGTGATCGACAAGGCCGAAAAACCATCTGCGGATTGATGATGAGCAACACTGCTCCAGGTCGCCGGGCAGCCTCACTTCGCCAGCATAACCGCGCCTTGCCAGAAAGCAGCTCGACTGCCTGATGGATCAAGTACGGTGACCTGGCATTGGTACTCGCCCGGCTCGAGACCGGTAAGTGCGACCTTGATATTTACGGGCACAATGCCGAGGCGGCTCTCGCCCGTTCGTAGCGCCTGCACAGGGTGGGTCTCGATGGCTTTGCTGCCGTTGCGAAAAAAATCGACAAAGGCGACGAGGGGCGCGGCAGCGACTGGTGTTGTCACTGGCGCGGACGGCTGAGTGCTGGTTGCAGTAGTTGCCGGACCGCCAACGTAGGCCTGCAGAAACACCTCGAAACTGCGGTCAAGGCGAAAGACGCGCGTCACGCTTGGGATCAGTTTGCCGTCGCTGTTGACCAGCGGGTTTACCGCATCGTTCTTCGCCTGGTCCTTGCTCTTCATGGTGTTGAAGAGCGCCTGGTGCGGGTCGACACGCTGGCTGCTGAGCACCACGGAGCTGATGGGGAGCCGCTTCGTTTCTTTGTTGAGATTGGGAATGACAAAGGTGGTCTGGTAAGTGCCGATGCGGCCCGTCTCATTATCGCGCGCGAGG
>CBAAAE010000013.1:0-11235 GCA_964658845.1 uncultured Novosphingobium sp. | reverse complement strand
CTTGATGTTATAGCGGCCGGGTAAGAGAGTGAAGCCGGTGCTGTACTCCACGGGACGTTTCGCAAGCTCCGCAGCGGATGCGTCGCTTAGCTTCACATCCACGTTGTCGCGCACATTGGTCACGGTAATCCCGCCGACTTCGTCCTTGATCTCGCAGACGAAGTCGATCACGGTGTGTTCGTTGCCGAAGCGCTTGGCCAGGGCAAGCTCGCGGCCTGGAATCTTCACCGTAATGGGTACAAAGTATTCCGCACGATTGAGTTGGAAGTAGTTCACCTCCATGGCGATGGTCAGGTCGGTAACAGGATCGCCTAACATCAGCGCATCTTCGAGCTGCCGTTCTTTCTCAGTGCCGTTGAATTTGCCGAACTCCTTGCCGGCGTAGTAACCCAGGCGGTAGTCGAGGCTGGCGTGCAGCGTCTCCGGCACCGTGATGTTTACCTTGCGAAAATGTCCATTCTGCGCTGTGTTCGTCGTGTAGTAGCCGATCAGGTAGTAGTCCGACACCGCCTTTTGCGCACGAACGATACCCTGCGTCAGATCATTGTTATCGAAGAACGCTTTGCCGCCAGTGTCTGCCGCAAGCGAATACAACGTGTCCTGCGACTGCTGAAAACGATCGTTGCCTGCCTGTGTTGCGGTGCCGTTATACATGGCCTGGTTGCCAGGCGAGCCCTGGGTTGCATCTCCCATGGGCGCCTGCGCAACCAGACCGCGCGCGTCGATGGGCCAGAACGAAACGCCGGACCGCACCGCCGCATCCACGGTCGCATGCAGTTGCGCCTGGTTGTCATTGCCGTTCAACCGCAGGCCGCTGGCGAAATAGAGCAGCACCTTCTTTTCATTCATCTGGCCGAGCATGTGCGCGGCCGTCTGTAACGCGGATAGCTGCCGGTCCGTGTTGAAGATGTTGAACTCGCCGGAATCCTGCCCGAACGCCGCGCCGGTGTCCACGCTACTGCTGTCGTCCACACCCTCTGCTGAGCCCTGCCCCTCACCCACGATCATCGTCTCCAAAATGGAGAGCATGCGATTGCGGTCCGCCGTGAAGTCCTGCAATACCTCGACGGCGCCTCCGCTGTAGCGCAGGATCGACACCATGTCGGCCTCGGTAATCTGTGTCCGCACGAATTTCTCAGCGGCAGACAGCGCGCGTAACTGGTCGTCCGGCCGCATCGCGGTCATGTCGAAGTAGAACGCCAGCAGCCGACGATTCTTATATTGGTGCTTGTCACTTTCAGCAGCGAAGGACGTGCCGGCCAGCCGCTTGTAGATCTTGATCTGCTCATCGTCTTGTGAACTCGGCGGCAGCGGCTGTGCATCCAGGGGGAGCGACTCATGCTCGAAGACGCGGATCTTCTGCGGCACCCCATCTTCCGTCACAGTGAAGTCTTCCGCCTTCAGGCCGGGGATGAACTTCCCCCCTTTGTCCTTGATGACGACTGTTTCCGTGACCAGTTGCGATTTCACGCTGAGCGTGAAGGTCGAGTCCTGGCCGGGCACTGCATTAGTCCCGATCTGCTGTGCAGAGGTCGGGACGATGACGGCAAGTAATAAGAAAAGTTTTAATTGTCTTAGCATTTAGAAGCGCAGCCTCCCGCTGATCTGAAGGCTGCGCATGGACCGCGTGGACGCAGGCAGGCCGAAGGTGGTGCTGTTGGTCACGGTGTTCCACCCGGTGTAGACCACATGATTCAGCAGGTTCGTCGCATCCAGGCGAACGTCAATGCTGGTTGGATCGCGCAGTCGGAAGGTACGTGCGAACGATGAATCCAGCGTGACCGCGTTTGGTCCTTCAATCGAGTAGCGACCGGCGTTGCCCCACTGCCCTGCTGCCGGCATGCTGTATGCGCCCGCATTCAGGAAGTAGCCCGCAGGTCCGGTGTAGAGCGGGGCGGCAGTGCGGTTGGGGCGAACCGTCCCGGTAAAGCCGGTGCCTGGAACCGTGGTCAGAAAGATGGGTGTTTGCGGCAGGCCCGATCCCGCCGAGAGCTGGCTGGCGACCGTCCAGTTCTTGAGCGATGCACCGCGCCAACCCGTCAGGAAGGTGCCGCCACGTGCACCCACGCCGGTGGTGTATTGAAACGAAAACTTCAGCAGGTGACGCTGGTCGAAGCTGGAGCGGCTGCGCTCGGCCCGTAGGTCGAGCCAGTTCTGTGCGATGGATTCGGTGGCGGGTGTTGTAGTATTCGCCGTGTTCACCGCGTTGGACGATGTTACATAGCCGTTGCCGCCCAGCAGCGAATCGTTATCGATCGAATGAGCGAACACATAGTCCAGCGTGGCCGTTAACCCGCTGCGCAGGCGACGGCGTAACTGCACCTCGCCTGCATGGCGAATGGACGCGCCATTACTGGTTCGGTAGACAAAGCCGCGCGGACAGGCTGCGCATAACGCGGTTGCATCGGCTCCGGGCGCATAGGTGTTCGGGAGAAACTCCTGCGGTCCACGCGTCCCCTTGACGCCTAGATAGTTCACCGTCATAACCATTGCGCCGGGCAGGTCCTGCTGCGCTGACAGTTTCCACGTCTGCACGTAACCCGTACGGAAGTTCGGGTCGATCGCGAAGGTGGTGGAGGTGGTGCCGCTGCAGTCACGAAAACCATTCGCCAACGTCAGTGGGCAGTTACTGCTGTTCGACACGCTAAGGCTCTTCGAGAGCGGCGCCTGCTGCGACATGGACTGTGCGCTGTTGAGATAGATGGACGTGTCCACGTAGATGCCATAGCCGCCGCGCACCACCAGCGACGAAGTAGGCAACGGACGCCATGAAATGCTAAGACGTGGCTGGAACTTGCGGTAGTCCGGCCGCACCAGCGACGAAGGATATCCATCCCCCGTAAGTGCGCCCTTCGGTGCGTAACCCAGCACCGGCGTGACTGCCGTAAAGCCCGGAGTAACATCCAGATTTACCAGCCTGCCCTTTAGCTCAGTCATGGGCGCGCCGTAATCCCAGCGCATGCCTGCATTCAGGGTCAGGTTGGATTGCAGACGCCAGTCATCCGACACGAACAGGTCGTATACGGATTGCCGAAAGTACTTGTCGGCATTACCGAACGCGATGCGACTGGTGGCCGGCACTCCAATCAGAAAGTCCGCGAAATCGGATCCCGTTACGGTTGTTCCCTGCGCTGCGCTAAAGGTGAACGATCCGCGCGCATTTTGCTGCTGCAGTTGATTAAATTCCTGCCGGCGGAAGTCACCACCAAATGTAACTACATGCTTGCGATGGTTCCAGGTCGCAGAGAGTGACAGCGCGTCCGTGCGGTTACGATTGAAGGCGCTCTGCACGTCGGTCAGCGTGGCAATGCCGCTGGAAAACGACAGATCCGGCGGTCCCCAGTTATTGGAGCTCTGTTCGTTGCCGGTAATGCCCGCGTTCCCGGAGATGTTTGCGCGACCCGCGAAATAGGGCTGAACGCCGGTGCGGAGACGGCTGAAGCGATAGCCCGTCTCAAGCAGCAATTGGTGCGGAAAACGGTGCGACCAGTTCACGTTTGTATCCAGGCCCAACGTGTTCTGTGCATCGCGAAAGTGGAACTCGTTCTCGCTGTCGGAACGCAGGCTGCGGAAGGCGACGCCACCATGAAAGCTGTCGCGGCGTCCGAGGCTCTTGTCCAGCCTGCTTTGCAGGGCATCGACATGCGAGTTGTTCAGCACCTGTGTCTGGTAGTTATAGCGCGTGCTGCCAGCCAGGTTGGGCAGTGGGTAAAGCTGCAGCAGCGTCGCGGCCTGTGTGCTGACCGGGATCTTGCCCGTGAACGGCAGGCCCGTTGCAGGGTCTGTCACGATAGCCGGCGTGCCTTGCGGTGTGACCGTGCCGGACAGATCGCCACTGCGTTCGGCCAGCGTGGGCACCAGTCGCGAGATGGTGGTGGCTTCGCTGTCGCGCGTCCACTGGTAACCCACAAAGAAGTTTGGCCCATTGCGCAGCAGGTGCGGAATGCGTATGGGACCACCCAGCGTGGCGGTGCCGGTGAAGCGGTTGTACGAGGCCTTTGGCACCGGCAGACCGGTCAACGAGTAAGGCCGTGCGTCGAATACCGAGTTACTCAACTGTGCGCCGACGCTGCCGGTGTAAAGCGCCTTCACACCTGCCCGACGCGTTCCAAAGGCGGGCGCGATGGAGTATTTCGAAGTGGCCGCGTTGTTCTCGCTGCCGTTGATCAGCATGCCCTCGGCCGCGCGTTCCGCGTCCGCACTGGGCGGTGGCGGCGGTGAAGCGTCCGCGCCTGCGGGCGCTGCTGGCTTGCCGGCTTCAACAGGCTTGCGGACCGCCATCACGACAGGGGCAGCACTCGCCTTGTCCGTATTCACCAGCACCGTGGCCAGCGGCAACATCTGCAGTTCCAGTTGCGATGCAGGCGTCGCAGCGGCAACCCGCACCTTCGCCTCCACTGGAGCGAAGCCGAACATCTGCACGCTCAGCGTCCACTCACCGTCCGGGAGGTCTGCGAACTGAAACAGCCCCTGCGTGTCTGTCACGGCGGAGAGTTGCTGCCCGCCACGCGCCGCCGTTACCGTCGCCCCCGGCACAGGCAATCCCGCGAACAGCACGCGGCCGTGATGCTCCGCGCCCACGGCGACGCCGGCATACCCCAGCAGCAGACTTGCTGCAAGCGCTCGAAGCGCAGTGGTGACAGGGTCGCGGTGCATTCGTCAGTTTTCGCTCGGCTTCTCGACGTGGTCGATCACCATCACGTCAACGTTGGGCTTTCCTGCATCGAGTCTCAGGCCGATCTGTTCCTGGATCGCCTTGTAGAGATCCGGTGGAGCGTCGGGCGCGTCACTCGGTGTCACCTTGGCACCGAAGACCGCAAACTGCGTTTCATCCGGATTCCAGCGGAGCTTGCCGTTGAAACGACCCTCCAGGTTCGTGTGGTTCACCACGGGGCGATCGAGGACGGTCTGCATCCATTTCGAGAAGTCCTCCATACCAATATTCCGGAAAGTCAGGTTGCCGAGTGCACGGAAGCCAAACCCCATCGGTGCGTTGGCATCCCCCTCGCTCTTCTCCAGCTTTGGTCCGCCTTTTGCGACGGTCAGCACGTAGGCTGACAGCTCCCGCTTTTCCATGTGGTATTTCAGACCGAAGCGGGAGACGAGCAGCTTCTGCATCATCACTCGCCTCTGCTTTTCGCTGGGCTGTCCCGGCAGATCCTGCTTGGTGTCGATGTCGAACTTCTCAGACTCCATCCAGCCTGCCAGGCCGATGATCTGCTTTGTATGGATCTGGTACGCGAACATCATCAAGTCATTCAACGTGGTGTTGTGCGTTCCGAATTTCCCCGGCGGTCCGCCGAAGCCTTTGCCCGGGCTGTTCGGATCGCTCAGCTTGATGGTCGCGACTTCGAAGCTGGGATCGGCGTCCGCCGCCATGGGAGCCAGCCTGGGGGGCGGCTCCGGAATGGTCCACGCCGTATCCTGTGTGGCGCGCAACAGGACCAGGGGAAGGGGCTTTTCGCCCTGTTTCCAATCCCCCGTAATCGTGTTGTTGTCCGGCGAGATCTTGCCGGTGAAAACGCCATCGATCGCGTCCACGTCAACGCGCAGCTCACCGCCCTGGAACGTCGTCGTCTTGACCGGAATAGGCTGGCCGCCCTGATCGATGCTGTAGAAGAGCGCATGCAGCGTTCCATCGGGAGCCTTGCTGATCTTGATCACCGTGCGAAGGTCCCTGCCCACGTGCAGCGTACCCTGCCAGGTATCGTCAATGCCCTTGGCCGTAGCCGCCTGCGCGTATGCGGATGGAGCGGCAACGAGGAACGGCGCGGAGAGCACCACAACGCCGGCTGACTGCAGGGCAACGACCGGTGCCATCCAGAGTTTCGCGATTCGTCTACCAAACGAGAACATCGTGATCTCCCTTGCTTGTGGAAGTGCGCGAACACTGCGTCCCTGGCGTGAGAAACGCTTTGGATGGCAGCAGATTGCAGATATCTGCTGCCTTTGACGCAGCAGGATGCTGGCGGTTAGGAAATTTCAAACGTAGAGAAATGAAATGGATAATTAATCCTCCGCGGGTGGGCTGACTGTATCCACCACGAGTGTTTGCAAAGGTCCTTTGCTGGGGACAAGCTTCAGGCCAAGCTGCTCCTGTAGTGCGGTATAGATCTCCGGCGGCCTGTCGGTCGCGCCTGTCTCCTTTGCGGCTTCTGCCAATTCGTCCGGCGACCATTTCAGCGCCAGATCGTAGTCACCTGTCAGGCCCGTCTTATCGACGACGCTTCGGCCTACTACCTCTGACAAAAAGGACGCGAGATTCTTTAGCGGAACGGCCGTAGCCTTCATGTTCCGGTCGCTGGTACTCATGGTCCCACGTTTGTCCTGCGGAGCCTGGCTCTCCTGTAAATGTGTCGGTCCCGGTAACAACACAAGCTCGTAAATCGGCAGGATCTTTGTTTCAATGTGCGCCGCCAGGTGAAAGCGATCCACCAGGATCGATTGAACCTTGGTACGGTACAGCGCTGTGGATTGTTCCCGGCTGGTCTTGCTGTCGCTGGGCGCCGGCTCCAGGACCTTGGCGTTGATGTCCCAGCGTCCGCTCTCCGCCCACTTCGGCAGCCCGAAGATCAGGCCATCGCGAATGCCGTAGGCATTCACCAGCAGCATCTTCAGCGAGATGTTCGTCGCCTGGAAGGTGGTATCACGCGTGCTGAACCTCATGCTGCCATTGCCGGAGACGTTCGGCTTTACGGAGACGACATCGTAGCCTCCGAACGGCGCCGGCGCAGGGCCGTTAGAGGCGGGCGCGCTCTTCGCAGCCTGGCCGTTTACCAGGCAGACTCCCGGGACGATCGACAGGGCAAGCAGAGCGATCGTCAGACCCGCGCACCGGCGCGCCCGGGCAATCAACAAGGCACCGCGTTCACCGCGTTCCACCATGAGGCATTGCTCCTGTCTGCGCTCACACGCGCCAAGCGATCTCGCTCTCAGCGACCATGAAAACACATCTCGATCGCGCAGTTCTTGCCCGCACCGTTTCTCGCATGCGGTAAGCACTTTGCAACGCGAACCCTCAGCCCTGCTCGCGGTTCGTGTCCAGCAACATCCACGCGGGCGGCAGCAGATTCGCAAAGTAGCTGTCCGGGTGCAAATGCCAATGCCGCGGCGCAATAACCACCCTGTCCGGCCGTGCGTTCAACCATGCTCCCCACCATGAGAACGAACTGTTGGCCAGGATGTGGTGCCTGCAGTTCGACATCAGGCGCAGGTCCTCATGCGATGAAAAGTCGTCGTTATGATCCACGAAGACAGTGCGCACGTCGCGCGGCAGCGTCTCCCTCGCAAACGCGATGTCGTCTGAAAACACGTAGAACACAGGATCGGTAAGTCGTTCCCGCATCTTCGCGATAGCCTGCCGATAGTAACTGCCGGGCAGCACGAGGTTGCCGACGGACGCCAACGCATAATCTCCCCGGCGGATATGCAGCGACACGGACTGTTCACTCCCGCGGATCTGCCGCAGCGTCTCCGCGTTCCTGCCGATTGCGTCCTCTCTGAAGCGGAGCTCCTCGCGCAGTTGTTCCTCCACGCCATCGGCAAAGCCGTGCGCCTGCCAGTAGCCCAGCAGGTAAAGCTTCTTGATTCCGGCAGCGACCGACAGCCGCGGTAAAAACCGGTAACGCTGCTCGACGGGCTCCGTCACCACGGCAATCCTCATTGCCTTCCTGATAGGCAGCGACAGTGCCGGGAGCCCTCGCGCGCGCGACAGCAGAAAACGGTCCCAACGCGAAATCTCCGCTGCGGGCGCTGCCAGCGAGAAGTGCGACAGCAGAAAGGGCCGTGGATACACCCCCACCGACAGTGCCCGGTGCGCCTGCTCCACTGCCACCCGCAGCGAAGCTCCATGCACCCGCGCATAGTATCGACCCGCCGCGTATTGGAAGAGCTGGTTCCCCAGACCGCTGATCTGCCTTACAACAATCTCCAACACATCGCCTCCCGCACCCACTTGCCTCCGCAGCAAGGCGGTAGGCCAGTTATGCCAAGCCTACATCGCGGTACGATATCTCTTTGTCGCCGGGGTCATTCAGGTGAGCTTTGTAAGTGGAGATGTTATCTGCGGCGTGCTTGATCGTGACCATCCATGGCCTTTGCAGCGGCCCTCCAGCCTGCTGAGACAATCACGCCTGTTGGGCCCTTTAAGGTTGGGGTCTGTCCCGGGGCTGAAGCCCTGTTAAGAACAGGCTCTTTTCCAGGGCCTGAAGGCCTCTGTTTTCTCCAAAGAGCACGGCGGATCATCGTCTAAGCGGTCTAGCCGGCTAAGTGGTGTGACTGAAGGATGCCGCTCGAAAACTATATGCAGATACGTCCTCGATAGCAGCGTCACTTACTTCTTGACGCGCCCTGCGGTGAAGGATACTTTTTAGCCGGCGTTTCATACCACCATTGCCTGTTGTCCTCGTCTTTGATCGCCGCGCTGCTGCCGTGCCTTGCACTTTTCACTGGAAGGGACACACTGATGACTAAAGATCAGTTCCGCAGCTCCCTAGAAAAATACCTGGTGCAGGATCCGGATAAGACAAAGAGGAGGCGCTCGCCTCATCTTGTGCTGAATCTTCTGGCTTACGGCGACAGGCAGAACCGCATGGATCCGGAAGACTGGCTCACCCTGGTGCTGCGCCCGCACAGGGACGCGGTTCCCCTGCCGGACAGCCCCGTAGCCGGCACGACGGTGGACATCGTCTCCAGGCCGGTCGACCTTACAGAAGACGAAGAGATTGCGCTGCTGCGACGGGATCTTGACGACGCGTTGGATGTCCTGACCTGTCTCGAGATACAACTGCAATGCGGCAGTGAAGATAACTCCACGATTGAATTTCCGGGCGAGTTACAAGAGCCTCTCTGCGCGCTGGCAAAGTCCCAGGCATTTCTGCGTTATCTGGATTCCTATCGCTTCTTCGGCATCCGCTTCCTCATGGGACGGGACCGGGCCATCCGGGATGCGTGGCGACAGGCGCGCAACGAATCCAACAAGCTGCCTGACCAGTTCAACCGCCCTGTCCTGCCGCTTGAGTCGCCACCCCCGCTCTACCTGCCGCAGGTCGAGTTCGAAGAGGTCATGCAGATCGTCCGTGAACTGTCCGAGCCAGTGGCGGAAGAGGAGCAGGAAGCCCTCTTTTTCCTGGACGGCTTCTACCAGAAGCTCAGCTCCAAGACCGTCGATGCAGAAGCACAGGCAGGTGAGAAGGCGGAGCAGATGGCCCCACCGGCCGCCGCTGCGAGCAGCGAAGCAGAACCCGGCGTGCTGCCCAGCGTCCACGAACTGGAGCTATGGATGCGCGGCATGCTGCCTGACGTCCTGCCCTCCCACGTGAGCCTGCTCGGCATCGCAAGCGGGCTGAAACAGTGGGCCACCGAGCGCGCAAGGAAGTACGACAGGCTGAGCGAGATGCGCGGCGGCCTTGACGGCACGGTAGACACCGCCGCGATACCCTGGCGAAAAACACGCTGCGACACGCCGCGAGCCATGCGCGTGGCACTGCTGGACCTCTACTGGCTGGCTGGCGTGCTGCGTGCGGAAGTGACGCCGTCGGGCGAGGTCACCTACGAACGGTCCTCATGGCTGAGCCTGCTGCGTTTCCGGGAGACCATTGACCTGCCGCCGCTCGAAACCCGACCCACGCCGGAGTGGCCGCTGGAGCGCGTGGAAGAGGTGCTGCGCTCTGCCTTCAGTGCCGCGTGCGAACTGGTGCAGAACGCTGCAGCGGTCGCCAAGGCGCGCAACCGGCAGGACGCCGAACAGGAGGCAGCCCTTCCGCCCATCGCAGGTGTTAAGGACTGGCGTGACGTCTTCGATGAAGAGCTGGGCGAGATCGATCTCCAACGCAGGCTGCGTGGCTTCCAACCCCTCAAGAAGCAACGCGACTCTGCCCCCGGCGGCGATCCCGGCGTGAAACCGCAGGGTCCCACTAAGGACCCCGGCTGGAGCCGTCGTCTGTTCCAGGGCGGCCATCCGCGCGATCTTGTCGGCATCGCTTTTTCCGGCGGCGGCATCCGCAGCGCCACCTTCAACCTGGGCGTCCTGCAGGGTTTGCAGGAGCTGGACCTGCTGCGCCAGGTCGACTTTCTGTCGACGGTTTCAGGCGGCGGCTTCATCGGCAGTTGGCTGCTTGCCAACGTCAAGCGCACGCGCTACTGGCTCACGCGGCAGACGCCCTGGGACGATAGCGTCGCGCTCCTCCGCACGTATTCCAACTACCTGGCCCCGCGCACCGGCATCCTGAGCCTGGACACGTGGAGCCTGGGCACGCTCTGGCTGCGCAACACGCTGCTGATTCAACTCTCCATCCTGGCTTTCCTGTTGACCCTGCTGACCGTCCCGTACCTGATGCGGCTGGTCGCCGTCGCTGCCGTGGGCCAGCTCTCCAGCCTGGATTACGGCGGCCTGAAACCCGCGGGCCGGTGGATCGTCGGTGCGAGCTATGGTTCAGCCTGTACGGTTATGCTGCTCATCGTCCTGAGCCTGCTATGGCCCGATCCAGGCCTTGCCGACTGGCGCGACCGCGTATCCAAGGGCCAGCCGTGGTGCCGGAACGTCCTTGCCTGGCCGGTCGTTGGAAAAACGATTCGCTTGCTGCGAGCGGGCCTCCGGCGGCTGCCCGGCTGGGGGGCCATCCGTTCGTGGCACTCGACGGACCGGTTTCTCTGCTGGCTTAAGTCGCTCTACCAGGGCAAGCCATGGGGGCCGCGACTGTGGCGAGCCCTCGTCTCGCCGGCATCCATTCGATGGCTGACCGCGCTGCCGGCCTGGGTCGGCGCGGTCATGGTGTCGGCGCGGCTGTATGGCATCAGCCTGCAGTCCCATTTCTACCCGCCGTTCGAGGTACGAACCAGGATGGTCGCGCCAACCTCCAGCTTGCTTGGAGGGACCATCGACCAGATCCTCGCCGGGATCTCGATTACCCGGCGGGTGGAAATGCCGATCGACTACTCCACCATCCTGTTTCACGCCCCATTCCTGTGGCCCGCGGCGCTCCTTGCCAGCTATGTGGCGTTTGCGGTGTTGCTTATCATCTCGCTGCGGGTCGGGCGGCACCAGCTTGGTGCGGCGTCCGCATTGATACGCCGTGTGCTTACGACCCTGGTCGGCGCGGTCCTGTGCACGGCCGTCCTCCACATGTGTCTCAGTGCCATTCTCTACGGGTATCTGCGCCTCCACCTTGCCTACCCGGACGCCCCAAGCGGGTTACACAACCTGGCATTTCTGGCGGGACCTTCGCTGGTGCTGCT
>CBAAAE010000012.1:0-30910 GCA_964658845.1 uncultured Novosphingobium sp. | reverse complement strand
CCTGGCGACTCCCTACTCGCCGGGATGGTAGGTGCGCTCGGTGTGGCCCCTGAGTTGGTCGGGGTAGAAGAGCACCTCCCGCAGGTTGCCGGCTGCGTAGCGTTCGGCTTCGTCGTCGAAGTGCTTTGAATCAGCATGACCGCTTTCGCCGCCGCAGGTGACGGCTCGCGCTCGAACCTTGTCGCCAAACTCCACCACTGCCACGAAACTGTTGCCGCTGGTGCCGTAACGCTTCTTCGTGCCGGGATAGGTGCGCGCGGCGAACGATGCGAGCGAGCCCCACGTGGCGCCTGCAAACGGCACGGCCATGCTCGGCTTCGCGTCGTCGAACGTCTGCACGATGGCGTCGTCATTGCGCTGGAAACGATTGATCTCGCCCCACGGCGTCTTCCATGTGCCAAAGTCGGCGGTCAGCTTATCCGACGCGGCTGCAAGCGCGGCCAACAGCGTTGCGGGCGGGACCTTGGTGGCGACGAAATCTTCCCAAAGCACGCCAGCCTGCCGGGCTTCGCGCGAGACGGGGAGACCCGCGGCCTCACCCCAGTAGACCGCGAGCGATTCCGCGACCGAGTCGGCGGCCCAGGTGTAGTCCCACTTGCGCAGGGCGTCGATCTGAGCGGCCAGGGCGGACCTTTGCGGATCGCCTTCCGGCAGCGCGTCGTAAGCCTTCAGCAGGGGCGGAACGGTGCGCGCAAACCATGGCTGGTAGGGATCGAACGCGGCGCCGAGCAGGCGGTCCAGCGTGAAGTCTTTCTTCTCATTCAGGACGCGCGTCATGTGGACGCCGCGCGACGTCTCGCCGCCCTGCTCGACGTACGGCGGGTAGTCCGCCTTCTTCAGAGAGCTTTCCCCCGCGCCGTTCCACGGACTGTTGTTCACGTTGCCCAACCAGCCGCTGTGCGGATTGCGCAGTTGCGGCACGTGTTCCAACGGGGTCAAGCCCTGCCAGTCCGTTGCCGGATTGCTGCCGTCCACCGGCTTGGTGAAGTCAAAGCGTGTGTCCCGCTCGGGAATGAAGTCCCCGTGCCAGTAGGCGATATCGCCGTCCGCGCTCGCAAAGATGGTGTTGTTGGACGAGTTCGCCATCAGCGACATGGTGGCGCGATACTCCGTGTAGGTGCGCGCGCGGGTCCGCAGAAAACTCTGCTCCAGCGCGGGTACGGGCGTGTTCATCAGTTCGATGCTGATCCAGTTTTCGCCTTCGGCACGGACGATCGGGCCACGATGGTCGAACTTCGCGTCGAAGCCCCGCTCCTTCTGCGTGCCGTCCGCGGTCTTGTAGTGCAGCGTGATTTTGCGCGTGGTGAACGGCCTCACCTTGTCGCCGAATCGGTAACCGGTGACGCCATTGCTGCCGCGCACAACCGTGTTGCGAAACTCGTCGATGGCGTCCACGTTGCTGCTGGTATGCATCCATCCGGCGCGGTCGTTGAAGCCCTGGTAGACGAACATCTGACCCCAGGTTACGGCGCCGTAGGCGTTCAGGCCGTCGTCGCTGGTCATTTGTAACTCGCTGCGAAAGAAGAACGAAGTGTGCGGATTGATCAGCAGCAGCGCGTGGTGGCCGGTCGTGTTGCCGGGAGCGATGGCCGCTCCGTTCGAACCACCCGGCTCGACGTCGCGATTCACCTGGGCGAGTTGCGCCAGCTCCGCATTTTGTGTGTCGCGTTCGCGCTGCGCGGTGGTCTTTGCGCCGTAGAACTTTTCCAGCTCGGCAAGGTTGACGCGCTCGATATCGCCGCCGATCGAACCCTCGGTAAACGACAGCGCCATCCACGGCTCGAAGTGCGTCAGGACGCGCGGATGCGTCTCCGGGTGCTTTGACAGGTAGAAGTTTGCGCCGTCCGCCCACGCTCTCATCAGCGCCTGCAGCCATGCGGGACTGCCGGCGTAATCCTTTTTCAACTGCTCGGGATCGATGAAGAGCTGCTGCCGCAGGTCTTGCCAGATCTTACCTTCGCCCTCGGCCTCCGACAGCCTGCCCAATGACACGAGATAGTTCGTCTCCACGCGGTTGAAGTCGTCCTCGCACTGCGCGTAGATCATGCCGAAGACGGCGTCGGCGTCGGTCTTGCCGTGAACATGCGCGATGCCCCAGTTATCGCGGACGATCGTGATGGCGCGCGCATGTGCGGACCATCGCGCAGGCTCGGGCATGCTCGCCGGCACCGCGCCTTTTTGCGCATGGGCGGCGAGGGACAAGGCAAGTACGAGGGACGCAAAGCGCTTCATGAAGGAAGACTCCTGCAAAGGGGAAAGACGGTGTGTTCAGAATCTAACCCAGCGTCATCACCTTCTGCGAGTCGATCTTTGCCGGGTCAAGCTGCACATCGAAGCCCGCACCGGTGGGCAGCGCAACGTGCGCGTTCTCGACCACCATGGGGTTGCGCTCGAAGTGGTAGTAGTGCTGCATCTTGAGCGCGAGATACTCGCCCAGCGGAAAGGTCATGGGCGATTGGCTGAAGATCGTATGCAGAGCCGCGCGCAGGCTGTGCCCATGCGGGATCACGGGGATGTCGTAGAGCGAGCAGACCGTGCCGATCTTGATCAGTTCGGTGATGCCGCCACACCATTCCGGGTCGGTCTGCACGACGGAAAGCGCGTTCTCTTTCAGGTAACGCTGCACCTCCCATCGGCCGTAGAAATGCTCGCCACTGGCAATGGGAACGGTGGTGCTGCGGTGCATTTCGGCGAAGCTGCCGATCTTCTCCGGATGCGTCACCTCCTCCATCCAGCGGGGCCGGTACACCTCCACCTGGTGCGCCCATTCGAGCGCGTAGTTTTGGTCCCAGCCGCTGAAGGTGTCGAACATCAGTTCGGCGTCCGGGCCGAGGGTTTCGCGCAGGGTCTTCACCAGTTCCACGTTCTTGCGCATGCCCTCAGGGCCTGAGCCGGGGCCGTAGGCGATGAACCACTTCTGGTATCGAAAGCCCTGCTTTTGCAACTCGAGCGCGCGTGTGCGCACCTTTGGCAGCTCAAGTGATGAGCCGAGCGCGCTGACGTACATCTCGACCCTGTCGCGCGACGGCCCGCCCAGCAGGCGGTAGACGGGCACACCGTAGAACTTGCCGCGGAGATCCCAAAGCGTGTTGTCGCAGGCGCTGATCGCCATCATGTAATAGCCGTCGCGGCTGTGCCGGTCGGAGCGGTACATCTGGTCCCACAGCACCTCGCCCGCAAGCGCATCCTTGCCGATGAGGAACGGCCGCAGGCGCTCCTGCACGATCATCGCCGGCTCACGTTCGATGGGACCGTAGAGACCTTCGAGGCCGCCGGTGGCGCGGATGCGGACGTAGATCGCCTCGGTCTTGACCGTGCGGTCGGGGCCAGGCTTGTCCTGATATTCGGGTGGCCGCAGGCTGTCGTAGACGTCCTCCGGATTGACCTGTGCCTGGCGGTTTATTCCTGCGGGAGCGGTGTAGTGGCCCTGCAGTTCGAGCACTTCGACCGACTCGATGCGCAGCGGAGCGATGCCCGCAGGCCGGTCCTGCGCGGTCGCCTGGCCTGGCAGAGACGTCGGCAGCGCGGTGGCTGCTCCGCTCGCGGCAAGCGCGCCGAGGAAGTTGCGGCGGTTCCAATGTGAGGGCATGGTTCTCCGATCTTCTTCGCCGCAGGGCGTCGGCGTGTCGCCCGCCAGGCGGAAGGTTATCACCGGGTATCGAAGTAAGTCTCCTCTCGAATGGCAGGACCAGAAAGGGAGCGAACCCAGCATAGTCCGCGGTTCGCGGATGCACCCGAAAGTCATTACATCGGGTACATGTCCGCGTAACGAACTCTCGTAAAGATCAATCAATTCAGATTGAGCAATTAAGATGCGCCACAGAAAAGATAAGCGCGAGGAGAAGCCGTGACCCGAAAACCTATAGTGGTTCTGGGTTTCAGAACCCATACACAAGAGGAAGGCAGAACTTCGAATGAAACTCTTAGATCGGTGCAGATGAAATGCCGCTGGATTCAGCCTCTTCCGATTCACCGGAGGCTCGAGAAAATTCCGTGCCATCGCTCCAAGGTGGAAGATTGCCAGACCGTTTGAATGTGCAAGAGCTGACAATGCCGGATAGAAGCGATCTTGAAGATGAGCTAGAAGACGACGACCGGATGGTAAATCGATCATGGCGGCATCTGCCGGTAACCAAACCAGACTTTTTGACCGAACGATGGCCAAGACTTTATTCTTTCCGGATCTAAGATCTCTTCTTCAGAGATCTTGAAAAATTTCGCCGAACCTGACAGTGCATCTTGTCCACGTTTCAGGAAGGCGAACCACTCTTTGTTCTGCTCTGCCCAAAATCTACTTCGCTCTTATTCTTATCTAGATCGATCTTCTGATCGCGACACCCTCCCCGGAAATACTGAAGCCCACGTTGAGCAGGATCTTCAAGCATGAAGAGTATGTTTGCGGCTGACTCTAGCAGGTTGCGATCTATGAGTGGAAGAGCAAGCGTGCGTTCATCGATCCACCCATCGATGTGCGTTTCAGAGCATGCGCAAAGAAACCTGGAAGTTCCCCAACAATGTAGACCTAATGCAAGCATCGTGAGAACTGCTGAGGCGTCTAGATGATCACTAGCTTCTTGTTTGCGAAGCTCGGAGCACATAATCTGAATCGCTTCCGAAAGCAAATCTGGAACTCAGTCATATCCAAGCGGACCGTGGGCATGAGTGCAGCTTGGCAACACTCATGCTCCAAAGGTCTTTGGTGAACTGTTACCGCAGGACAAACCCGTACAGCGTATCGCCGGCGGCGGCGACGACATACTGCTGGCCGTCCAGGGTGTAGGTGATGGGTCCGTTAGTGACCGGATTGCCCAGGCCCGCGTGCCACAGGATGGCTCCGGTGGCGGCGTTGAAGGCGACCAGGTTGGAGACGGGGTCGCCCGTGAAGAGCACGCCGCCTGCGGTATTCAGGATGCCGGACCGGGCGCTGCCGGAGGGCCACTCGTGGTTCCAGCGCACTTTGCCCGTTTTATAGTCGAGCGCGCGAAGCGAGAACCTGGCGTAGCCGCCGCGATCGTTGCCGGCCCAGCCTTCTGGCTTTTTGCTGTTGTCGTAGATGTAGTACACGCTGTAGGCGTCGGAGGCGGCGACGTAGAAGAGGCCGGTCATGGGGTTGAAGCTGGGTGGAAACCAGTTGGCCGCGCCGCCCTGGTTCGGCGACACCAGGACGCCGTTCGTCTTGGCCATCTTCGCCGGGTTGGGGATGGGTGTGCCCTTTGCGTCGAGTCCAAGGGTCCAGTTCTGATGCGCGAACGGTGTGCTGACCAGCGCCTTGCCGTTCGTGCGGTCGACCAGGAAGTACCAGCCATTGCGGCTTGCCTGTGCCAGCAGTTTGCGCTTCTGCCCGTCGACCACGCCGTCAATCAGGATGGGCGTCTGCACCGCGTCCCAGTCGTGCGTGTCGTGCGGATTTGGCTGGAAATACCAGACGAGCTTGCCCGTGTCCGGGTTCAGCGCGCATATCGTAGCGGTGTAAAGGTTGGCGCCGGGGCGCGCGTCGCCGTTGATCACCGGCTGCGCATTTCCCGTGCCGAAGTAGTAGAGATTCAGCTCCGGGTCATAGGTGCCGGGCACCCATGTCATGCCGCCGCCGTGGAGCATGGCCTCGTCGTTCGGCCAGGTCTTCGCCTCGGGCGAGCCCGGTTCAGGGTGGGTATACCAGCGCCACTGGAGTTTGCCGGTGTCAGGATCGTGCGCTTCCACGTAGCCGGGCTGGTCGAAGTCGTCGCCCGAGATGCCCACCATGACGTGGTTCTTAATGACGGTCGGCGGCACCGTACCAAAGTTGAACTTGGCACGGTTGATGCCTGCTTCGCCGATCTCGCTGTGCCACTTTTCCTTGCCGGTGGCAATGTCGAGGGCGACCAGGTAGCAGTCATCCGTCTCGAAGTACAGGGTATTGCCGCGTATGGCAGCGCCGCGGTTCCCGATGGAGTCGCCGCCCTTGCTCTGCCAGTCGAACTGCCAGAGCTTCACCCCGGTGCGCGCGTCCACAGCCCAAACGTGACTGGGCACGGTGAAGTACAGTACGCCATCGACCGACAGCGGCGTGGCCGAGATGCGCTTGCCGCCGCCCGTGGTCGTGTCGACGCGGAAGGTCCAGGCAAGCTGCAGTTTGTCAACGGTCTGCGTGTTGATCTTCGTCAGCGGACTGAAGCGCCGGCCGGTCAGGTCGCCGTTATAGGTCGGCCACTCGCCATTTGCGAGGGTAAGAGGCGTCGCCGCTTCGGGCGCTTTCTGAGCAGCCGGAAGGCTGGCTTCGGATGGGTCGCGCTTGGTGGTGTCGTGCGGATTCGCGACGTTCACAGGTGTCTGCGCAAAGGCAGTGACGGACAGTACGAGCAGGGCTGGGAATGTGAGTCGCTTCATTTCAGCGTCTCCAGGTACGCCGTAAGGTTGTGGATGTCCGCGTCGGTGTACTTGTCCAGCAGCGCCTCGTGCGCCGCAAAGGGGTCCACGGTGGTGACGTTAACGCCGGGTGTGCGGCCAAAGGTGCGTGAAACGCCGTTAGGCTCGCGCAGGGTGACGTTGAAGTCGTCGATCCGCACCACATCACCCGAGAAGGTCTTGCCGTTAGGCAGCTTAACCGTGGCCTGTATCTTCTGTGCCACGCGGAAGCCACCGCCGGGAAAGAGAAACTTCTGCTGCAGCGCGGCCGGCGCGTAGCGGGTCGCAACGCCCTTGAGATTGCCCGTCGGCGAATGGCACTGGCTGCAGGTGCCCGCGCCGTTGAAGTAGGCCTCGCCGGCCTTCGGGTCTCCGCTCAGCAGGTCCTGTGGCTGGTCGTTGTAGCCGCTCCGCAGAATCTTGTTGATGTTCTGCGACAGGAACTGCGACAGGTCCGACAGCTGCGCGTCGTTGAACTTGTAGTTATGGCCCGGCAGGGTCTGAAGCAGCGGCCCTAGTTCCTTGCCATGCAGCGCCTCGCGGCGATCTTTCAGCACTGCCTCAGAGCGGATCATGTCAGGGCCTGTGGGCGTGCCGCGCGCGTCGTCACCGTGGCAGCGCGCGCAGTTGGTGCCGTAGATCGCAGCGCCACGAGTGGCCGACGCGGGATCGATCACGGTCTTTGGAAACTGCGCGTCCAGCGACGCAAAGGCCACCAGCCCAAGGAACGCCACGGTTCCGAGCAATACGAAACATTGCTTCTTCAATGAGAGACTCCACTGCCTTGTAGGTTTCACGATGCGGTTCCTGGAACTTGAGCGTCTGCACGGACAGCGTAACGTTCGCGCACACCTTTATACTTGCTCGCGATAGCAGGAGGCTAGGATGGATCGTCGCGAGTTCAGCGGGATGTTGATGGGAACCGCGTTTGCACCGGGTTTATTCGGCGGAACAGCCTGGGCGCGGCTGCCTGCGCCGCCGCCGCCGCAAAAATTCTCGGTCATGCTGTGGGTCCTGGGCAGGGCCATAGCGATGGAGCAGCGCCTGCAGATCGTTGCGGACGCCGGCTACCAGGGCGGCGAACTGGTCACCGAATGGCGCGCCTGGTCACCGGAAGAGCGCAAGCGGATCGTCGCCAAGAAGAACGCGCTGAACCTGACCTTCGACCTGATGTTTCCCAGCACAGCGGCGCTGACCGATGCCTCCGCAGGGCCGAAGCTGGCCGACGAGATCCGGCAGGCCATCCCCATTGCGCAGGAGATTGGTTGCACCACGTTCAGCTTCCGGTCTGGTCCGCGCGTCGCAGGGCAGTCAGCCGAGGTGCAGAAAACGACGGTCGTCAACAATCTGAAGATTGCCGCGGACCTGTGCACCGCCGCGAAGATCGATCTGCTGCTGGAGCCGATCGACCTGCTTGAGGCCAAACTCGAGGCGGTCAATACCGTGACCGAGGGCTTCGAGATCGCGCAGGCTGTCGGCAGCCCGAACCTGAGGGTTTTGTACGACTTCTACCATGAGCAGCGCGGCGCGGGGAACCTGATCGAGAAGCTCCAGAAGAACATCGACCAGGTGGGCCTGGTGCACATTGCCGACGTGCCTGGACGCCACCGTCCCGGTACGGGTGAGATGGCTTACGGCAACATCTACCGGGAGCTGGCGCGACTACACTACAGCCGGTACATCTGCATGGAGTTCACTCCCCTTGGCGACCCGGTGACGGAGCTGAAATCCGCGCGGCTTGAAGCGATCGCCGCCATGCAGTCTGCTTAGCGCTCTATACTGGCTCGCCACCGAGAATTGATTCCATGGAGACTTCATGAACCGTCGCGATTTTCACAAGCTTTCGATCGGCGCCGCCGTTGCGCCGCTGCTACCCGTTGCCGATGCGTGGGCCATCCCCAACCCGAAGCAGGACAACGGTGGGCATAAGTTCACGCTGATGCTGTGGACCCTGCCAAAGGCGCTTACCTTCGAGCAGCGCCTGCAGTTGGCTGCCGATGCGGGCTGCGACAGTGTTGAGGTTGGCAAGGAATACGAGACCTGGACGGAAGACGAGTGGAAGGCGAACCTGGCAAAGCTGAAGTCGCTGAACCTGACCGTCGACAGCGCCGTCCCCGGGCGCAACGCGCTGGCCGATCACACCAAGCGGACGGCCCTGCATGACGACCTGCTGAAGGCGATTCCGGGCGCGAAGCGGCTTGGCTGCTCGCAGTTCATCTACACGGCTTACACGCGGGTACCGGAGCAGACGCCGGAGCAGCAGCATGCCGCCATCGTCGACACCCTGAAGTACGCCGCGGACCTGATCGCGAAGGACGACATCGAGATCGTGCTGGAGCCCATTGACCTGCTGGAGTACAAGTTGGAGGCGGTGCCCAGCGTGGCCGAGGCGTTCCTGATCTGCCGCGATGTGGGCAGCCCGAAGGTCAAGGTTTTGTATGACTTCTACCATGAGCAGCGCGGCTCAGGAAACCTGATCGAGAAGCTCGATAAGAACATCGACCTGGTCGGGTTGGTGCACATCGCGGACGTACCGGGGCGGCATCGCCCAGGCACCGGCGAGATCAACTACGGCAACGTCTATCGCAAGCTGGCCGAGCTTAAATACGACCGGTACATCGGGCTTGAATTTAACTACCAGGGCGACCCGGTAACGGAGTTGCGGACCGCTCGCGAACAGGCGATCGCGGCGATGAAGGGCGTCTAGCTTTCTCTGCTACGAAGCCGGTGCCCGATTCATGCCGCCTTATCGCGCATGAATGGGATGACGGCCTC
Organism: uncultured Novosphingobium sp.; assembly: GCA_964658845.1. Taxonomy (GTDB): domain Bacteria; phylum Acidobacteriota; class Terriglobia; order Terriglobales; family Acidobacteriaceae; genus Terriglobus. The sequence goes on along the minus strand of CBAAAE010000012.1, from coordinate 21,751 downwards.
CGCTTCGTGTCACGTTACAAGTGATGACGGTTCGGGCTCTCGCGCGACGATTCTACTCATGCGATGGGACCGCATGAATGGAGCACACGGGTCTGTGCTGACGCTGGCTGTCATCCTGAGCGTAGCGAAGGATCCCCTGAGATTTGGCTGGCGGGACACGTCTCAGGCTTTCTCTCGAGAAAGGCTCCATGAGGTATCCACCAGCGGGAATGTGTAAGGGATCCTTCGCTCCGCTCAAGGATGACGGCGGGGTTGAGAGAACCATCATCGACATCCCCGCCCTGGCGCTCCGCTTGAAATAGCGACAGCTGCCTATCGCCTTCTCTTCGTTTTCCCAGTGGAATTGCCGTGGCCCTTCTTCGCTCCACCGCGGCTCTTTCCGGACCGCGACGCGGTCGCCCGGCCAGCGTGTCGGCGACCGCGGCTGGCGGGTGCCAGTCGCACCGGTTCGGCGACGTAGACCTTGCGGCCAAGCGGCAGTGCGGAGGTGCGCAGATGGTTCCATTCGCGCAGGTCTTCCGTGGTGATGTTGAAGCGGTCGGCAACGGTGACCAGCGTGTCGCCGCGGCGCGGTGTGTACTGCAGCGGATGTGCCCCGGAGCCACCCGAGCCGGCGACCGGGATCACAAGCTCATCGCCTTCTTCAATTGCGGAGTCGGGCGGCAAGTCGTTCGCGGCCAGCACGTCCGGTGCGCTGACATGGAACAGCAGGGCGACCTGCGGCAGCGTCTCGCCCGCAACCACCTCGTGGAAGCGCCATGAGCTGCGCTTTTCCTCCGGGATGGCAGCGATGCGGTCGGTGAACTGCTTGGTGGTGCCCTCCGGAATGTGCAGGTCGTAGGTGATGTCGCGCGGCGTGTTGAGCCGCAGCAGCGCTGGGTTCAGAGCCACCAGGTTCGCCAGCGTGGTGCCGGACACATCCGCGGCCAGGCGCAGGTCCATCGCGTAGTTCACGGGAACCGTGTCGAACTTCAGGGCCTGGTCCTGGGTGTAACGATTCAAACCATATTTTTCCGGATTCTTTGCCATGATGATCGCAGCGAGGATCTGCGGCACATAGTTCTTCGTTTCGCGCGGCATGGCGTTGCGCCGGTAGAGCTGCCAGAAGTCGGCATAGCCCGTCCGCATCACGGCTCGCTGCACGTTGCCCGGACCCCAGTCGTAGCCGGCCATCGCCAGGTACCAGTCGCCGAACTGGGCGTAGAGCCCCTTGATGTAGCGGGCGTAGGCGCGGGTGCTCTTTTCCGGATCGAACCGCTCGTCGAAGTAGCCGTTGCGGGTCAGGCCGTAGGCGTTTGTCGGCATGAACTGCCACATGCCGCCGGCGCCGCTGCTGGAGTTGACCACCTGCAACTGAAATCCGGATTCGGCAACCGCCAGGTAGATCAGATCCTGCGGCACGCCCTCCTGCTTCAGCACGCCCTGGATCATCTCGCGGTACTTGCTGGCGCGCTGCAGCGAACTGACCATGTGCGCCTTGAACGCGGAAGAGTTGGCATAGGCGTTGATGTAGCCGGCGACCTCGTCATTGATCACGAGCGGCAGATCGGAAGTTACATCGAGGGTGCTCTTCAGGGAGGCCGTCAGCTCCGGGCTGGTACTGAAGGTCAGCTCGTTGGCGACGTCGATCGGCGCTTCTTCCGTCTTCGGGCTGAAGCCGTTGCCCTGCTTCAGCGCGACCATCTCCAGCGCGTTCACGGCGTCCACAGTGCGCTCGAACTCGTCGCTCAGGGCCGTTTCCTTCTTGATGTCGAGGCCGCTGGTCAGCATCAGGTCCACGGCAAAATCGAAGTCGAGCCGGGCGGCGTCCAGGCGGCCGTTGCGGTAGTTGTCGACGCCGCTGCGATAGCTCTTGTCCACCTGCACGATCAGGGAGGCGACACGTGGATTGGCTGTCTGCTCGGCGGTTGCCGCCGTGTTGCCGCCGACGGTTTTCGGCAGGGTGGGAGCGGTGGCGTTCACGGGCGGCTTGGCTGCCGTGGTGACCGCCTGCTGGTCAGGGCACCCGGCCAGAAGGACGGTTGACACGCTCCCGGCCAGCAGCAGGAAACGGAGGAATGCGGAAGAGGCACGCTGGCCAGGGTTCATCGGCACCTCATGATTGTATCGGCGGCGGCTTTCGGTGTCCCGGCAACACACCGGGTGCCCCGTTCCTGCACGGGTTCATTGTGGACGGGCGGTTTCGTGTCGCTGGAGGGATCGCTTCAACCCTCCCGGCCGTCATCCTGAGCAAAGCGAAGGATTCCGAAGATTTCGCCTTTAGGAAACCTCATGGAGACCTTCTCGCGAGAAAGGTCCCTGATGTTCCTTCAGCATGATGGGTAGAGATCCTTCGCTTTGCTCAGGGTGGCGACCGGGGTTGAGCAAACCTGCATGCCCGTCAACTCGATCACAAGGCTTCCTCGCGAGAAAGGCCCCGTGAGGTTTCCTTCAGCATGGAGGGTAGGGATCCTTCGCTTCGCTCAGGATGACGGAGGGGTTGAGCAAACCTGCACGCCGGTCGAAATTGATTGGACCAGGCGCCGCGCGGCCAAAGGCAAACATGATGGTGCATCGCGGTTCGTGCTGAAGTAATCTATAGACCTACCTATGCGCAATGTCCGCGCCATTTTCGCCGCGCTTTTCGGTGCCTTCATTACCCTTGCGCTCTATCTGGCGTGGTTCTTCAAGGTCACGCACCAAAACACGCCTTGGGATGGCGCGCCTGTCCCGTTCATCGTGCTGACCTGCGTGGTTGCCGCCATCTTCGGTCTGTTGGGCGGATACCTTGCGGCGCTGCTTGCGCCTGAAACGCCGCGTGGAGCTGCCGAGGGTGCTGCCGGTTTTGTAGCCCTGGCTGCGCTGTTCGCAGAAACGCACACGCCTGGTCAGCACCACTACGCGCAGATGGTGGCGTTGCTGGTCGCTGCTCCTGCCGCATACTTCATCGGTCGGATGCGCAGGCCCATGGAGCCTGCCATGGTCGCTTCCCGGTAGGTCATCTTCTCCTTCTCCGTGTTCATCTCTTTCGAGTAGTCTTGTGCCACTCGATGATGACCAGCCGGCGATCGCTCCTGAAATACGTCCGCACTCTTTCCGCTGCCGCTCTTGTGAAGAGCGTCATGCCCGCTCCGCTGCTTGGGCAGTACACGAAGCGCGACCTGACGGCTCGTCCTGCACCCGCCGACCGGCTCTTCCGGTCTCCCGCAGTGGAGGAGGCGATCGCCACCGTCAGCCGCGACATTGCCGATCCGGAACTCCGCACGCTCTTTGGCAACTGCCTGCCCAACACGCTGGATACGACCGTGTTTCCAGGGACGCGGGATGGCAAGCCCGACACCTTCGTCATTACCGGTGATATCGATGCGCTTTGGCTGCGTGACTCATCCGCGCAGATGCAGCCGTACCTGCCTTTCGTGAAGCAGGACCCGGCGTTGGCGCGGCTGGTGGAAGGGCTGATCCACCGGCACGCCGCGTGCATCCTGCTGGACCCCTACGCGAACAGCTTCCGGCGCAACCCGGCGGATACGCCGCTGGACTGGGCGGTGCACGACGCGACCGACCACAAGCCCGGCGTGGGCGAGCGCAAGTGGGAGATCGACTCGCTCTGCTATCCGCTGCGGCTGGCGCATGGCTACTGGCGCGCCACCGGCAACACCGCCGTGTTCGAGGGCGAATGGCAGGCCGCCGCGCGCCTGATCCTGACGACCTTTCGACAGCAGCAACGCCTGCACGACCGCGGTCCGTACCACTTTCAGCGGCGTGCGGAGAGCCCGACGGACTCGCTGATCCTGGGTGGCTTCGGCGCTCCCACGCGGCCGAACGGCATGCTCCACTCCATGTTCCGGCCATCGGACGATGCCTGCATCTACCCGCTGTTTGTACCGGCAAACCTGTTCGCGGTGACGGCGCTGGGCATGCTGGCGGAGATCGCGAACGCGGTCGGCAACGCGGCGCTCGTCGGCGATGCGAAGACGCTTGCGGCGGAGGTTCTGACCGCAACCCGGCAGCATGGCCGCGTCACGCACCCGCGTCATGGCGAGATCTGGGCGTTCGAGGTGGACGGTTTCGGCAACGTGAACCTGATGGACGACGCCAACGCGCCTGGCCTGCTGAGCATCGCCTATCTTGGGAGACTGCCCGGTGGGAAGCCGGCTGCGGACCCGCTCTACGCGCGGACGCGGGCCTTCGCGCTCTCGACCGACAACCCCTACTTCTTCCGCGGCAAGGCGGCGGAGGGCATCGGCGGCCCGCACGTTGGGCTGGGCTTCATCTGGCCCATGGCCATCCTGATGCGCGCGCTCACCAGCACGGATGACGCGGAGATTCGGACCGCGCTCCGCACCCTGCGCGACACCACCGCCGGGACCCACTACATGCACGAGGCGTTTCAGATGGACGACCCCGCGAACTACACGCGGCCGTGGTTCGCGTGGGCGAATACGCTGTTTGGGGAGCTGATTCTGAAGCTGCACGGGGAGCGCCCGGCGCTGCTGCGGGCCTCGCTTGGGTGAGTACACATAGGGTCCCCCCTTCATGCGCGGTGTTCTCGCCAAGGAGTGGGTTGGCAGCCCGTGCCCGGTCTGGATGATCGGCCCAGAAGGGTTCGCGGTTCTCTCGCGAAGATTTCACTCGCGCGATGAAGCTACATGAATGGACCCCCAACTGGCGAAGCGTAAGCCTGAAGTGCGTAGGTCTTGCACATCCTGGGGGTTCTCCGCATCTATAACACTGTTATGAGTCTCAAAGAACGCCGCGACGTGGTTGCGCTTGGCCGGGATGCGGGTGTCGGTGCGCGTGGCGTCCTGTTCAGCCTTGTGCGCGTCTCCGGCTCATCGTACCGCCGTCCTGGTGCGCGGATGCTGGTTCTGAACGACGGACGGACCGCGGGCACACTTTCCGGGGGATGCCTTGAGGCAGACCTGCTGCGGCGCGCGACCTGGACTGTGCGCTTGGGTGCGGTGATGGAGCAGTTTTCGACCGCGTTCGACGACACGGCGGAGATCCCTTACGGCCTGGGCTGTGGGGGTACGGTAGACCTGCTGGCCGAGCCGCTGGGCACGCCTGAGGCCGACGCTCTATTGCAGGCGATGGAAGCTACGCTCATGCACGCGCAGCGGACCGTTGTGTCTCTGCTACCGTCGCAGGTGGAAGGCTCTCCGCTGCTGCGGATCGTCCTCGATGAGGGCGGCGATGTGTTGTTCGCCAGCGATGCGCTGCCCACCGGGCAGGTCGTCGATCTGCGATGCGCTGCCCGTGGACGTGCACTGGACGCGGCTGATCAGCATTGGATCGAGACGGTCGCGGGATCGGCTTTCTGTGAACGTCTGCGGCCGGCACAGCGCCTCGTGATCTTTGGAGCGGGAGAGGATGCGCGCCCGCTTGCCCGGATGGCGCATGAGATGGGCTGGGCCGCGGTTGTTGTGGATGGCCGTTTGCAGCGCGCCACCGCGGATCGCTTTCCGTCGGCGGCATGCACGATCTCCACCTCGGCAGCCGATTTGCCTGTGCGGCAGGCGGATGCGGTTGTCCTTATGACCCACTCTTATGAGCAGGACCGGCGATTGCTGGCGGAGTTGCTGCCGATTGCGCCGCGGTACCTGGGTCTGCTGGGCGCACGGCATCGTTCGGCGCTGTTGCTGCAGGAGGCGTCCGCGCTGGCCGGCCTGCCGCTGGCGCACGCGGTAAGCCGCACGCACGCACCCATCGGCCTGGAGCTTGGCGGGGATGGGCCGGAGGCCGTTGCACTCGCCATCACGGCTGAGGTGCAGCATGGGATTTCGTCTCAGTCTGCCATGCCGTTCGCGGGTTCGCGACGGCTTGCACTTTCTGACGTGGAGCGGCTGCAGATGGATGGGCCCGCATTCGACGCGAGGGCGGAAAACTGTGCGCTGTACGGCTCCTCCGATGGACTGGTAACTGCCGGCGCTTCGCAGGACGTCTCCCAATGAGCCGCCGCCTCGCGGCTCTGGTGCTGGCTGCGGGTGCGTCTTTGCGACTCGGCGAACCCAAGCAACTGGTTGAATTCCGGGGTGAGCGTCTGATCGATCGCGCCATCCGCGTGGCGCACGAGGCCGGTGCGAACCCAATCTTTGTGGTGCTGGGTGCCGAGTATGAACGCATCCTGAAGGCTGTCCACCTCAACCCCCTGCGTCCCCGCTTCCTGATCAACAAGGCATGGAGCAGCGGTATGGCGAGTTCCATCAGCCTGGGCGCGGCGGCGGCCGAACGTGCAGGCGTGGACGACCTGCTAGTGCTGGCCTGCGATCAGCCGTCGGTGACGTCAGCGCACCTGCTGCAGCTCGCCCGCGCTTCGAAACGGGAGCACGTCGTGGCCTCGTATTACTGGGAGCGGCGGGGCATTCCGGCGCTGTTTCCGGCCTTCGCGTTTCATGCGCTGCAGGATATGCGGGGCGACACGGGCGCGCGCGAACTGCTGCAGGACAGGGCAGTTCTGACGGTGCCGCTGCGTGGCGGCGAATTTGACGTGGACACGCCGGAAGACCTGGTCCGCCTGCACGCCATGGGCGAGTTGACCGCGTCGCCTGACCTAGACGCGGCCTGACTCCCCACTGGCGCAATCGCGTTATGATCTGCGGATGTACACCCGTGATCGAGCCCTGAAACTGTTGCGAGAATGGACAGCTTCTCCTGGACTGCTGAAACACGCTGCTGCGGTAGAGGTCTGCACCCGCGGCTACGGCGATCGCGAGGCCCAGCGGCTGGGACTCTCCGGCCCGGCCGCGGATGAGTTTGCCGAGCAGTACAGCATGGCCGCCCTGCTGCATGACTTCGACTACGACCGGCACCCATCGCTCGACGAGCACCCCTACGTCGGGAATCGCGTTTTAACGGAGCAGGGCTGGCCGGAGCCGATCCGCCACGCCATCATGGCGCACGCGGACTACACCGGCACGCCGCGCGAGAGCCACCTGGACCGTGCGCTGTTTGCCTGCGATGAGCTTGCCGGCTTCTTGACGGCGTGTGCGCTGGTCAAGCCCAGCCGATCCATCCACGACGTGGAAGTCGCGGGCGTGCGCAAGAAGATGAAGGACAAGGCTTTTGCACGCGGGGTCAAGCGAGAAGACATGGAGGCAGGCGCTGCCCTGCTCGGCGTGCCGCTGGACGAGCACATCGGCAACTGCCTGCGGTCCATGCAGGAGAACGCGGAGTTGCTTGGGCTCTAAGATTTCACTCCCAAATGCAGGGGTGCGGGTTGCGTGTCAGCAACGATCCTGCGTGACCTTTATGCCCAAATCGGAATTCGTGTAAGTTGACATGACCGGTGAAGCGGCTCTGAGTGTTAGAAACGGAATCATAGCTACTGTTACGTTGGCGGCGGCTCGATCTTTGGGCGCAAGCAGTCAAGTTCTGTAAAGGGTGTGGATGGGCGCGTTCGAGAAGCGGGTCGTCATTGTAGGAGCGGGGCCGGGAGGCCTTGCGAGCGCCATGCTGTTAGCGGCGTCCGGCGTGAAAGTCACCATTGTTGAGAAGCGCGACCATGTGGGCGGCCGCACCAGCACGTTCGAGCAGGATGGCTTCAAGTTCGATTACGGCCCCACCTTCTTTCTGTACCCGCGCGTTCTAAGTGAGATCTTCACGGCTGCAGGCTACTCGCTTGAGCGTGAGGTGCCCATGCTGCGGCTTGACCCGCAATACCGCCTTGTCTTCGGCCAGGGTGGAGAGTTGCTGGCGACTGGTGACCACGCGCGCATGGAAACGGAAGTCGCCAAGCTGTGTCCGGCCGACGCGAAAAACTTCTCGCGCTTTATGCGGGATAACCGCGACAAGCTGCAGCGCTTTCTGCCTTTTCTGGAGTCGCCCTTCGAAAGCTGGCGCGACCTGGCCAAGCCGGAAATGTTGAAACTGCTGCCCATCCTCGCACCGTGGCGTTCGCTGGATGCGGAATTGAAGCAGTACTTCTCCGATGAACGGATTCGTCTCGGCTTCTCATTTCAGTCAAAGTACCTGGGCATGTCGCCCTTCCGCTGCCCGGGCCTGTTCTCGATCCTCTCGTTTCTCGAGTACGAGTACGGCGTCTTTCATCCAGTGGGAGGCTGCGGCGCCATCACGCGCGCTATGGGCCGCATATGCGAAGAGATGGGCGTAACGATTCTGACGGATGAGGCTGTCGAAGAGATCACCTTCGAGGGTCGCAAGGCAACCGGTATCAAGACTCACCGGCGCGAACTGAAGGCTGACGCCGTCATCATGAATGCGGAGTTTGCCGAGGCGGCTCGCAAGCTGATCCCGCAGCGCCTGCGCTCGCGCTGGTCAAACGATTCCATCGCAAAGAAGGACCACTCCTGCTCGACCTTCATGCTGTACATGGGCATCGAGGGCCGCTATGACGATGTGTCGCATCACACCATCTACCTGGCGAAGGATTACCGCGGCAATCTACACGACATCGAGAAGGGTCACAGGCTGTCAGAAGACCCGTCGATCTACGTGCAGAACGCCAGCGTCAGCGATGACACGCTGGCGCCTGCCGGCATGAGTTCGCTGTACGTGCTGGCGCCAGTTACCCACGGCTGCGAGGGTGTGGACTGGAAGCGGGATGCCATGCCTTTCCGCGAACGCGTGCTGAACCAGCTTGCGGAGATCGGGATGGGCGACGTGCGCGAGCGCATCCGGACGGAACGCATCTTGACTCCTGCGAACTGGGCCGCTGAGTTTGCTCTGCATCGCGGCAGCACCTTCAGCATGGCGCACAGTCTGCAGCAGATGCTGCACCTGCGGCCGCACAACCGCTTTGAAGAGGCGGAGGGCCTGTATCTGGCGGGCGGCGGTACGCACCCCGGTTCGGGCCTGCCGGTCATCTTCGAGTCGGCGCGGATCTCGGCCAAGCTGATGCTGGACGACCTGGGCGTCACGAGTGCGTGGAACTTCGACCGCTCGCCCTTCGATCAGTCGCAACTGCAGGATCGCGATCTGGCCGTGCAGTAGACATCATCCGCTGTCAGAAAAAGTTCAAAGGTTCAGGGAGAAAAGATGCGTGTAGCAGTCATCGGTTCGGGTCTGGCGGGTCTTGCAGCGGCGGCTACGCTGGCGGCGCGCGGCTACGCGGTCGAAGTTTTCGAGAAGAATGAATGGCTGGGCGGCAAGGCGGCCGTGCTCAAAGAAGAGGGATTTCGCTTCGATATGGGCCCTACGATCCTCATTCAGCCGTCCATGCTGCGCAAGATCTTTGGCGAAGCGGGGCGAAATCTCGACGATTACCTGCAAATGGTGCGGCTCGATCCGTCGTGGCGCTGCTTCTTTGACGACGGCACCGTCATCGATCTGAAGGACTCTACCGATGAGATGGTGGTTTCGCTGAACCAGAAGCAGGCAGGCTTAGGCGACAAATATCGCGCTTTCCTCGGCACCAGCGAAGACCTGCATACGATCAGCGACAAGTTCTTCTTCTGGAAGCCGGTCGGCTCCATGATGGACACGCTCGAAATGCGCGGCATGTTCGACGTAAAAGTCCTGAAGGACGTCATGAAGATGCGGCTGGGTAAGACGGTTAGTGGCCTGATTCGCGAGTACATCTCAGACGACAACACGGCGCAGATGCTTGACCACTTTGTGCAGTATGTCGGCTCGTCCCCGGACGCATCGCCGGCCATTCTCTGCGCCATCGGCCACATGCAGACGGAAGAGGGCATCTGGTATCCAATGGGGGGTACGCGTGCCGTGCCGGAGGCGTTGGTGAAGCTGGGCAGGGAACTTGGTGTGCAGTACCACACGGTTGCCGACGTCGCAAAGATCGACACGAAGATCCATGGCGAGGGCCGCATGGTCACGGGCCTTACTCTCGCGACGGGAGAGCAGTACAAGTTTGACGCGATCGTTTCGAACGAGGATTCGGTGCGCACCCATCGCGAACTGCTGGCCGGCACCGAGGTCAGCGCGGCGTTCGACCGGAAGAAGAACTGGGAGGCCGCCTGCTCCGGCGTGGTGCTGTACCTGGGCCTGAACAAGCGCTACGACCACCTGGCGCACCATGACTTCGTCTTCTCGCGCGATCCGCATGAGGAGTTCAACGCGATCTATACGCTGGGCATGCCCGCGCCTGATCCGACATGCTATCTGGCCTCGACCAGCGGGACGGAACCGGGCACCGCGCCCGAGGGTGGCGACGCGCTTTACGTTCTGGTGCATACGCCCTATCTGCGGCCGAATCACGATTGGCGTGAGATGCTGCCGGGCTACCGCCAGGTCATTCTCGACAAGCTGAAGCGCACTGCCGGCATGCAAGATATCGAAGAGCGCATCGTCTTCGAGCGTGCGCTGACGCCCCAGGATATCCATGAGCGTTATCGCGTCCTGAACGGCGCAATCTACGGCCTGAGCTCGCACGGACGCATGAATGGAGCATTCAAACCTTCGAACGTGGTGCGCGGCATCGACGGCCTGTACCTCGCCGGGGGCGCGGCCCATCCCGGCCCTGGCATGCCCATGGTCATGATGAGCGGCTGGATCGCGGCCGACGCGCTCGACCGCAAGGAACGTGCGGCAGGCGATCGTGCCGAGGCACAGCGGGAAGTGCTCGTCAGCGCATAAGGGCAGCCGGAGAGTAACTAGCGAAACTCACTCAGCAGGTGTGGGTCACGGCATGTAGGAAGGTTCAACTTAAATTCTTCCGACGTCTTTTGCGCCGTATCATGCCACGCCTCCACTTAGCGAAATGCTGGACAACAGGCCGTCATTTTTTGTGCTCCCACTTATCAGCAGCGTGGCGATGCCACAGCCGGAGACACTTATGAACAAGACGATGACGATGTGCACGTTGGCACTTGGTTGCGCGACCCTGATGAGCAGCGGCAAGCTGCTTGCGCAGTCAAGTTCCGCGGACCAGGACAAGCAGTTTCTGATGACGGCGTCGCAGAGCGACTACACCGAGATGAAGTTCAGCCAGCTCGCGGTGGATAAGGCAACCAATCCTCGCGTGAAGTCGTATGCGCAGAAGATGATCACTGATCACACCGCGCTCGAAAGCGAAATGAAGCCGTTCGCGGACAAGCTGAGCGTGACTCCCGTCATGACGCTCGATGCCGATCACCAGGCGAAATATGACGCGCTCAGCAGCATGACCGGCATGGACTTCGACAAGACCTACATGACCGGCATGGATGTGGACCACCACGCCGCCGACGCAGCCTTCAAGGCGGAACTGAACTCCACCACGGACGCCGATCTGAAGAAGACGGTTGCCAAGGGCGAAAAGGTCGTTGCGATGCACACCACGATGGCTGACAAGGCTGTCAAGATGATGGGCGGCACGCCCTCCAGCGGCATGTAATCCGGCTTTTGTTTGAAGGAAGGCGTCCACTCTGGTGGGCGCCTTTTTTTGCTCCAATTACATGCGGGTCACCCTTCTTTTCTGAGAACGCCTGACTTGCATCCAACCGGGATGTGACCGACTTACTGCAGGCTCCGATTCTTCCGATGCTCGCAAAACGCATCGATGCCATTCCAGTGGAGGGCGCGTGGAGCTTCGAGCCCAAGTGGGACGGATTTCGCGTGGTTATCTTTCGCAGCGGGAACGAGCTCTTTCTTCAGAGCCGCGACGGCAAGCCGCTCGATCGCTACTTCCCCGAACTGCGTGAACCGCTACTGTCGCAGTTACCGGCGCAGTGCGTCCTGGATGGCGAAATTGTGATCGCGCGAGCGGGTGGTCTGGACTTCGACGCGCTCTCGCTGCGGCTGCATCCTGCCGCCTCGCGCAATAGGCTGCTGGCGCAGCAGACACCTGCGTCCGTCGTCTTTTTTGACCTTTTGCAGATCGAAAAACGCGACCTGCGCGACGCGCCTTTTGCCACGCGCAGGGTCGAGTTGGAGCGTGCGCTTGCGAACGTCTCCGCACCTCTGCACCTGACGCCAGCCACGCAGGACCGGGCACTCGCGCAGGATTGGTTTACGCGGTTTGAGGGTGCGGGTCTTGATGGTGTCATGGCCAAGCCACTAGACGGCCCGTACACACCGGATAAGCGCACCATGCTGAAGATCAAGCATGAGCGCGACTGCGATTGCGTGGTGGGCGGATTTCGCTGGCACAAGGATGGTGAGGGTACGGCCGTGGGCTCGCTGCTGCTTGGCCTGTATGACTCGGCGGGCGCGCTGCAGCACGTCGGCGTCTGCGCCAGCTTTACCGCGGCGAAACGGCGCGATCTGGTGGCGTTTCTGGCGCCCTACCGCGAAGATGCGCTACGTGACCATCCGTGGGGTACGTGGGGCCAAGCCGACGCGCACGCGCAGGACCGCATGCCGGGCGCGCCCAGCCGCTGGAATCGCGACAAGGATCTTTCTTGGGAGCCTTTGCGGCCGGAGCTTGCCGTCGAGGTCGCGTACGAGCATATGCAGGGCGACCGCTTCCGCCACCTGGCGCATTTCCGGCGCTGGAGACCGGACAAGCCCACTTACGACTGCACGTACGAGCAGTTGGAAGTGGTGCCGCCGCAGGAATTGATGGCGATCTTTTCCAATCGTGTATGAGGTCGCTTGCGAGCTACCGCCGCCGCAGCAGGAACCAGAGCAGGGCAAGCAGCACGAAGACGAAGCCCAGCCCGCCGGGCCAGACGAAGCCTCCGCCAGTACTGGAATAACCGGCCACAAGGCAGCCTGAGAGTGCAGAGCATGCCACCAGCCCAGACGTGGCAAGGCAGAAGAGTCGAAATGCTGTGAACCTGCGGGTCTGGGTGCAAGGCGCCATAAGTACTTTTTCCTCTCAAGTCCTCTGAGTGTGTGATCGGAGCAGGGGATGTGCGGTCTTAAAGAAGAACCTGACGGGATCAAAAAGTTGCTACTCCGGGGTATTTTCCCGCCATTTGCGCGTGGGATCGTCATCGGGGTCAGGCGTGCCCTGGGCGGGCCGCTGCGGCTCCGGCACATGCCGCAGGTTCACACGGATGCGGTACCAGATGTAAGCCGACCCGCGCATGCGATCTACCAGCACATCGTCAGCAGCAAGATGCTGTGCTGCCTCCGGGTGCTGCAGCTTCCAACGCTCGAGACCGGCATCAGCAGCCGCACGATCGGGCGATTGAGCCACCACGACCAGGGGCATGGTCGACTGCCGGCGGCCGGTAGCGGTGCGGCTCTTCGAGGTCGCGGCGGTGTCTTCAACCGACTTTTTCGTGGCTGCGTTCTTCGGTACTCGAGCCTTCGACGGCTGCACACGGGATGGCTCGCCCTCCATCTTCTTGAAGTGCGGGGGCCATGGCGCGTCGCCGATGCCGCTGGCTTCGTCACGCGCGGCCATCTCCAGCAGCGCGTCCAGCGTGCCTGGGTGTACGTCCATTCCGGCGTTCGGATCGCCGATCTCCGCAAAGCGCGCTGGCACGGTCGCCACGGTAAAGTCGGCTGGGTCGCAGGTCTCGACCTCATCCCAACGCAGCGGCGTCGAGACACGCGCATCCGGCAGCGGTCGCACAGAATAAGCCGAGCACGTGGTGCGGTCTTTCGCGTTCTGGTTGTAGTCCAGAAAGACGCCGTGCCGCTCTTCCTTCCACCACTTGCTGCTGGCCAGACCGGGCGCTCGACGTTCGACGGCACGCGCCAGGGCAAGGGCCGCTCGACGGACCTCGGTAAAGGTCCACTTCGGCTCGATCCGGACGTTGACGTGGATGCCGCGCGAGCCGCTCGTCTTCGGCCAAGCCACCAGGCCGACCTCGTCCAGCAGCGCCTTTACTTCCATTGCGACCGAACGCACATCAGCCCACGAAACGCCGGGTTGCGGGTCCAGATCGATGCGCAGTTCGTCCGGATGATCCAGGTCGGCGGTGCGCACGGGATGCGGATGCAGCTCGATGCAGCCGAGATTGACGGCCCACGCCAGCGCGGCGGGGTTGTCGATCACGATCTCGTCGGCGGTGCGGCCGGAGGGGAAGCTGAGCGTGACCGTCCGCACGAAGTCGGGCAGGTTATCGGGCGCGCGCTTCTGGTAGAACGGCTCCTCGTGCGCGCCGTTGACGAAGCGTTTCAGCACGAACGGGCGGTCGCGGACGCCGTTCAAAGCTGCCGGCGCGACCGCCAGGTAGTAGCGCACCAGGTCCAGTTTGCTGAGTTGCACGCCCCGGCTGAAGTAAAGCTTCGCAGGGTTGGAGATGCGGACGGTGTGGCCGTCGAGCTCCAGCAACTCTTCCTCTTTCTTTGCCATGACCTGCTCCCGGCGCGGATCCGCAGCCCGCCGCAAGTTGAGATGCGCGAAAGCCGATCTAGCGCAGTGCTCTGCTCGATAGTGCGGGTGCCCGATTTCATGCGGCCTGTCGCATGAGATGAGTGGGTCTGGCGCGAAGAACCCACTCATCCACGGATGAACGTGTATGAAAGCGGCACCCAGTTTCATATGGAGATGCGGGGCGGACGGAGCGCCTTTTCGATGGCTGCACCAACCTGCAGGATGTGGGCATCGCGGCCTCCGAGAGCTGCGATCATCAGGCCGACCGGAGCTTCGCCTTGGCGATGGCAGGGCACCGACAGCGCGCAGCCGTCGAGGAAGTTGAAGACGCTGGTATTCCGCAGCATGGCGCCGTTCACCTCGAAGTAGACGTCGTTGCTCCCCTCGAGCGAGGCGATCGTCGGCGCGATGCGCGGCGTGGTGGGCAGCAGGATGGCGTCGAACTCGGCGAACGCCGTTACCGCCTCGCGGATGATCTCCTGGCGAGCACGCATCAGGTTCAGGTAGTCCGCGGCAAGCACGCCTGCACCATGCAGAATGCGGGCGGAGACGTGCGGATCGTAGTCGTCACTGCGCGCTTCCAGCAGCGATCGGTGCCACGCGTAGGCCTCGGTTGCGGCGGTCTGGTTGCTGGCCGGGATGCGCGCCAGCGCGGGCAGGTGCACCGTCTGAATCCTTGCACCGGCCAGTGCGAGGGTGTCCAGTGCCGCTCCGAAGGCTTCGGTCACAGCGTCGTCCAGCGCGTCGAGCACGTAGCCCTGCAGCACCCCGAGGTGCAACGCGGAGAGATCGAGAGCGGCGTGCGGCGCGTAGGTATCCCCGGCCAGAACCGCGTCCACGCGCTTACAGCAATCCACGCTGACGCCGATGGGACCGACTGAATCAAGGCTCGGCGCGAGCGGTACCAGGCCGTCCAGGGGGACGCGGCGAGCCGTAGGTTTGAAGCCGGTCAAGCCGCAGAGCGCGGCTGGGATGCGCACGGATCCGCCGGTATCCGTACCGATCGCAACCGCGGCCATACCGTCCGACACGGAGACCGCCGCGCCCGACGACGAGCCGCCCGGGATGCGCGCGGAGATGCGATCCCATGGGTTTCTCGGCGTGCCGTAGTGCGGGTTCAGGCCCACGCCGGAGTAGGCAAACTCCGTCATGTTAGTCCGCCCGACAATCACCGCGCCGGCGTGTCTCAGCCGCGCGATCACTGTCGCGTCACGCAGTGCCGGCGGCGAACCGGCGAGCACCCGCGAACCCGCCCGCGTCACGTCGCGGCCCACATCGAACAGGTCTTTGATCGAGACAGGTATGCCTGCTAGCGGTCCGGTGGCATCGCCTTTGCGGTAAAGCGCGTCGGCAGCATCGGCCTGGGCCCGGGCCGCGTCGGCATACACGCGCAGGAAGGTGGAAGCGCCCTCTCCGCCAGGGTCGGCGATGCGCTCGAGGCAGTCCTCCAGCAGGGAACGGCTGTCTGCCTGCCCGGTGCGGAGTCGATACAGAAGTTCCTGCAGGGTGAGGGCACTCGGCTGATTCATGCCGCGGCCGACGCTTTTATCGATACGATCATGATGTCCATCGTATGCGGCTGCATGAAGTGGCTGAGCCTTTTGCCCAGGAGTCTTTGCGGCAGGACCTGGTCGGTCCGCATCCGATGCTCATACAGGCTTGATGCCCATTCAGAAACAACTCGGAACCATGCCGCGATCGTGGTGGTGGCTGCTGTTGCTGTTCTCCATGATCGGGCGGCGGCGGTTGCGCAAACAGTTTCGCGCCGTGCGCATGATGGGCGTGGAGCGCCTGCAGAAAGCGCCCGCAGGCCCGCTCGTGATTTACCTGAACCATCCCTCGTGGTGGGACCCTATTGTGTGCGCCGAAGTGGCCCGCAGGCTGCTGCCCGGCCGCAAACATCGCGCGCCCATCAGCGCCGCATCGTTGAAGGAATACCGTTTTTTTCGGAACATGGGCATGTTTCCGGTCGAGCAGGCATCCGCCCGTGGCGCGGCAGAGTTTCTGCGAACGTCGGCGGCGGTGCTCGGCGCAAACGGTGTCCTTTGGATTACGGCGGAGGGCCACTTCACCGATGCACGCACGCGTCCCACGCAGTTGAAGGCGGGGCTGGGCGCGCTGCTGCAACGGAGCGAACACCTGACCGTCATCCCGATGGCGGTGGAATACACCTTCTGGAATCAGCGTCTGCCGGAGGTGCTGCTGGCGGTCGGCGAGCCTCTCCGCGTAGAGTGCCTGCGCGAGCGCACCGCAGCCGAGTGGACCGGAGCGCTGCAGACCCGTCTGCAGGCGGCGCAGGACACGCTGCTGGCAGCTTCGCTGCGGCGTGATGCGAGTGCCTTCACCACGTTGCTGGAAGGCCGTCGCGGCACGGCTGGGCCTTATGCCGTGTGGCAACGCATGCGGGCGCGCATGCGTGGCGAGCGGCACCAGGCCGATCACGCCGTCGATCTGCAACCCCATGCGCCCGCTGTACGGGTGCGGCCGTAATGTTGCTCGGGTTAGCGATTGCGTCTGCCGCATGCGCGCTAACACCCGCGGTGTTGACGCTGCTGAACCTGCGCGAATATCTGCCGCCGCCGCCGGTCGTTCCCGGCGAGCCTCTGCGTGTCAGTGTCCTGATACCCGCTCGCAATGAAGAGGCGGGCATAGCGGCCTGCCTGAAAAATGTGCTCGTGTCGGAAGGCGTCGAGCTTGAGGTTATCGTCCTGGACGACGCTTCAATGGACCGCACGGCAGCCATTGTGACAGAGATCGCAGCGGCTGATCCCCGTGTTCGGCTGCTGTCTTCTGCCAGTCTGCCACCGGGTTGGAATGGTAAACAGCACGCCTGCTGGCAGGCCGCGCAGGTTGCTTCCATGCCGATGCTCTGCTTTCTAGACGCGGATGTGAGCCTGCAGCCGGCGGCTCTAGGACGCACTGCAGCGGTCTTGCAAAGAGAACATGCTGCGCTGGTGAGCGGCTTTCCACACGAGCTTACCGGCACCTGGCTTGAGCAGCTGCTGATTCCGCTGATTCACTTCATCCTGCTGGGCCTGCTGCCCATCCGCAGCGTGCGGACGACCACCACGCCGGGGTTCGCGGCGGGCTGCGGACAATACCTGCTGGTCGAGCGCGAACCATACTTTCGCAGCGGCGGACACGCGGCGATTCGACACACCATGCACGACGGCCTGCTGCTGCCGCGCCTGCTGCGTCAGCATGGTTTTGCGACACGGCTGGTTGACCTGACGGACCTGGCAAGCTGCCGCATGTACCGGTCCGCGCGGACGACGTGGGATGGCCTCGCGAAGAATGCCACGGAGGGCATCGCGGCACCTGCTCGCATTGTGCCCATGACGATGCTGCTGGGGTTTGGGCAGGTGTTGCCGTTGCCGCTGCTGTGGCTGGCATGGCGTTCGACCACGTTCCTGATCCCGTTCCTGGGGCCGCCCGTTCGCGTCGGCATGCTGCCGGTGTGGATCGCGCTGGCTGCGGTATTCTTTAGCTACCTGCCGCGGGTGGTAAATGCTGCGAAATACCGCCAGAGCTGGGTCAGCGTGTTGGCGCATCCGATGGGCGTTGCCGTGCTGCTGGTACTGCAGTGGTATGCGCTTGGACGCAAGCTGATCGGTCGTCCGGCGTCGTGGAAGGCTCGCGAATACACCGCGAACTGAATGAGCAGAAGCAGGTGTTTAAGCCGCTGGCTTCTAAGCCCGTCATCCTGAGCGAAGCAAGCATTGCGTAGTCGAAAGATCTGCTTTTCATGAACCGCCGAACTGGTCCTGAAGAAAGCGGATCCTTCGGCTACGCTCAGGATGACGGCAGTTAAGTGCTTCAGAGCGCTATTTTCGCTCCGCTCAGAATGAGGGACGGAGCCGCAGCATGACACCAGAATGCGTGCCTTCGTCTCTCGCAGGTGGCACCGGAAACAGAAAAGCCCTGGGGTCTCCAGGGCTTTTCGTGCGCATGCGGGGCGCTTACTTCTTCTTGCTGTTGGCGCGGAAGGCAGCGACCTGCTTCTCGTCGAACGCTGAAACGATGCCCTTCACGTCTTCGGCGTGCGAACCGGTGGGCGCCAGTTCGAGGTACTTGAGGTAGGCCTCGAGGCAGCCTGCAGGCGCGCTCATCTTCTGCGTCTTGGGGTCTATGGTGGCTTTGTCGATCAGCGACTGCCCCTTGATGTAGTAGGCATCCGCCTTGGTCGGGTCGGCGGCGATAGCCTTGTCCGCGGCCTCGGCTGACTCGGCGTGAGCCCCGCTGTTGTACAGCGTGGCCGACTCGTTGTAGTAGTAGGTCGCGGCCTTTGCCGGCTCGGCCTGCGCGGCCTTGTCGTAGGCTGCTAGCGCGTCCTTCGGCTTGCTCAGCTTGGCGTAGGCCTGGCCCATGTTGTTGTAGGCGCTGCCGGGGATTGCCGGGCTTGGTTTCTTCGCCGCGGTGTTGGCGTCGATCGCCTTCTGGAAGGAGGTCAACGAATCGTCGTACTTCTTTGCGCCGAGTTGCGCATTGCCAAGCTCAAGCCACAGGATTGCCTCGTCCGGCTTCTGCGTGGTGGCCTGCTGCATCTCCGCGACGGCGTCGTCATACTTGCCGGCCTTCTCGTTGTCGCGGGCCTGGGTCAGCAGCGCGTTCAGGTTGCCGACTGTCTTGTTCGCGGCCAGGGTGGCGGCGTTCTGCTTTTTAAACTCTTCGATCTGCTTCTTCTGTTCCGGAGTCATGTTCTTCAGGAACTCTTCACGCGTCATGTCGTCGTTCTGCGCAAGATCGACGCCGGGCTTGATCTCGACGTTGTCGATGTAGTCGACAGTCGCGTTATTGACCGCAAAGAACATGATGTATTTGCCCGGGGCGATGCCGGTACCCGTGAAATCGCCCGACGCCGTCACCGGAAAGGTGTACTGGTATTTGCGGGTTTTTTCATCGCCGGCGCGATCCGTAGTGAGCTTTATTTCGCCAGCCTGGGGCATGCCAGCGGCGTTCTGCACGTGACCATGGATGCTGCCGGCGGGCGGCGTCTGCGCCAGCAGTGCAGCGGGGGACAGCAGGAGTAGAACTGCAGCGTGGGAGAGGATGCGAGACTTCATGATCGTTCAGCTCCTTGAAATGGGCGGCGCGGCGGCCGGTCCCGTGAAGTTCAAACAGAATGTGTGCGGTCCGAGTCGCGTTGACCCTGCCGCGCGTACGGGATCGGGTCGGTCATGCCTGCGTCTCGAAATGCCCGCAGCCGCAACACGCAGCTTTCGCAAACGCCACAGGCGAAATCCTCGCCTGAATAGCATGACCAACTTACATGCAGAGGCGCACGGAGTTCAACACCCAACCTTATAATGTCGCTCTTCCGCATGCGGATAAGCGGCGCCTCGACGCGAATGTCGCCATCTTTGGTTCCCTGGCGGATCAGCGCGTTGAAGGCTTCGTAGTACGCGGGACGGCAGTCGGGGTAGCCGGAGCTGTCCTGTTCCACGGCGCCGATCAGGACAGTGCGGGCGCCCAGCACCTCAGCCCAGGAAACGGCGGCCGAGAGAAAATGCGCGTTGCGAAATGGCACGTACGTCACTGGCACGTCGTTGCCGATCGGTGTGGGGCCAACCTCGGATTCCTCATATCCCGCGTTCGGAACGTCGATCGAGGCGTCTGTCAGGGCCGATCCACCAATCTGGCGAAACAGATCCATGCGCAGCGGCAGAAACTGCTGGAATCCGAGCAGGTCCGCGATCTCGCGGGCGGATTGCAGTTCGCGCGCCTCAGTCCGCTGGCCGTAGGAGAAGTGCACGGCGTACGCATCGAAGTCGCGTGCCGCAAGCGCCGCGCAGACCGTGGAATCCATGCCGCCCGACAGGCAGACTACGGCCTTCTCCCGGCCTGTGTCGTTGTTAGAGGTCGTCGCCATCGTCCGCCAGCGCGGCCCCGGTACGCGACGAACCGGAGAGTGTGCCGTCCGCGTCTTCCGTAACGGGTATCGTGTTCAGGACCTCGCGCGCAGTGTCCGCGTCAGAAAGCCGTACCTGAAGGCGTGCGCCGCTGATCGGCAGCAGGATATTAGCCTCTTCGCCCGACAGAAACGAGTCGATGCCCGCGCCATCCAGCACGGACTGCGCAAGCGCAGCCTCTCCCACCTCGGAGTAACTTGCCACCGTCACAAAATCGTCTTCGTCGCGCTCTGCCATGCCGAACCCTCGCTTTGCTTCTCAGTGTATGACGCCGGGAGCGACAGGGCCGGGTGCCCCATGGTTCCTGGCGGCTGAGGAGCGGTTTGATAGGTCTTGGAAGGGTTACGCTTTTGACCATGTCATCTGATGGAGTTAGATCCTGCGGAACCTGCGACGTGCCAGGCCCGCCATGCCAACGAGGCCGGTGCCGAGCAGCACGAGACTGGAAGGCTCCGGGGTGACGGCTACGTCCGAGGCGCCGGAGATGGTGACGGTACCAGAGTCCGTATAGCCTAATTCAGGAGCGGCGTTCAACGCATAGATCCCGTTGATGAAAACTGGGGCTGTCACCGAGCCGGTCCAAAGCTGGTCACCCTTAAAATAACTTCGGCTGCCGAGATCGACCTCCCCACGAAAATCAAATGTCCACACATGCGTCTGGAAGTAAGCATTTACGCCCGCATTGCTGGCTGGGTTCTCAAGGCCGAATGAGTACCAGAATCCCGAACTGCTGATGTAACCGACACCGTCAAAGTAATTGGCTAGCTGATTAGTACCTAATCTACTGTCGAGCTGTCCGTCGTTAGGTCCGGTCGTGTCGTAGTAGTAGGTTCCGCTTTCACCGTCGGCGTCGACAGTGAAGGTGATGATGCCGGCGCGGTCTGGGAATGGAGTAAGAGGAAGGGCGTGGGCTGCGACTACAGTCAAAGCAAGGCAGAGTAAAGCACACTTAAGCAGGTACGAACGCATGTGAGAGTTGGCCTCGGAGCGAGCTTTTAGATGGGAGTCTGTAAGTGGAGACTATCCCCGATGAAACCCGCGTGCCCGTTGTATCGCTAGATCGACGTATCTTCTCCATGTTAGTTCCGAAAGCGGAATGGCAGGTGGTGCATGTCTTGCGCTAGAGCACCGCATTGCGATATTCCCGTAATTTCACGGATGTTGAGAAGCAGGCGGGCTTGTCTTATCTTTTTCGGAGGGCGGGAGCGATCCGCAGGGTGCGCTGAGACCGACTCATCCACGATGAAGCTGTGGCTGAGTCGGGCACCCGATTCTTCGGCTCACTTTGGCAGCTTGCTGGTGCGGGCACACCTGCAGATCCCTTCGCTTTGCTGCGGGATGACGGCTTGTTGTAGGGTGCCGAGGTTTGCGGCGGGCTGACAGCTCGTTTGGCGATGACTAGGTTTGCTTCAGAATGAAGGCTTGTTTTGGGTTGACCAGGTTTGGTGCGGGAGAAAAGCTCGAGCGGGGGCGTCTGGTCAGGCTTACTTCGCTCCTGTTGACGGTCCGGGCAGTAGGACGCTGCGCCAGAAGGCTGCGTGCGTGTCGTCGAGCATGGAGCGGCTGGCGCGGGTGTCGCCGAGTTCGAAGAACGGTCCGCCGTCCTTGCCTGCTGGAGTCCAACCCGTACCCGGCGTGCCGGTTTCGATGAAGTGGACCCACGCTCCCGCTGCGGCGTCGCTCACCGCGCGGTCGT
>CBAAAE010000011.1:0-32014 GCA_964658845.1 uncultured Novosphingobium sp. | reverse complement strand
CTGGCAACGCAGAAGCCGGAAGACAGCCCGTTCGCCGAGCCGCTGAAAAAGCTGCCCGCAAGCCTCTCGGCGGCCACGCAGCAGCGTATCCGCACGGACGCGCTGAAGGCCATCTCAGAGCAGGTCCTGCCGACCTATAACCGCTTTGGCCGCTACCTTACGGCGCAGTACATCCCGAAAACACGTACTGAGCCAGGCGTCTCCGTGATCCCGGATGGTGCGGCGTACTATGCCTATCTCATCCGGCGTCACACGACCCTCAACAAGTCAGCCGACGAGGTCCACCAGCTAGGTCTCGCAGAGGTGAGGCGTGATGAGGCCGAGATGCTCGTGATCGCGAAAAAAATGGGCTTCGCCGACCTGAAGAGCTTCAACACCGCCATCAAGGCGAATCCAAAGCTGCACCCAACGTCGGCGCAGCAGATGCTGGACGCGTACAAGGCACCCATCGCGCAGATGCAGGCCAAGCTGCCACAACTCTTTGGCCGGCTGCCGAAGGCACAGCTTGAAGTGTTGCCGGTGCCGGATTACATGGCCGCGCAGCAATCGCAGGCGTATTACGACACTGGTTCGCCTGACTTCAAGCGCCCCGGCCGGGCCTACGTCAACACCTACCACTTCGCCGATCGTGGGCTGGAGGGCGCGGAAGACATCGCCTACCACGAAGGCGTGCCCGGCCATCACCTGCAGTTATCCGTCGCGCAGGAGCTCGACGGCCTGCCGGATTTCCGGAAGCAGGCTGACTACACGGCGTTCGTCGAGGGCTGGGGACTTTACGCGGAACACCTGGGCAAGGACGTCGGCTTCTTTCAGGATCCCTATAACGATTACGGGCGGCTGGAGGCGGACATCTGGCGTGCCATTCGGCTGGTGGTCGACACGGGCGTCCATTCCAAGCACTGGACCAGGCAGCAGGTCGTCGATTATTTTCACGACCACTCGTCTGTCGACGAGACCAACGTGCAAGCTGAGACGGACCGCTACATCGCGTGGCCCGGACAGGCTCTCGGCTACAAGATGGGCCAGTTGAAACTGCTGGAACTGCGCGACCGGGCGAAGTCGAAGCTCGGTCCGGCATTCAATATCAAGGCCTTTCATGACGAGGTACTCGACTCCGGCGCGCTGCCGCTCGATGTGCTGGACCGGCGCGTCGATGCGTGGATCGCCGCAGGCGGCAAGTAACGCCGTTACAACGTGGCGAGTGCACGTGCGCTGCACAGGCGTTCTTCCAGGTGCCGCTCCAGCGTGCTGACGGCGAAGCGCCGCAACTGCTGAACGGCAGTCCGCGAGAACTCCTCCTGCAGCAGTAACGGCAGCGGCTTTCTAAGGATTCGAGCAGCTAAAACGACCGCGTCCGGCGGCAACGCGAGCGAGCCGCTTGGCCGGCTGCGAGCGCCTGTGACACCGTCGCGCAGGGCCGAGTAGTAGACCGGCTCACCACGGAGCGGAGCGCCGCTTACCGCGCATGTGTTCAGATCCGGCATCCATCCCATCAGGCGGGTCATCCACAGCGCAAAGTAGGTCACGGGCAGCGCAATCGCGTCTGGGTGCAGTTCCGCAGCCACGGTAAGCGTCAGCCGAAAGACATCGTCCTCCGGCGCGTGATCGGGCATGGCGGCTTCGAGCACCTCCGCCAGGAACGCCAGACCGGCGGCTCGACTGTAATCGACTGGATCGCGCAGGGGCGACCACACGATCTCGAATCGATCCAGCCGGACTACGTCCTGCTTCGGCCGCTCTGTCCACTCGGCGCGAACATGGGTCATGGGCTCCAACGCTCCACCAAAGCGCTGGCGAGACCGCATGGCATGCCGCGCAACGCCGCGCACGACGCCCTGTTCGCGAGTGAAGATCGCGACCATCAGGTCAGCCTCTCCAAACGGCCAGGTACGCAGAACGATGGCTTCGGATTGGTGCGCGGCAACGATTCCTTATTGTCCTGCAAACGCAGAACGCGCAGCCGAAGCTGCGCGTTCCTTGAGGATGTCGAGAGCTTACCGGCCGAAGTGCGCGGCGTTCTTTTGCGAGAACTCTGCCCACTTGTCGGGGAGGTCGTCAGCCGCGTATATCGCGGAAACGGGGCAAACCGGCACGCATGCGCCGCAATCGATGCACTCCACCGGGTCGATGAAGAGCTGTTCGGCGTCGTCGTTGCCGTCCTCTCCCTTCTTCGGATGAATGCAATCCACCGGACAGGCGTCGGCGCAAGCCGTGTCCTTTGTGCCGATGCAGGGTTCTGCGATGACGTATGCCATGGTGCTCAAGATCCTTTCAAAATCAACTGTGTGGCTTCAAGACGATGATACCAGTTCTGGCCCCTAGCCTTCCGGAGCCGGGTTCGGCGACGCCCACCCCGCTACTGTGCGTTGGATTCATCCCGACGACGTTTGAACTCCTCGGGGGTTGGAATTGGCTCAAGATTTCTGCCGGCGAACATGTCGGCGAACACCGCTCGCAACTCGCTGCCGATTTTAGCGTTCGTCGCCAGCACCTCGCGCGAGTCCAGCCGGAAAGACGAACCGTCAAACCGGCTGATCTCTCCGCCGGCCTCTTCCACCAGCAGCGAGCCGGCGGCCGTGTCCCATGGATTCAGGTTGAACTCCCAGTAGCCGTCGACGCGACCCGCAGCCGTGTACGCCAGGTCTACCGCAGCAGCACCGGCCCGCCGCAGGCCATGCGTTCGCAGGGTCAGTTCGTGATAGAAGTGCACATTCGGGTTCTCATGCCGCTTGTTCGAAGGGAAACCGGTAGCAAGCAGCGCTTCCTGCAACAGCGACGTCTTCGACACGTGGATTCGCCTGCCATTCAGGTAGGCACCCTTGCCACGTTCCGCCAGGAAAAGCTCGTCGCGCAGCGGCTCGTAGATGACGGCCGCAATCATCGTTCCGTCGGCATTGTCGGGTGTGTCCGGCGGCCTGTGCTCCAGTCCAAGGGAGACGCAGAAATAGGGAAATCCGTGCGCAAAGTTGGTCGTGCCATCCAGCGGGTCGACGTACCAGCGGTACTCGGCGCTCAGCTGTTCGCGGGTGCCTTCTTCGCCGAAGATACCGTGCGTGGGAAACAAGGTGTGCAGCCGGTCGCCAATCAACTTTTCGCTGGCGCGATCCGCTTCCGTGACGATGTCGACATCGCCCTTGAACTCCGCAACGACACCTTTTTCGTAGTAGCGGCGCAGCAGCGCACCGGCCTCGCGCGCGACTTCCGCCGCGGGCATGGCGAAAGAAAATGTACTTGGATCGAAGACGCTCATAGAGCTAGAAGGATACGCCGCTGCACAGGTGTCGCGCCCGTCTAGCGCGCATCGGCATAGTAGCCGGTGCGACTGCGCAGGGAAAACGCTGTCGACTTCGCAGGGTCTTTCAACGACACGTCGATCCGCCGAAAGCTGGTATCCGCACCGCGCTTCGGAGCGTAATACCCTAGCAGATACTGCGTCCTGAGATCGTCGGAAAGGTGCGCAAACGCGGTCTTCAGATCATCGCGATCGGTGACGTAGAAATACTTCCCGCCAGTATCCTCCGCCATCTGGATCAGCGCGTGTTCCCCGCCCGTATTGCGGCCCGCGTCGGCAAGAATTGGCACGATGATGATGGGGTAGATCGCCGCCCCGGCGCGCTGCGCTTCAGCGACCGCTTTCCCGTAGCCGATCTCGCGCTTGGTGGTGTTGTCGCCACCATCCGTGATCAGGACGAGGATGCGCCGGCGGGTTGCGTCTGCCTTGCCTTCGGTCAGGCGCTCGCTCGCAACGAACACCGCGTCATACAGGGCCGTATCATCTCCCTTGACCAGGCGTTTCAGCCCATCGTCGATGTTGCGCGCATCATTGGTGTACGGCACCATCTCCTTTGCTTCATACGAGAAGGAGATCAAATCCATCTCATCTTCGGGCCGCAGAATCTGCTCGGCAAAGCGCTTTGCGGCATCGCGCTCCGTCTTGAATTGTGAGAAGACCGAACCAGATGTATCGACAGCCATGACGATCGAAAGCGGCGTACTCGCCTCCCGCTCGAAGATGGCGATCTTCTGCGTGCGGCCATCTTCCTTAACCGCGAAATCGTCCTGGGAGAGGTCGGAAACGGCCACTCCCAGAGCATTTACAACGTTTACCGGAACGTTTACCAGGCGCGTTTCGACGCGCAGGATAGGCGCTCCATCACCGTTCGGCGGCGACGAGCCCCCTTGCGCCTGTGCGGAGATGCCACCTTCAAGAGAGAGTGCTACGAGCACCGAAAATAGAAACGTCTTCAAGAAGGGTATGCGGCTCCAGGATGCGCAGTAGGCGCTTTCCGTATTTCTTTGACTCTGACGATGCAGCAGGTGTGAGCGGCTACGTTCCTTCTGGAAATGCTGCCACATGCGGCACGATTTCGGCGGGGAATGGCTCGCCCGGCGACCACACTGCGCCATCGACAAAGACTTCCCTCTTCCAGATCGGCACCTGTTTCTTCAGCGTGTCGATCAGCCATCGACAAGCCTCAAACGTAACGCCACGATGCGCGGATGCAACCGCAATCAGGATGCTGGTCTCTCCCACTTCAAGCCGACCCAACCGGTGCACCATCGCCACATCGCGCACGCCGAAACGAGCGATCGCCTCCGCAGCCAGCGCATGCATCTGCTCGAGCGCCATGGCGTCGTAGGCGGTGTAATCCAGGTAAAGCGTCTGCCGCCCCCGTGTGTTGTTCCGCACAATCCCGTCGAAAACGGTGACCGCTCCATCCTCACCGGCCTTGAGAGCGTGGGTGATCGACTGCGTGTCGATCCGCTGCTGTACGAGTTCAACGCGCATGTGCTGCCAACCCTCTCGTGCCGCCACTCACCGGCGGCAGCAGTGCCACTTCGTCGTCGTCTGCAAGGGCTGCCATGCCGTTGGCGTACTGCTGGTTTACCGCGACGGCGATCGACGTCCACATCGCGGCGAACTCCGGCGCGACGGCACGGTAGTACTGCAGAAGATCGAAGACGGTTTGCCCCGGAAACTGCTCCAGCCGTTCCTCAGTGCCGAAGCGGTCTCGCAGCACACCAAAGAAAAGCACACGAAGCCTCATCGTCACAGGATACGTGCTTTGCGAAGCGGTAAGATGGGGCTCTCTCACCATGCCCGAATCGAACAGCAAAGCGACGATCGTCAGCATGGCTGTTCTGGCCATTGCGATCTCGTCCGCCCTTCATGAAGGCATTGGTCACGGCTTGACCGCCCTCCTGCGCGGTGACGTCCCTACGGAGCTCACCAGCAACCACCTCTCGGATATCCGTCCCGATCGCCTGGTCGATGCGGGAGGAACGCTTGTCAACCTGGCCGTCGGGGCCGTCGCCATGTTTGCGGCGAATCGCTCCAGTCATCGCGTTCAGTTGCGTTACTTTTTGTGGCTGGTCGGCTGCTTCAACCTCATGGACGGTGCAGGCTACTTCCTCTTCTCGGGCATCCTGGGTCTTGGAGACTGGCAGGACGTGATCGCTGGCCAACCGCACTACGTGGTCCTTCGCGTCGCAATGTCTATCTTTGGCGCCGTGCTGTACCTGATCGTAGTCAAGGTAATCGCCCAGGTCCTGCAGCCTTTTTGCCCGGACCAAACCAGGTATCGATCGCTCTACAACATCGTGGGAAGACTGCCCTACTACGCTGCATGCGGCTTCTACTGCCTTGCGGGCGCGTTCGATCCTCTAGGCCTCAAGCTCTTCTTCCTGTCTACAATTCCGGCTGCGTTCGGCGGCAACTCTGGCTTAATGTGGGCAGACTCTCTGCTACCGAGGACCTCTCGAAGTGCCGACGCTCCACTCGTTGTTCCACGACAGCCTGCATGGTGGATAGCGGCCATGGTTGTCGGGTCCGCCTACATCCTGATCCTTGGCCGGGGCATCCACTTTGCCCGATAGACCCGACGACCCGACATGCACCTGTTTGGTGATGTACGTCAACGAGCCTTCTTGCCCTCCTTCGCAGGAGACTTCTTCGGACGAGGAGCATCGCCCATCGCGCGGTGATATTGCTCAAGCAGTTTGTGGCCCTGCTGAGCCAATCTGTGTGCAGCCGCTTCCGTGGCTGGCACCTTTTCACCCCAGGCGTGTGCACTTAGAGCGAGACGCGTGGGCTCGCCGTGCTCGTCCTTCATGGGACCTCGCGGATGCGTGAAGGTTCGCACCAGGAACGACCCTTTACGCTTCATCTTTTCAGGCGTGTCTGCCGCGCCGGTGACACCGGCCTTGAGCTTTGACCCGTCACGCGCCGCAAAGAAGGCACGTCCTTCTGCCGTCAATCCTCCCTTCGGATTACGGCCCGATTTCGGTATGCTCTTCGCGGGTGCGGCTGGTTTTGCTTTCGTTGCTTTCGCTGCCATGTGATCGTTCTCCCATGGCATAGGAGTTCGTGCAGTGCAGCCGGGTTGACCGGCGGAGCTATCGTCAAAGATTCGTGCGTGAACTGAATCTGATGCCGGCATGTTCCGGGCGACTTATGACGCCAGCCGCAAAGGGGATCACTTTGCATGGCATCTCACAGAGCACGTTCTTCTGCACGACCGTCTGTCACACCCATTCCCTTCTTACCTGCTCCAGAAAGGCTCTACCTATGTTCATGCGTTCTGAAAAGCTCCTGATTCCCCTTGAAAAGCCGGCCAGCCCGGACCCGAATGGCGCTGCTGCGATTCAGGAGCTGCTTGGCGGCAAGTTCGGCGAAATGTCGACCCTGAACAATTATCTGCACCAGTCCTTCGGTTTCAAAGAGAAGAAGAAGTTGAAGCCTTTCTATGACCTGGTTGCGAGCATCACGGCTGAGGAACTTGGCCACGTCGAACTGATCAGCACCGCCATCAACCTGATGCTTGAGGACTCGATCCCAGAAGGCGACCCAACATCAGCACCTGCGGAAGCGGCGAAGAACCTGCGCAACACGCACCATACCATTGTGGGCGGCGGTGGTCATCAGGTGATGGATTCGATGGGTCACTTCTGGAGCGGCGAGTTCGTCTTCTCAAGCGGTAACCTGGTTTCGGATCTGTTGCACAATTTCTTCCTCGAGACAGGCGCGCGCATGCACAAGCATCGCTGCTACCAGATGACGACGAACCAGGCGGCCCGGGACGTGATCGGATACCTGATGGTTCGCGGCGGCGTCCACCAGGCAGCTTATGCTATGGCGCTGCGCAAGATTACCGGCGTTGAGATTACCAAGATGTTGCCGACTCCCAACATCGATGATTCGAAGATCCCCGAAGCCAAGAAGTGGCAGGCAATCGGCAGCCATCGCAAGCTCTACACCTTCTCTGACACCGACTATGGAGATGTTGCAGGCGTCTGGTCGGGCACGGCGGATTGGGCGGACAACGAGCCACTCGAAGTAATCACAGGCGTTCCCGAGTACGCAGCGGAAGGTCCCGTGGTTGGCGAATGCCGCTCCATGTTCTCGCCGGATTATGCTCCCGAAGAGATTTACGAGATTGCGGCGCAGTTGATGCAGAAGGGCGGCGTTTCACCCCTGCAGCCGAATGACGGATTGCATTCCCGCTTCCAGGGGAGCACTGCTGACAGCATCGGAGCCAGCGCACAGCCGGGTCGCAGCACCAGCGCACCAACACCGAAGTCGAAAAAGAAGTAGCTTTCAAACAGCAAAAGGGAAGGGCGGCCACGAGGCCGCCCTTCCCTTTTGCTGCTCATACATCAAGCTGCCTGCTGGATCAGTTCGTCGCGTACTGCTTCATCCCGCACCGTGTCCTTGAGGGTGTGCGGCAAGGCCACTGCGAGCACATCTTCAATCCGTGACGCGTAGTGGATCGTGACACCCTCGATCTGGTCGGCCGTCAGGTCCTCTTCCACGTTCGGCTTGACATCGATCGGCAGGATCACGTCGCGCACACCCGCTCGTTTGGCCGCAAGGAACTTCTCCTTGATACCGCCCACCGGCAGCACATTGCCACTGAGCGTGATCTCCCCGGTCATGGCCAGCAGCGGACGCACCGGCCGATCGGTCAGCAGGCTGACAATGGCCGTGGCCATGGTCACGCCGGCGCTGGGTCCGTCCTTCGGGATCGCTCCCGCCGGCACGTGCAGGTGAAGATCGATGTCCTTCAGCACATCGTCATCCATGCCGAGCGACGCAGCGTTGGAACGTACCCACGTCAGTGCCGCCTGCATGCTTTCCTTCATCACATCGCCGATCTGGCCGGTGATCTGAAAGTTGCCCTTGCCCTTCATGCGGTTGGCTTCGATGAACAGAATGTCGCCACCCACCGGGGTCCATGCCAGCCCCACGGCTACGCCGCTGCGCTTGGTGCGTTCCGCGATTTCCGTGTCGACACGCACCTTGTAGCCGCCGAGGAACTGGTGAATCACCTCGTCCGTTACGACAAGCTGCTCGTCCTTGCCCTCGGCGATGCGGCGCGCCTGCTTGCGGCAGACCGTACCAATCAACTGCTCCAGCTTGCGCACGCCCGCCTCGCGTGTGTAGTGCCGCGCGATGATACCGAGCGACTCCCTCGGGAAGATGATGCGCGGCTCACCCGCTACCGGCTCCGGTAGCTGGCTTTCCGGCACGGCGGCGTCGCTGCCAGCAGTTTCGCTGGGCGGCTCCACCTTCGCAGCTTGCAGAGCGGCAACAGGTTCGATGCCGTTCTCCCTGATCTGCCGGGGTACCAGGTACTTCTCCGCGATGTTCGTCTTCTCTTCCTCGGTGTAACCCGTCAGTTCGATGATCTCCATGCGGTCCAGCAGCGGCGCGGGAATCGGGTCAAGCTGATTCGCCGTGCAGATGAACAGCACCTTCGAAAGGTCGAACGGCTGGTCGAGGTAGTTATCGCGGAACGTCCCGTTCTGCGCCGGATCGAGCGTCTCAAGCAGCGCGCTTGCGGGGTCGCCCCGGAAGTCGCGGCCCAGCTTGTCGATCTCGTCCAGCATGAAGACGGGGTCGTTCGTCTCGACACGCTTCAGGTTCTGTATGATCTGGCCGGGCATCGCGCCGATGTAAGTACGGCGATGTCCGCGAATCTCCGCCTCGTCATGCATGCCGCCAAGGGAGATGCGCGCGAACTTGCGGCCAAGCGCACGTGCAATGCTCTTGCCAAGTGACGTCTTGCCAACGCCCGGAGGTCCAACAAAGCAAAGGATCGGCCCCTTCATGTCAGGCTTCAGGCGACGCACGGACAGGTAGTCCAGAATGCGGTCTTTCACCTTCTGCAGACCATAGTGGTCTTCATCGAGGAACTCCGCGGCGCGCTTGATGTCGACGTCACCGCCAGAACTCTTCGACCAGGGCAGTGCTGCCAGCCATTCGATATAGGTCCGCGCCATGCCGTAATCGGGCTGCGCCGGGTTCATGCGCTGCAGGCGATTCAGCTCCTTGAGCGCTTCCTTTTTCGTGTCGGCAGGCATGCCTGCGGCTTCTATTTTGTCGCGCAGCTCGGTGATGTGTTTGTTGCTGTCGTCGCTCTCGCCGAGTTCCTTGCTGATGGCCTTCTGCTGCTCGCGCAGGTAGTACTCGCGCTGTGACTGCTGCACCGCATCCTGCACTTCGCTCTGGATCTTCGAGCGCAACTGCTGCACCTCGAGCTCTTTGACCAGGTGCTGGTTCAGCCGCTCCAGGCGCGCGGAAGCTTCCGTCATCTCCAGCAGTTCCTGCTTGTCACCGGTGGTCAAAAACGGCAGGGACGAACTGATGAAATCGGCAAGCCGGCCGGGCTCTTCGATGTTCAATGCGATGGTCTGCAGATCGTCAGAGAGCGTGGGCGATGCCGTGACAATCTGCTGGAACTGCGAAACGACGTTACGCTGCAGGGCCTCGAGCTCGGGCGTCTTGACCGGCTCTGGCACCGCGAGGGATTCGTATTCCGCCGTCAGGAACGGGGTCCGCTGGTCGTAGTCACCGAGGCGAACGCGCTCCGTGCCCTCGGTGAAGACGAAAAGGGACTGGTTCGGCATTTTCACGACCTTGTGAATGGTCGCGAGCGTACCGATGGTGTGAAGCTCGCTTGCGTCCGGCGTGTCCTGCCGGGCATCGCGCTGCGCTACGACCAGGATTGTCTTCTCCTCACCCAGCGACTGAATCAGCTGGATGGAGCTGTCGCGGCCCACCGTAAGCGGCAAAACGGCGTGCGGAAACAGCACCGTATCGCGCACCGGCAGCACCGGAAGGGCCCTGGTGCTCCGTTTACGATCGGGGTCGGAGCCGGTTGGCTGGATGACGCTTACGAAATCGTTAGGCATATGAGTGTCCTTCTATCAGATATTCACACATCTGATGCATCAGCTTGTTCCAGGATGCACCTCTGTGCCGTTTCCGCTGCGCACACATGAGAGTTGATACGCTTATCGGCAGAAAAAGTGTCCGGTTGTGGACGAAGACTCGTTTTAGGTGCCGAACCGCACGCTGACTTATATCCCGGATATGGGGCGTGCCACGGCCATGTAGCGGCCCAGTTCCTTCACCGACCCGCAGATGGTGCGCAGTGTCGCAAGCACGGCATCCGCTGCAGCGGACGAGGGCACGCGGAGGTCCACGAAGAAAATGTACTCCCATGGCCGGCCGGGCACCGGACGCGACTCGATCCGTGTGAGGTCAGCGCCTTCAGCAGCCAGCAAACTGAGCGCTTCCCGCAGCGATCCGGGACGATGTGGCAAGTCGAAGGCGATGCTCAACTTGTCGACCGGTGTGTCAGCGGGCCGGAATCGTAACTCTTCCCCGGTCCGCGCCAGGAGAAAGAACCGTGTGAAGTTCAGCGGGTCATCTTCCAGATCGCGTGCAAGGATCTCCGCGCTGTAGACCTCAGCGGCGTAGGGCGCGGCAATGGCTGCTGCGTCGGTTGCGCGCGTCCGCACCAGGTGCTGCACGGCACCTGCCGTGTCGTAAAAGGGGACCGCCTGGAGTCCCCTGCCCGCAGCAAAAAAGCGCCGGCATTGCGACAGCGCGACCGGATGTGAGAGGACTCTTCGCACCTGTTCGAGCTTCACTCCTGGCGGTGCGATGAGCGCATGGCGGATCCGCAGCGACAGTTCGGCGACTATGACTACGGGGTGCTCCAGCAACAGGTCGGAGTGATCCGCAACCGCACCGTGCAGGCTGTTTTCAATAGGCAGCACAGCGATGTCGGCGTCACGCCTCACGGCAAGATGCTCGAACACTTCCGCGGAAAGCGCGCACGGCAGCAGGTCGGCAGCACCCACAAGTTGCTGTGTCGCAAGATGGCTGTTCGATCCCAGCTCCCCCTGGATGGCAACCTGCAATGCAGCTCCTGCTTTCTGGCCTCTACTACCACGAACAGTTACAAATCTCTAATTCTTCCCGTGTGAAGGACAACCACATCAGTTTATGCCGCAACTGATGTTGATGTGACTGTAGTGGTCACTAATTCACCCGCCCAGGCCAGTGGCCAGGGCATCTGGAGAACGTCGATGCTTTGGACAATCACTGTCATCCTGCTGGTTTTGTGGCTTATCGGTCTTGTAAGCGGAACTACCCTGGGTGGTTGGATTCACATCTTGATCGTACTTGCGATCATCTCGCTCATCTTCAACTTGATCAGCGGACGGCGAGCACTTTAACTCAGATTCCCCACGGGACGGAGGCCATCTTGATGGCCTTCATTTCGTTGCTATGTAGTCAACCAAGACTTAAGAGCGTCTCAACGGATTGCGCAGGAGGAAGAATATGGATACCGACCAGATCAAAGGTAAGCTGCAGAACGTGTTCGGCAAGGTGGAAGAAGCCGTTGGTGAAGCTGTCGGCAGCCAGAATCTTTCCAATGCAGGTGCGGAAGATCGTCTGAAGGGCTCCGCGACAGAGACCTGGGGCAATGCAAAGGATACCGTCCACAACGTTGGCGAGACGGCGCGTACCGATGCTGCCGTGCACGAGCATAACGCCTCAGTACACGGAGAGACCCTCCGAGATCGCGTGGTTTCGGGCGCTGAGCACCTGAAGGATTCCATTAACGCCAAGATGGATCACGTGAAGGACCATGAGCAGGACTGGCGTGACGGCCTGAACCGTAACCTGTAGGTACGTTAACGTCCAGCAAGAGGGCCCGCATACGATGCGGGCCTTTTTGCTGCACACTTCTACCGGATCGGCGGAACCGCAACATTCGAGACTGCGTTCCGCAGCATGAGGTCCCCCACAACTGCGCAGAAAAAGACCATGGAGATGATGCCGTTCAACGTGAAGAATGCCGAGTTCATCCGATGGAGGTCATGGGGCGAAACCAGGCTGTGTTCGTACAGCAACAGCAGTGCCACGACAACGACGCCACACACGGCGACCGGCCCGAGGTGAAAAAGGCCTAGCAACCATGCCAGCAGCGCCAGCATGACAAGGTGCATGCCGCGCGCCAGCAGGAAGGCAGCGCGTAAACCGAATGCCTGAGGCACGCTGTGCAAGCCATGAGTGCGGTCGTGATCAAAATCCTGGCAGGCGTAAAGCACGTCGAAACCGGCAACCCATAGCAACACTGCCCCGGTCAGCACGAGGATGCGCGAATCAAGACTGCCCTGCACCGCGATCCAGGCCGCCGTTGGAGCGATACCCAGCGCGAGACCCAGCACCAGGTGAGACCAGCGCGTAATCCGCTTCATGTAGCTGTAAGCCAGCACCACAAAGATGGCGATGGGTGAAAGCAGCAGCGTGAGATGGTTCAGCATGGCCGCTGCAGCTAGGAACGTGACCAGCGCGATCCCGGTGAACGTGGCGACGAAGCCTTTCGAGAGCAGACCTGCCGGTATGGCTCGCGTCGCGGTCCGCGGATTAACGCGATCGATGTCTGCGTCCACCAGGCGGTTAAAGGCCATGGCGGCGGTGCGCAACGCCACCATACACACGACGATCAGTAGCAGCGTGGACCAGTGCGGCCAGCCCCCGGCCGCCAGCACAGCGCCTGTCAGGGCAAAGGGCAAGGCGAAGATCGAGTGCTCCCACTTGATCATCTCGAGTGTTACGCGGGTGCTGCGCGCTGTAGCTGCAAAGGAAACGGCCATACACATTCAGTGTATGGCCGCTGAGAATCAAAGTGGAACGTTAGTTGCTGTCGCCCTTCCCGTTTGCAACCTGCAAATCATTCGTGACCTTGAAGGCCCCGGGTACGCCGTTGGCCCGAATACCCGCTGCGTCCTTGTCCGCCTGCCGGTCAACCACACCGGTTAGTGTGATGTTGCCGTTCACCACGGTGATCCGGATGGGCTTGGCTGGATCAATTGCATACCGCTGCAGCGAGGGGAAGCCGTAGATCGCACGTGCCGCCTCAATGCGGATGCGGTCGTCGTTCGGCGAGAGCGGCGCCACCTCGATCTCATCCACCACGTCTTTTACGCCCGGGTAGTGCGACACCAGGGAGATAGCCGAGTCTTTATCCGTAGGCCCGTACGCCGTGCCGCCCAGTGTCACCACGCCGTTCTGCACGCCGATGGTGAAGCTGTTGAAGGCCGTGGTGCCGTAGCCAACGCGATCATAGGCCAGCTTTTCCGCCAGCTTGTTCCGCAACTCGACATCCGAAACTTCCGCACCGCTGCCGCCACCCTGCACAACGATCATGTTGTGAACAGCGACGACGCCCTTTTTGTGGTGAATCTTGTGCTCAGCGTCTTCCTTGGTGGCGTACACATCCACCGTCCCGGACAGATTCACGATGCCGTTTTTGACGGTGGCGTGAACATCTGAAAAACGTTTATTGTCCAGCGACTTTTGTACTTCAGCAAGTACCTGCGCGTCGCCCCCCTTGTCCTGTGCCTGCACCGGCAGAATAGGCAGCAAGGCTGCAAGCGTAAGTGACGCAAGCGCGTGTTTCCAGAATGTTTTCGCAGTCATGTCGATCTCCATGGCATGTCTCAGTGGCCTAGCATGCCAGCGGTTATTAGATGGAGAACTTACACAGAAGGTAGCAGGCGGCTTACACGAAAGAGGTCTGGAGGCAGGTGAAGCGTATCGACATGGCACATCCGGGCTAGCGGTACCGCTTGCGGATCTTGTACACCACCGAGAAAACCCCGTTTTCGTCGCGTGTCGCAACGATCGACTTGTTATCTGAAAGCTGATATTGCAGTTGAATTAACTGCTGCGCTGATGAATTTACGTTCGTCGCAAAGGTGACAGTAATCTGGCGGCTCAACTGCTGTTCGACAGTAATGCGTGCCGAGGACGTACCGAGCGTCCCGACGAATGCAGGATCGATTTTCACCTTGCCTGCGCCACCGAACAGCTTGTTGACGCGATTCGACACGGTGGCATTGAGCGCACCGCCGAGCAGGGCGTTCGTCGTCGGGTCTTGTCCCTGCTGCTGCAGCTGTTGCGTGTTGATCTGCGCCTCTTCCTGGGTGCGTCCAAGCGCCAGCAGGTTGAAGATGTCAGCTTGCGAAAGCGGCGGCTCAGACCGGTAGGTCAGCTTGAAGTTTTTCGAGGTGCCATGAACGCCAATGGTCACGTCGTAGTTCTCGACGCGGGCGGTCGCATCCAGATCGATAACTGGATCGATGCGGATGGGATTATTGAAGTACACCTGCCCACGCTGCAACTGGTAATTAGTCCCCGCGAAAGTCGCCGACCCATCCGTGACCGTCACGCGTCCCAGAATAGAGGGTGTGGCAAGCGTTCCGCGCGCAGTGAGATCGACCGTGCCCGCGAGGTGCGCATAGCTGTTCTGGAAGTCGAGCGCGGGTGACGACTGCACGCGCACATTCAACGTGATCTTGTTCAGCAGCGAGTCTGGATCGGGTGGCGGGGATACGTCGCCTGCGCTGCCTGCAACGGAAGCGAAGTCGAAGGTCTCAGCCAGCCCGAAGCGCGTGATCAGGACGTTGCCGCTCAGTGCCGCTCCGTCGCCGGAGCCTAATAGCCGGACATTTGCGTTCATGGTCGCAGAGACGCCGTAGTAGCGGACACGCACCGCGGAGACCGTCGCTGTCATGTCCGCGAACAGGCCGCCACGGAACCGTACAAAGCCGCCCAGCTTGATGCGACCGCCGCCGGAGGTCGCGGTGATGCTGTCCACCTGCAGTCGATCTTCAGTAAACGAAGCAGTGCCGTTGATATTCGAAAGGCCATTCGGAATTTCCGCGTAAGCCAGGTTCGTATTTGCGAAGATAACCTTGCCGCCGAGGTCAGGTTTGCCGGTCGTGCCAGTTGCCGTGACGTTGAAGTTCACCTTGCCGGAGGCTAACAACTCCGGATCAAGACGATGCGCAATACCGACGTCGATGCTGCCGGTCGCACGTGCGTCGATGCGTCCGCCGGCCGCAGGCAGGGCACTGCCGTCAGGAGAAAATATCTGCGCCGAGCCGGACGCGGTTACGTCGGTGTCAGGACCGGTAATGTGAATCTCCTCGAGCCGGACGGTGCCGCCGTTCAGCGTCGCGCGAACGGGCGCAGCAGCCGCGAATTCCAGTCCCTGCGCCTTGACACTGAGCGGGTTTATCATCAGCGAACCCGCGAGCACTTGCGGCTTCTTCGCAGGTCCGCTCACATTAAGTTCTCCGGCGGCGACTGAGGTCGCGTCCAACGTCGAACCAGTCAGCTTGAGCACCGGCGCGATGTCGAGATTGCTGAAAGTCGCGTGCGCCTGCATCGGGTAATCGCCCGTAAGCTGCACCTGTCCGTTGACGTCAAGCTTGGTTGAAAGCAGATCGCTGTGCGCGTTGAGGAACACCACATCTCGATTGCTGCGCACGTCAGCGGTAAGTTGCCCAATAGGCTGCTTGTTGTATGTTGCGTTGGCCAGAGCCAGGTGCGCGGTCAGACCGGGCTGTTCCACAGTGCCGTTAGCGTCCGCAGTGAAGGTGAGCACGCCGTCAGCTGGCGTACCGGCTTTCTTGATCGCCTGTAAATTCGACAGGCGAATGTCGTTGCCCTGCAGGTGCGCATGCAAATGCTTCGACGTCAGGTTGTAGCCGCCGTTTCCAGAAACCTCAACACCCTGCGCTTTGACGTCGAGTGTACTCGCCGTGATCTCCTGGCCGCGTACCGAGACGTTCGCTGCCACCGTGTCGTAGGGCTGGTCATAGGCACTGCCGTTGCGCAGCGTCAGTGTGCCGTCGCCGTTCAGATTGCCGAGCGTTCCCGTGGCGTTCGCATTCACGTTGATGATGCCGGTGACCGGCAGCGCGCCCTGGCCTGCGATTTCGAGCACATCGTGGATCTGTGCGTCGGCAAGCTGTACCTTTGCGTTCACCTCTGCAAAGTCGTCGAACTCGTACGACACGACACCACGCTTTACGACACGATGTGGTTTCACTCCGCCAGAGACATTCAGCACCGCAGTACCGCGATGGATGGTGGAACTGGCGACGGTCACGCCCGATGGCGCGTATTCCGCGTCGGCGATGATGGAATCGATCGCGACATCTCCCGCGCTGCCGAGATGCGCCTGGATCCCGTTCGCCTGCAGATGACCCTTTATGTCGAGCGCCTTGATGGGCCCCGATGCGGTGCCCTGAAAATGTGCGTCGCCGTGGAGCACGACGGGCAAAGCAGCGCTGCCCTTCTTGCCGTTACTCTGGTAGCCCACGGCGTTCAGGACCGAGTCAAACTCGCTCAGATCACGGAAGTCTGCGTTCAGGTTCAGGCGCGTCAGAGGATCGCCATTGTTGACTCCGAGCGTTCCGGTCGCCTGCACACTGCTGGCGGGCGTGTGCGCTTCAAGCTGCTCAATCTGTACGGTCTGGTTTGACCCGCGATAAGTCCCCTTCACCACGCCTGTAACCGGAATGTTCTGGGCGGAACCGCGCCGCTTCAAGCTCTGCGGGGCGAGCTTCAGGTCAGCGTTCGCCACGACAGAGGTGGGCAGATCGCTGGTGGTGCCGCCCCACTCAACATGCACCGGACCGCTGACGGCAGTGTCGAGACCGAGATCCTGGTAGGTCTTTGGCTCGGTGATTTCATTGATTGTCCGGAGCGAGATGTTAGCAATGCGTACATCCACGTATGCATGCGCGCGATCCACCGGTGCGATCGCCGGCGAACCTGTGGCGGGAGGCTTCGCGTTTGCGATCTTGGCTGTGGCGTTTACGGTCTTCTGGCCCGCTGCGATGGTCGGCGATTGCGCGGGCGCCTCCGCCGGCACCACGCCCAGCCAGTTATGAATACGCATATCGCCGGCGATGCTGCCGCCCGCGGGCAGGTTCAGGGCGATGGCGTTAAACAGCAGTTCTGTTGGCGTCACACGCAGCGAAGCGCCGCCGTTGACGTCGGGAACGTTGACGTACTGATCGTGATACCCCACCTCGTGAAGCTTCGCGTTACCTGCCAGCAGGTATCCCTTTTCGCAGTCCGAAGTAGGCGGCAGAGCCTTTGTGCTCGCCGGGTTCTTACCCGGATTGTGCCGCTGAAAGAAGCGCGGCTTCTTCTGCGCAACCTGCGGGGTTACCGCGCATGAGTGACCAGAGATATCCAGATCAACGACGCCGGCAACAAGCCCGGGAAACCCGCTAAGGACGGAAATCTGCGGAACTTCAAGATTTCCCTTGAGCGCGATATTCCACACGGGATCGTCAAAATTCTCAATGTGAGCATTCGCATCCAGGTGCGAACTCTTGCCGGTGTCGAAGGTAAGGCTCTGGACGGAGATAAGTTTGCGGCCGATCTCGGCTTTCAGTTGCAGGCGCGACTGCGCTTCCGGCATCTGCTGCATGCGTGTGCGCAGATCGCTGATACCCACGTCGATGCCGTAGTGATCCAGCGACGTGATGTACCGGACATTTACGCCGAGGTTGTTCGCGGCTAGATCGAAGGGTATGGCCTTGTCATTCAGCAGCGCCATGCCGTTTGCAAGCTCGACCTTCGATGCCTGCAGGTCCAGCAGGGTATCCAGCACGGGTTCGGTGCTTGTGCTCTTGGTCTTTGGTACTGGCTGGTTGGTGCTGCCGTCCTTGTTGATGATCAGATGGATCTGCGGCCGGTCGACATGCAGCAGCGCAAGCGTGATGTACTTCATGGCGCCGGTGGAGTTCGTCGCATGCGAAAAGAGGCTCTTCAGCGTGATCCGCACGAGAATACGATCTGCGGAAAGGTATGGCACCTCACCCGGACCTTCCAGACCGTGGATCACAAGGCCGTCTGCCTCCACGGCAAGGTGCATCAGGTTGAACTTGACGCTGGCCAGATCGACCTTGCCGCCGGTGGCGTCCTGCAGCGTGTTGACCAGGGTGCTGCGCACACGATTCTGGAAATCTTGAGTATTGGAATAGAGACCAAGGCCTACCACGAGCAGGATCAAGAGCAATAACAGCGAACCTGCGACATACGCAATGATCCGGAGCGCGCGACGACGCTTCGGCGCAGCAGCGGGCTGTGTTGGATTCGCGGGAGAAGGCGTGTTTGCGTCCAGCAATGCCATCAGGGCGCCTCTTCTCCAGACTTCATGATGCGCACACGTCCGCTGTCGCGCAGGGTTTTCAGCCAGTCGTCGAGCATCGCGCTTACCTGCTGCTGCAGCAGCAATTCCTGGACGCGGTCGCGCACAGAATCAAGCGGAGGAGCGGTCGCATTCTGCTTCGCGTACTCCGGCAGCATGGTTTTGTTGTAGAAGTCTTCGATCTGTTTATCGTTGATACGAACCGCAGAGCGAAAGCGCTGTTCGATGAAGTGCAACACCTGGATGCGCTGCTTGAGACGTTCGTGTAACTCATCCTCGGTGAATCCCGAGTCGGTAAGGAACTTCTTCCACCCTGCTTCGCTGCTGCAATCGGCATGTGCGCAGGCTGGCAGGTCTTTGCGCAGGTCGGCTTCTTCCTTCGCGACCTGTGCGTCCGATACGGGCGCCTGCGGGAATCCGGCCAGTTGCTGCAGAATCAGCGTGCGATTGATCAACCGCGTGATGGCGCGCTGGCGAGGCGTCTGACTCTCTGCCTCGCCGTACGGATAAAGTTTGGTGAAGCGCTGCTCTTCCTCCACATCGCTCTCAAGCACCAGGTCGCCATTCACCGTGGCGACAATGCGATCAACGACGTCGCCGCGTTCGGCGGGCAACTTGTGCTGGTCGGCCTTTGCCTGTTCCGGCGTAGCAGGCTTTCCCTGCTGC
Source organism: uncultured Novosphingobium sp. (assembly GCA_964658845.1). Lineage (GTDB taxonomy): Bacteria > Acidobacteriota > Terriglobia > Terriglobales > Acidobacteriaceae > Terriglobus. The sequence continues at coordinate 13,028 of CBAAAE010000011.1, read as the reverse complement.
TGCGACTTCGGCGCCACCTGCTGCGCGGCTGCCGTACCAAGAGCAGCGCCTGCACCGATACAGAGCGCAAACAGAACGACTCCCTGTGCCGTGCGACTGAAGCCCGCGATGGAAAGGTATCTGCGCATCATCAGAAGCTCTGACCGATTGAGAAGAAGAACTGGAAGTGGCTGTCCTGACCCACGTGGTGCGTCGGGATGGCTGCCGTGTAGTCGTCGATGATGGGATAGATGGGCGGATTGAGGTTGTAACTCAGGTCAAGACGAATGGGGCCGACCGGCGTGTTATACCGCGCGCCCAGACCGATTGCGTGTGAGAAGTAGGCAAAGTCGCAGGTACCCACGGTGGTAAATCCTGTTACCTGACGGCAGGTCTGCTGATTGGGCTGATGGAAGCGGCCTATGGAAGGAAAGACATCCGCGACGTGCAGAAACGCATTGCCCATGTCATGGAAGAGGACGAACGATACGCTGTCTCCCACAATGGGCAGGACGGGAGGAGGCATCCGAAGTTCCAGCGAGTTGACCAGCACCGCGGTTCCACCTACCGGGTAGCCAGTGGTCAAATCTCGCGGGCCCGCCGAGTTGATGCCAAAGCCGCGATGCGATGTGGCCCCGCCGGCGTAGAGCCGTTCCGGCAGCGGCACAGGATCACACGAAGCGTTGGTATTTAGCAGTACGCCTTCGCAGCCGACAATGCCAGCGTTGGGGTTGGGGCCGGTGGCATCCTCCACACCAAAGCGCGTGTTGCGGGCAAAGGTGTACTTACGCTTCTTGCCCCAGGTGTAGTAAGTCGAGTAAGTCACATCGATCTTGTTGAAGTCAGTCTGCGACCCGAATTTGCCATTCGCGAGGAACTCATCCACGGAAAGGTACATGCCCTTCTGGGCATCCAGCGGGGTCGGATTACGCGTGTCATGGAACCAGGTGATGCCAGGTCCGCCCACACGCACGGGCTGCGACAACAGCGGAATCAGGTTAGCCGTAACCTGCAGGCTGTTCTGATCAACGGACACGCGTCGATAAGTGAAGTTATAGATCAGGGTGTCGGTCTTCGGAATTTTCTGTGTCACCCGGAACAGGCCCTGGAGCGTGCTCGCCTTGAAAGTAGAAATATTCTGAACGTTACTGTAGCCGCCGCTGACCTGCGTGGAGAAGTTCGGCCGGCCCAGGAACCTGGGGGTGTTGAGCGTCGCTGTTGCCACCCGCTCCAGCAGGCCATAGGTGCCGTGCAGAGTGATCGATTGGTCGGTTCCAAAAAGATTGATGCGGGTGACGTCCGCCGACACACGGAACGACGCGCCGGCATTGCCTGCGGGAGAGCAACTGGTACCCACGCCGCCCAATGACTGCTGCGCGCGGCAGTTTGTCTGGGGGGTGGACAGCTGGGTTTCGAAGCCCGCGCCGTAAGTCACATCCCAACGCTTGGCCTCGCTTAATTGCACCAGCACGTTCTTGCGGTCGGCCAGACCTTCCGGATTCTGGACGGCGACATTCGCCTCGTTGAAGATAGCCAGGTCATAGTAGCGGCGCTGCATTTCGACGAGTGCAGACTCATCCAGCGGGTCATGCGGCTTCAGTAGCAACTGGTCGTTCACGAGTTTGGGCCGGGTGCGCCGGACACCGGAGATCAGTACGCGGCCCACCTGCACCTGCTCGCCTTCCGTGATCACGTACTGCACGTCGGTGATGTTAGAGTCATCCTTTCGCAGCGTCTGCCGGACCTCGACCTTCGCCTGGTCAAAACCCTTTGACAGGTACCCCGAAAGGATGTTGTCCCGATCGCTCGAAATATTTGCCAGGGCGAACGGCTGACCTTTTTCAGCTGTAATCAGTGCCTTCGTCTGTGTTTCGCGTGCGGGGTTTTCACCGGAGAAAGTCACGTCGCCGAACTTCTGCTGCGGACCTTCTTCAATGGTGATATTTACCGTGATGGTGCCGATCTTCTTATCCTCTGCACCCTTCACTTGTTTACTTGTGATCTTCACCTTGTTGAAGCCGTTGGCGCGGTACAGCGAGGTGATGGAATCGACATCATTCGCAAGCAGAACCGGCGAAAAACGGCCGTTGCGTACGTAGGCGTCTGCCTTGACCACCTGCATGCGCTCCTTGATGTTATCGGTCTCGAAGTACTTATTACCGGTGACGTTCACCGCAGTCACCTTGTACTGTTTGCCTTCATTGGCGTGGAAGTCGACGGTCTCTTTCAGATTGCTTGGCGGCGGCATCGGCGTGCCGTCTTCGGCGTAGGTCGGAGTGTCGGGAACGCCGGTTACCACCGGATCAACTTCGCTGTCGAAGTAACCCTGCCTCTGCAGAAATTCGCGAATGTTATGCGCTCCCTCGTTCAACAGGTCGTTATCGACAGCACCCTCTTCGTAGATCGGCAGCAACTTCTTGCGGCGGGCACTGGACACCTTGGTGCCCGTGATAGTCACACTGACCAGCGGCCCCTGGTTGGCTCGAAAGCTATAGTCGAGTTCCTTGCGTTCCGGGTCGTACTGGCTCTTCTCAAGCGCTACCGCGGCTTCAAGGCGCTCCTTCTTCTGGTAGAACGTGCGCAGATTCGTAAGCGCGGTGCTGGTCGTGTCGTGCGTCACCTTGTTCTTGCTCTTGAAGAAGCGCAGCGTCTTATTGATGGACAGTAACTTGCCGCGCTTGCGGAATTCGTCCACGCTCATCCCGGGGTCACCCGAGACGCTCACCGTTCCTACTGTCGCCTTTGGGCCGATGTAGATGGAATAAATAACGTCCACCTGACTGCCATCCGGCAGGTGTTCGGTGGAGGAATGTACGACAGGCGCGTGGTAGCCATTTTGCGCGAGCGTCTGCACGATTCCGTCGCTGCCCGCCTTCACCTGGCTGTTCGTGAACGGCAGACCCGGCTGCAGTTGGGTCGCGTACTCCAGCAGGGAGGTCAACCGCTCGGTAGGTACTCCCTGGATGAGCACGCGGCCGATGAAGTAACGCGGCGTGCCGTCGAAGGTCAGGGTCACGCCCCCGTCGGTGCCGGGCAGGCTGCGGACCTGGATGTCGCGATAGCGGCCGGTCAGGAACAGGCGCCGGGTGGCGGCGCGAATCTTCACCGGATCGAGCGTGTCACCCGCCTTGATGCCCAGTTCACCGGGCAGGGGGTCGTCGTCTGCGTATTCAACCCCTACAAACTCGATCGCGGTGATCTTCCTTCCGCGCAGACTGAACAAGCCCGCAGTTGCATCCGCGGCAACCGCAGTGGCCTGCGCCGCCTGTGCTTTTTGCTGATCCTGCGGACCCGCCGTTGGGTCGGTCACGCCGGCCGCCGCACCCGTCTGCGTCGAGGGCTGCGGCAGGGGAAGACCACCTTGCTGTACCTGTCCGGGTGTTGAGGCACCGCTGGATGGCTGGCTGCTTGAATCCTGCGCCTGCAGCACGCCCGCTGTAAACATGAGAGCAAGCGCACTGCATCCAGCGAGTCTGGCCCGCCGCTTCATCAAACCTGCCTGTACCGACCGCTTTGGTGAACCCAACGTCTTCTGTCCTCAGAAAATAGTACAAGTAGGTGCCAGGCGCACCGGCGAACATTCCAGAGAGTGTACATACCGGGCAGGCTTGCCGGTACGCGCTCCTTCGCCGTTGATATAGCAGCTTGGATGCGTTAAGGATGGAATGGGTTCGCTGTCGTGTAGATGTCTGCCGCCTCGTACACTTGACGAAGGTGATAGACGCAGCAGAAATCCGGTCACTCCGAGGCCCCGCGCAGCCAGCCGCGGAGGATCCTGCCGACCGTTACTCCCGTCAGCGGCTCTTTCCCGGTATAGGCGATCTGGGACAGCGAAAGCTGGCTGCTGCTCACGTGGTGGTGGTCGGCTGCGGAGCAACGGGCGCAGCCTCCGCCGGCATGCTGGCGCGCGCGGGTGTCGGTACGCTGACGATCATCGATCGTGATTTTGTCGAACCCTCGAACCTGCAGCGGCAGACCCTGTTTACAGAAGAAGATGCTCAGGAGTCTCTGCCTAAAGCCGAGGCCGCACGTCGGCGTCTCCACACCATCAACTCGCAAGTCACGATTCATGCGCAGATTGCTGACCTGACTCCGGGTAACGCACAGGCCCTGCTGGGTGACGCCAGTCTGATCCTCGACGGCACTGACAATTTTGAGACGCGTTACCTGCTGAACGACGTCGCGGTCAAGGGCGGCCGGCCGTGGATTTACGCGGCTGCGATCGGGTCTTACGCGGCCACCATGAACATCCTGCCCGGACCTGCCGAATGGCGCACTGCCTGCCTGGCCTGCCTGTTTCCTGAGCCACCGGGCGGTACCGTCGAAACCTGCGACACCGCCGGCATTCTGAACACTGCCGTCAACGTGGCGGCCGCGCTGCAAACCACAGAAGCGTTGAAGTGGCTTACAGGGCAGGTCTCGGTCATGCGCCGGACACTGCTTTCGATGGACCTGTGGAGCGGCGAGCATTCGGAGGTGTCCGCAGGCAAACCGCGCGCCGGCTGCCATGTTTGCGGAGATCGGCAGTTCCGGCACCTTGCAGGCGAGGGCAGGCCCCACATCACGCTGTGCGGCCGCAACTCGGTGCAGATTCACGAACACAGCCGAGCCGTCGATTTTTCCTCGCTGGCCGACCGCCTGCGGCCCCTGGGCAGTGTCCGCTGGAACAGCATGCTGTTGCGATTTCAGTATGGCGCGTACACGCTGTCGGTCTTTGCGGATGGCCGGACAGTCGTGCAGGGCACCGATGAAGTACCCCGCGCGCGGGCGTTGTACGCCCGGTTTATCGGCTCCTGATCTGCCTCCCGTCTGCTTAGGCGCACTCGGATCTTCTGGTAGCGGAATACCCAGAGCCTCGCTTCAACCCATCGAAACATGGGACAACCTCGGTATGCGTCCGGCATTCCCATGGGAGTATCCGCATAGACACCACCTTCCTCCTGTATTCTTATGGAACAGGCTGCAGTCTTTTTTAGAAGAGCGGTGCGCCATGGAGGCGCGCCAGACTGATGGCGATGGAAGCTTAGGTTAAACGGAATGACAGAAACCAACTCGACGCCACCCGCTGGTCACTTCAAGCGGAATCCGCCGATTGCGGGTGAGGCGGACGCTCTGGAACGCGCAAAGAATGGCGATCCGGACGCATTTTCCAAACTCTACGCGCTGCATAAACGTCGCGTGTACACACTTTGTCTTCGCATGCTGGGCAATGTTTCTGAGGCGGAGGACATGACGCAGGAGGCCTTCCTGCACCTGTACCGCAAGCTGGGATCGTTCCGGGGTGAAAGCGCCTTCTCCACCTGGCTGCATCGCCTCACGGTGAACCTGGTGCTGATGCATCTTCGTAAGAAGGGCCTGCAGCTCGTATCGCTTGAAGAGACCATCAATCCGTCGGAAGAAGATGCGCCGAAGCGTGACTTTGGGTCTCGCGACCCTCGCCTCTCCGGATCGGTGGACCGTGTGGCTCTCGAGCGCGCCGTAGCGACACTGCCACCGGGCTACCGCCTCGTGTTTGTGCTGCACGACGTGGAAGGCTACGAACACAACGAGATTGCCGGCATGCTGGAGTGTTCCACCGGCAACAGCAAGTCGCAGCTGCACAAGGCGAGACTGAAGTTGCGCGAAATACTGCGGCAGAACGAGCAGACGGCAACTCTGCAGGAGTCGAAATAATGGTGGACAACGGAACAAAGCGCTGGACCTGCGAAGAGTTCGAAAAGGCGCTGCCTGATCTTTTTGGAAGCGCAGAGGGCGGCAAGCTTAGCGCGGATCCAAAGTTTGCCGAAATCCTGCGCGACTGCCCCCAGGCAGCGGAACTGGTGCGTGATTTGGAATACATCGGCGAAGTCGCGCGCATGTTGATGGAACCCGAGGGCGAAGTGCCCAGTTCGGAACTATGGACGAAGATCGAGCGGGAGATCGTAAGCCATCCTTCCGTGCCGGACACTCCTGCGGTAGATTAGGCCGGTGAAGCGCCGGATGAGCCAGGACAGTCGCAGCGCTTGCAAAGCTGTTCTCGCCCGTGTACTCTGCCGCATAGAGATGAAGCAGACCTTCCAGACCGCCGCTTTTAGCAACCGCTACTGGTATCCAGTGGCGGCTCTGGCGGTTCCTGCTTCCGATTCGCGCTGACAACAGCCGAAAACAGAACTCGAACATTCCTGAGCCGCAGCCCACATGGGTTGCGGCTTTTGTCTTTTTACGCATCTCTCCTAAGGAAGCACCCGAGACGAAACATGGCCACCCTCCTGGAACCCGCAGCCGCAAACATTGCCTCCACGACCTTCTCCACATCCGCACAGCGCATCGTGCTCACCGGTTTCATGGGCGCGGGAAAGAGCACCGTGGGCAGGCTCCTGGCGGCGGAACTTGGCTGGCAGTTTGTGGACATCGACGCAGAAGTTGAGGAGAAATACGGTCGCAGCATCGCCGAGATCTTTGCGGAGGAGGGCGAAACAGTCTTTCGCAGGCGCGAGTCTGCAGCCATCGCGCGCGCACTGGGTCGGCGTGGCGTCGTGATCGCACTGGGTGGCGGCGCGCCGGAGATGCTTACGAACCGATTGCTGCTGGAACAGACTGCCGGTACCGCGGTCATCTTTCTGGATGCGCCCTTCGAAGTGCTCTTTGATCGCTGCGTGCTGCAGGAGGGCGCGGCGGTGCGGCCCGTGCTACTGGATCCAGAGGCGGCGGCAGAACGCTTTCGCACGCGTGTGCCACTCTACCGGCGATGCGCACAGCACCACATCCTGACCGTGGAGCAGCAGCCGACCGAGACCGTTCATGCCATTCTTGTGAGACTCTCCGAGGCCTGAGTTCGGCACGTTCCGCAGTCAGCGCAAGGAACAGCAAAGGGGCAAGAACACCCTAGACCTTCGTATGCATCACACGATACATACGGAGATGCAATGGCCCTGGATACGACTGACGAAGTTCCTGCGTTTCCGAGCAAGAGCTTTCGCAACACGCGCAAGCACATCGTGTTTACGGTGGCGTTGCTTTGCCTGCTGGGTCTGATCTGGAAGATCAGGCATGTGCTGGGCATCGTTTACCTCTCTGGCCTCTTCGCCGTGGTGCTTACCCCGGTGGTCACAAAGATTGGTCAAATCCGCTTCCGCGGCAAGCACCTCTCGAAGACGATCTCGGTGGTCGTGCTGGTCGTGGGTCTGCTGGTTGCCCTGACACTGTTCTTCTGGATCGGGCTGCCGCCCGTGCTGCGCGATTTCCGGAACTTTCTGGCAGATTTGCCAAGCCGCATTCCTGCCTTGACGGACAAGCTGCACCGCATTCCCATGGCTGACAAAATCGGCCTGACCGACCTCGAAAGCCGTGTCCAGTCTGTCGCCGGCGAGGCTGCCGCATACGTCTTCAACGCGCTGCCTGCCTGGGCCGAGCACCTGCTGGATGTGCTCACAGCGGTGATCCTCACCGTGTATTTCATCCTGGAAGGGCACGAGGTATACGAATTCTTTATCTCGCTGGTGGTGCCAAAGTCGCGGCAGCGCCTTTCAAACACGCTGCTGCTGGCGGAAGAACGTGTCAGCCGATGGCTGATTGGTCAGTTGGCGCTGATGGCCTGTGTAGCCGTCTACAGTCTGGTCGTCTTCCGCGCGCTGAACGTGCGTTACTTCCTGTTGCTGGGGCTGCTCATGGGGCTGACGAACATTATTCCCATCGCCGGAAACCTCATTACGATCGTGCTGGTTTTCCTGATTGCCGCAACCGACAGCTGGGCAAAGGCGGGCCTGGTGCTGGCTGCTTACGGCATTTATACACAGATCGAAAATGCGTTCCTGACGCCGCGCATCATGAAGTCCAGCGTCGATTTGATGGGTGTGACCGTGTTGATCGCGCTGTTGTGTGGAACTGCGATCAGCGGCATCCCAGGTGCGTTGGTGGCCGTTCCGACAGCCGCCGTCGTAGTGGTCTTTGCGGAGGAATACCTGGTTCAGCACGAGGACCCCGAACGCATCTCGCTGCTCGATTAGCGTTTGGCAACGGAGCGGCGGAGGTACGCCTGCGCTATCCTTGAGGCAGGCGTCTCCATGGTCACCGCTGCCCCCATCCCGATTGCAAGCGCTGCGCGTACTTCCACGCTGCTGGCGGACTATGTGGAGCTGGTCAAGCCGCGCGTCACGTTGATGGTGATCATTACGGCGGCAGCCGGCTTTTACCTGGGTTCGCTGCGTTCCGGCATCAGCCCGCTGAACCTGCAGTTCGTGGAGACCATGCTTGGGATGGCGGCCGTGACCGCCGGTTCCAGCACGCTAAACCAGGTGCTCGAGTGGCGTACCGACGCTCTGATGCCGCGTACTGCGAGCCGTCCTATGGCGTCGGGCAGGCTGTCTTTCGCGCATGGTTTGATCCTTGGTCTGCTCGCGATTGCGCTCGGCTCGGCGTTTCTGGCAGTGACGACCAATCCCATCACGGGCATGCTGACGTTACTGACCGCGATTGCCTATGTTGCTATCTATACGCCGCTGAAACGCATCAGCATGATTGCGACTTTTGTGGGCGCATTTCCCGGCGCCCTTCCGCCGCTGATCGGCTGGACCGCCGCACGCGGCCGAATTGAGTGGGCGGCGGTGGCCCTGTTCGCGCTGCTGTTTGTGTGGCAGTTTCCGCATTTTGAAGCGATCGGCTGGCTTTATCGCGATGATTACGCGCGGGCCGGCATCCGCGTCACCGCCGTCGCTAGTCCGGGTGGGCGAGCCACCGCTGCGCAGGCGCTGTTCTACGCCGTGCTGATGCTGCCGGTAAGCCTGTGGCCAGTCCTCCTGGGAACGAGCGGCAGGGTCTACGGCGTGATCGCGATCGTGCTTGGAGCCGTTTACCTGTACTACACGCTCTGCTTCACGCGCATCACACGCGATCTACCGCCCGCGCAGTCACGCAAGATTGCACGCGACCTGCTGAGAGTGAGCGTGATCTACCTGCCGCTGCTGCTGGCCGCCATGATGTTAGACGCGAAGGGCCGCATCTCCTTCTGAGAGACACCATGACCTCGACCGACACACGCCCTGTTCCCGCGCCTGAGCGCATCAAGACACCGGTTTCTGTCATAGCGGGTATCCTTGCGGTGTCCGCAGCTGCCAGCCTGTTTCTCTGCTGGCTGGTGTACTTTCACGCGCCCGCCGACGCGTCGCACACCCACCTGCTGTTCCTGCCGGCGCTGAATGCCGTGTTGAACGGCCTCTCTGCGATTGCGCTGGTCGTCGGTTACTTGAAGGTGCGTGCGCGGGAGATACGGCAGCATCGCGCGGCCATGTTTGCGGCGTTTTTTTTCTCTTCAATCTTCCTTGTCTCGTACATCACGAATCATGCGCTGCATGGCGATTCACACCTGCCCGTCTCACATACCAGCGGCCTCTGGTACGGTTACGCGACGCTGCTGACGTCGCACATCATCCTCTCGATCGTGGCGCTGCCCATGATCCTGATTACGTTCTTCCTGTCGCTGACGGAACGGTTTGTGCAGCATCGCGCGCTGGCTAGGTGGACCTTTCCCGTCTGGCTGTATGTGTCGGTCACGGGCGTTGCCGTGTACCTGATGCAGGCTGCCATCCGTTGACGCCAACAGCCTCATCAGCCGGACCCATGCGCCGCGATACGCGCGCAATCCTGAGTTTTGCCGCAGGCATTGAGCTGGTGGGGCTGGTGTGTGCCGGCGCGGTGTGGGCAACGGGAGGCATGACCAAGCACGGTCCGCACGGCAACATGGGCTGGTTCGGGTTGATTGTCGCGCTCGGGTGCCTGCCTACGGGATCATTTTTTCTGCTGCTCGGCTTTGCCAAGTGGCTGGAGGATCGCAAACGCACGCCTTGACTCCCGTCACCGGCCTGGATCGAACCTGATGCGACGCATCTACATGGACGCGAATGCAACCACGCCCCCGCTGCCGGAGGTGCTGGAGGCAATGCGCCCGTTCTGGGGAGAGCGCTTCGGGAACGCGTCGGCCGTGCATGGATTCGGACGCGGCGCCCGCGGAGCCATCGACGACGCTCGCGAACACATCGCTTCCCTGCTGGGTGCGCGGCCAGCCGACATCACATTCACTAGCGGTGGCACCGAAAGCGACAATCTCGCACTCTTTGGCACCTTGAGCCCTGGCGAGCACCTGATCGTGAGCACAATCGAGCATGATGCGGTGCTGCACGCGGCGGACGCCCTAGAGGCACGCGGCCTGATGGTCTCACGGGTGCCTTGCGATCGAAACGGCGTCGTGCAGCCCCGGGCCGTGGCTGACGCCATGACGCCACGGACAAAGCTGGTGAGCGTGATGCTGGCCAACAACGAGACCGGCGTGCTGCAACCGGTGGAAGCCATCGCGGAGGCCGCGCACCAGGGCGGCGCATGGATGCATACGGATGCGGTCCAGACCTGCGGCAAGCTGCCCGTGGACGTGCGATCGCTGGGGTGTGACCTGCTTTCCCTGTCCGCACACAAAATGCACGCGCCGCAGGGTGTGGGCGCTTTGTGGGTGCGCAGCGGCGTGCCCCTGCAACCGATGATGCACGGCGGCAGCCACGAACGGCGGCGGCGCGCCGGCACCGAAAACGTCGCGGGAATCGTCGGCCTGGGTGCCGCGGCCGCCGCGACGAAGTCGTGGCTTGATCATGATGGGCCGGCGCACTTATACGCCTTACGGGACCGCCTGGAGGCGGGATTGAAACGGCAGATCGATGGCGTCGAGGTTCACGGGGAGTCTGTCAGCCGCCTGCCAAATACCACCTGCGTACGCTTCGATGGCGTGAACGCCGAGGAACTCGTTATCGCGCTGGACCTGCAGGGCCTGGCGATCAGCGGTGGATCAGCCTGCCAGAGCGGCGCGATCGAGCCATCGCACGTGCTTCGGGCGATGGGCCTGACCGACGCGGAGGCCCGCAGCAGTGTGCGGATATCGATCTCCCGGTTGACCACGGACGACGAGGTAGATGCCGCACTGGGGATCGTCATTGCCGCAGTTCGTCGCATGCGCTCGCTCTGACCGACCCGGCGCAGGTCGCGCACACCTGAGAGAATAGGTAAATGCTCGCATTGCGCGACAACCCGGCTGAGATCCCGACGGCGCCCGATACAGATAGCACCATCGCCGTGGCCATGTCGGGGGGCGTTGACTCGTCGGCGGTTGCGGCCATGCTGCAGCAGCAGGGACACAGCCTGGTGGGTCTGACGCTGCAGTTATGGGATCAGCGCCGACTGGCCGGGCACGACGGCATCCCGGAGCAGGTGCAGGGGCGCTGCTGTTCGCTGGACGACGTCTACGACGCGCGTCGCGTAGCTGAGCAGATCGGCATCCCGTACTACGTGGTGAACCAGCAGCGGCGCTTTGAGCAGGATGTCGTGCAGCCCTTCGTCAGCGAGTACCTGGCGGGGCGCACACCCATTCCCTGCACGCTCTGCAACAATCACCTGAAGTTCGACGAATTGCTGAAGACCGCGCGCGGCATTGGCGCGGAGCGTGTCGCCACGGGCCACTACGCGCGCGTGCGCTTTGACAGCGAGCGCGGACGATGGCTGCTGCTGCGACCAGCGGATCGCTCCAAGGACCAGACATACTTCCTCTTCGGCCTGACCCAGGAGCAGCTTAGCCGGACGCTCTTTCCGCTTGGCGAGATGGAAAAGCCAGCCGTTCGCGCCATGGCCGAGGAGCACAATCTGCGCGTTGCGCATAAGCCCGATTCACAGGAGATCTGCTTCATCCCTGGCGGCAATTACAAGACGTTTTTGTCGGCGTATCTGCAGGAACAAGGGCGCACGATGCCCGATTCTTCAGGAGAGCTAGTGACCGCATCTGGCGAAGTAGTTGGAGAACACGGTGGCATTCAGGGCTTCACCGTGGGTCAGCGAAAGGGTTTGCAGGAGCAGCTTAACCATCATCCCGCAGAACCGTTCTACGTTCTATCCATCGACCCTGCGCAGAATCGAGTCACAGTAGGCCGTGAAGCAGACTTGCACACGACAACCGGCTTCGCAGATAGGGTGAACTGGATCAGCATAAGTGAGCTTGATGCGCCCATGCGGGTGCAGGCGAAGATTCGTCATCGTCATGAGCCGGCAGACGCAATGATTGCTCCAGCCGACAGTGGCCGCGTTGAGATCACGTTCGACGATCCTCAACGAGCCATTACCCCTGGTCAGGCAGCAGTTTTCTTCGATGGCGATGTAGTGGTGGGCGGCGGTTGGCTGACCTGACCGCCTCCCTGCTTGAAACTACGCGTGATAGTCGTCTTCGTAGCCGGTGTAAACGCTTTCACCTTCGAACGCCACCGGCTTGGGAGTCTTGGCCTTCGGCTTAAAGTGTTCGATCAGGACCTCGATACTGCCCTTGGCGCCATTCACAATGCCTGATACCTGGCGAACCGGGGCAAGAATCGCATGGTGTACGCTCGCGGCCATCTCACCGGTGCGCGTCAGCACACTGGATATCATGCCGTCTACGCGGTCAGTCTGACGACGAGCTTTGTCGGCGGTGTCCGTCATCAGCGAGTCGACCTGCGCTACTTTTGCGCGGTAGACGTCACTGGTGTCAGCGATGTTCGCTGTGACGCGCTTAATCTTAGGTTCGGAATCGACTGCAACGTTGCGTGCGACTTCCGCGATGTGCTGTCCCTTGGCGGTGATGTCGCGGACAGACTCCAGAATGGGGTAGACCTTGCCCTTCGCCTCAACCGTCAAGGCCGCAACCTGCTTCATCAGCTTCGCCGCCGCCAGCGCAAGGATGACGAGCGCAATGCCCTGGATGAGGATCGCGAAGGCAACCACTCCTGTGTAGAAGAGCAAGTATGTCGACTGATGTTCTGTCATAGGAGGAGCCTTTCAAAGACGTGCAAGTATATGACGTAACGAAGCCCGCGACTTTTCTCATCGCGGGCTTCGGCGTAAAGTGCGCAGTGCTAGGAAGGCTGACCTTCGGTCTTCTCCTGGTAGATCTGCTTGCCCGCATCAACGGCCTGGGACACCTTGCTTTGCTGGTCCGCGACAAATTCCTTGCCCTTGTCGACGTACTGGCTCCACTGGGTGCGGCCCTTGTCGTAGTAGTCCTTGCCCTT
>CBAAAE010000010.1:0-33443 GCA_964658845.1 uncultured Novosphingobium sp. | reverse complement strand
CCATGACATTTCTTATGAGCCGCTACATAGCAACTATATAGAAGCTTTGTTATGGGACGTAAAGCGCGCGCATGATGCCGAATCACTGCTTACAAGCTGAACCTACCAGACGCGACAAGCCTGGACTGGCATCATGGGTTGGCCGACTTTGCAGCTAAATGCCTTGCCGAACTCCGGGAAGTTCTGCACGGTACCCTTCGTGCGCCATTCACCAGTGGAGTGAGGATCGGTCTTGGCTAGAACACGAGCGGACTGCTCGGTCTGGTTGCCGCACCAAACCTGACCAAAAGCGATAAAGAAACGCTGGGCAGGAGTGTAGCCGTCCTTCTCACCGTCCGTGTACCCGGCGAGGGCCGTTTCCGGATGCTGCGCAATGGTCTCCTGCAGGGCTTGAAAGGCTATCCGAATGCCGCCATTGTCCGCGGTATTTTCACCGAGGGTCAGCTTGCCATTCAGGTTCTGGCCTTCAGCGACCTTGAACCCGGAGTACTCATTCGCGACACAGTCGGTGCGGGTATCGAAGTTCTTGCGGTCCTCCGCAGTCCACCACTGGCGAACGTTGCCGGTCGCGTCGTACTTGGAACCTTGGTCGTCGAAGCCGTGGGTCATCTCGTGGCCAATGACGACGCCGATACCGCCAAAGTTAACTGCCGGGTCGGCTGCATTGTCATAGAAGGGCGGCTGAAGGATACCGGCGGGGAAGTTGATGTCGTTCATCGGAGGGCTGTAGTAGGCGTTGACAGTGGGCGGGGTCATGCTCCACTCCTTCTCGTCGACTGGCTTGCCTAACTTGGCGTGGTTCCGGGCGGTCTCAAAGATCCTGTTACGCTCTTCGTTGCCGAGGAAGTCATCGCGCTTCACCGCGAGCGCACTGTAATCGCGCCATGTGTCGGGATAGCCGACCTTGTCGCGGAAGGCATCAAGCTTCTTCCGGGCTTCTACCTTGGTGGCGTCACTCATCCAATCGATCGTCCGGATGTCTTCGGCCATGGCCTTCTCAAGTGCGGCGACCAGCTTCTCCATGTTGGCCTTCGCGTCAGGAGGAAAGTATTGCTTCACCCAATCCTGGCCGACGGCCTCACCAAGGGCGGCATCGGTCGTGCGGACGCAGCGTTTCCAGCGGGGTGTCTGCTCTTTCTGGCCTGAGAGCGTGGCCGAGAAGAAGTTGAAGTTCTCGTCGACAAAAGCCTTGGAGAGCATCGGCGCGGCACCATGAAGCGCGTGCCAACGAAGGTAGCTCTTGATAGCGGGCAAATCCTGGGCTTCGATGACCTCGTTCACGGTCTTGACATAGCCCGGGCTGCTTACGTTCAGCGTCGAAACAGCCTTCATGTTGACGCCGGCGAGATATTGTTGCCAATTGAAGTCGGGAGAAAGATCCTGAACCTGGGCGACGGTGAGGATGTGGTAGCGCTTGGCGGGGTCGCGCATGTCGAGCCGCGACATGGATCCCTTCGCCAGCGCGGTTTCGATTGCGAGGACGGAGGCGGATTCCGCAGCGGCGACGTCCTGGGTGTCGCCGAGAAGAACGAACATCTTCGTAATGTGGGCGACGTACTGGTCGCGCAGCGTCTTTGAACGCGCATCGTTGGCCAGGTAGTAGTCGCGGTCGGGAAGTGTGAGGCCGCCCTGGCCGGTGGCAAGGATCTGTTTGGTGGAGTCCACCTGGTCCTGGGTGACGCGCACGTCGAAGAAGGCGGTACTGGCAAAATTCTTCTGAAGTTCAAGGTCCAAGGCGGCAAGCTGCTTGTTGTCGGAGAGGCTGCTGATGGCCTTGAGCTCGGGCTGTAGCGGCTGCGCGCCCAGCCTATCGGCAGCATCGACATTCATGCAGGCGGCGAAGTAGTCGCCGTATTTCTTCTGGAGGGGGTTCCGGGGCGGGCGGCAGCGGCGCTGAGTTCCTGATAGAGCAGGTAGGTGTTGCGGTCGGCAAGCTCATTGAAACGACCCCAGCGGGCCTGATCGGCTGGGATGGGATTGTTTCGGACCCAGTTCCCGCAGGCGAACTGGTTGAAGTCGACACAGGGGTCGACTGTCGTGTCGATGGAATTGCGATCGAAGCTCATGGGCTTCTTCGGCTCGGAGGCCGGCCCAGGGACACCGCCGATGGTCTGTGAGAGAGAGACTCCGCTGGTGAGCAGCAAAAGTAGGAAGAGGGATCTCGGGCGCATGGCTCTCCTGGACAACACTCGTTTGTGCAAGATCAATAGGTTTTGCTGATCCGGAAAATACGCGAACCGCACCAAGGATAAGTTGCAGGTTTAAATGCTGAGCAAACGTGCGACGGCCATGGCACAGTCGCTCCGCGATGGGGCGGGCAGGGGCAACATTTGCCGGGTCGTCCAGTGACAAAGGGCATCACCGCTCCGAGCAGCCGGCCAGTCACCAGTCTGCCTACTTCACCGAGGGACTTAAAACTCATATTTCAGGGCGAATTGAAACTGACGCGAGTACGTGTTGTTAATCGAGCGCTGCGAAGAAGCGCGGGCAAAGTTGGTGGGTGAGCTCAGCGTATTGCTGAAGACACCGAAATTTGCCCGATTCAGAATGTTGAAGCCGTCCACGCTGAAGCGCAGGTTGCTCTCTCGGTAGACACGGAAGTTCTTGAACAACTCCATGTCCCAATTGAAAATGCCAGGCTCACGTAGCATACCGCGGTGCATACGCTGCTGCGGATCGATGATGCCTATTCCCTGGTTGAAGGTGATGGATCCGGAGCCGTCACTGCAGGTGCGAGAGCGCGAATTGGCATCGAGAGCGCCAGTGACCGGATCGCACGGAAAACGGCTGATACTCTGGGTAAATTTTGTCGACGCATTTGTGTAAAACGGGCTGTTTTTCACCAATGCTGGGTTGCGTCCCGAGCCGTACGTTAGCAAGACCGCACGATCGTTATTGTTGCCATCGCGGTTCGAGTCCACGCCCGAAATCACAATGAATGGTGTGCCGGACTGTGTGTCGATCGTGCTTGATAGATTGAAGCCACCGATGAGCTGGTTTACGAGGCCGTTGACATTGCCGCCAATCATCTTGCCCTGGCCGAACGGCAGCGCGTAGACGACGTTTAAAGCAAGCCGCTGCCGAACGTCGAAGGACGAGTCGCCGTAGTTCGAGCCATTGGGGCGAAAGGCAGTGTAGTTCTGCACAAACAGTTGCGCTGCCTGTGCCGTGGTGAGTGTCGTGTTGCGCGTGGCGCACTGCATCGCTGCAGTAAACACTGGATCAGCTGAGATCGTCGCGGCCGTCGTCTGGCCGGTTACCACGGCCGAAGTGCAGGGCGTGCCCGGTGCAAGGTACGGAGCCAGAAGATTGTCGTAGGTAGCTTGAGGCGCCGCAGAGTCAGTGTTACCGGCGATTTCGTCCGAGATGGAGTCCATGCTGTGCGCAAGGGTGTAGGCAACCTGCCCTGACAGCCCATGAGCAGCACGCCGCCGCAGAGATACTTCCAGTGAATGAAAGTTCGAGTTGCCGTTCGACTGCACATTCGTGATTGAGCTGAACGGTCCGCGAATAATGCCAGCGTTGATGTCGGACTGTGAGCGCGCCAGGTTGCCCTGATTTGTGGGTCGGAAGGAGGTTGGGAAGGTCGTTCCAAAGTTCGGGTAAGCCGTAGTTAGAAGTTTGGTGCCGATGCTCCCAACATAAGCCACCGTAACGGACGTGTTGCTGTCCAGTTCTTGCCCGAGCGACAGGTTGAAATGCTGCGTATAGGGCTGCCGGATGTTCGGATCAACTGTCGTGGCGCTATACACGCCCGTGGTGGAGATGGCTGCGGCAGCACCAGTAGCCTGGGTGCCGTCATATGCTGTCGGAAAGGTTGTCGTCGCCACGGTGAAAGGAGCGTTGAAGCGCGAGTTGCCGTACACGTTGTCAAAGATGCGGTCGTAGAAGTATCCCCAAGCGCCGCGAATAATCGTCTTGCCGTTTCCACCAATGTCATAGGCAAAGCCAAGGCGGGGAGCAACGTTGTTGAAGTCGGTGCAGAAGGCTTTCAAGCCGAACTGCTTCGCGTTAACCAGGGCCACCTGCGTCATACCAACGCCGAACGGTAGTGACGTGCATGCCTGTGGCTGCCCATTCGAGCCAATGACGAACATGTTTGCGATCAGATTCTTTGATTCGCCGAAGGCAGGGTAAAGGTCATAGCGGATACCTGCTTCTACCGTCAACCGACCAGTCGGCCTCCACGTATCCTGTAGGAAGTAGCCCTGCTCAAACTGTCGAAATCCGCGCTCGGAGCTGCCGTTCAAATAAAAGCGCTGTGCGACGTTGCTGACGGCCCCCGTGATGAAGTTATTGAAGGTTGTATCCAGCAGGGTGACAGAAGGTCGCACCGTTGCGGAGAAATAGCCATTTTCTTGGATGCGCCGAACTTCTGCGCCAACCTTGATCTCATGCTTGCCATGGATCCAGTTCACAACATCCGTGGCGACGATCGTATTCTCGGCACGCCCTTGCGGCAGATTCGCCGTTACGCCCGTACCCGTGTACAGACCGAGCGTGCTGTTCAAGTTCGGTATGCCGTTGGCCGAAATGAGCGAAGAGGAATAGGCTGCGCCTACGAAAGGACCTGCTGTGCGGGCCGAGCCGGATGCAAGCAGAGCCGCACCCGGGATCTCTCCCGGGAAAGCGAGGGACTGACGCTGTACGCCAAGACGGAATGAATTGAGCACGCGCGGCGAAAAGGTCATGTTATCGCCGAGAACGAAATGGTACGGCCGCTGTGTCTGCCCATAGCCCGCGAAGGGTACAGCGTTGGTCTGGCCCGCGCTCTGCACGATGTTACTAATGCTGCCCGTGAGGAAGACCTGGTTGCGATCCGAAAAAACTTGATCGAAACGAACGAAACCGGTATCGCCATCCAGCGGATTCAGTATACGGACGATCTGCGTCGTGGATGCAATACCGCTGGTGCTGAAGTTCGCCGCTGTCACAGGAGTGCCGCCATTTGAAACGGCGGGAAAGGTGGCTGACAGCAATGCTTTGAGCGCAGGTTGCGTGATGGCGCTGATCGCTTCCGTGGTGGGCAGTACCAGCGTTGTGGTGGCACTCTGACGCTGGCGATAGCCCTCATATGCGCCGACCATGAACGTTTTGTCCTTCATCAAAGGGACCCCGAACCGACCCCCAAAGTCGTTCTGCTTTAGCGCTGATTTGAAGGTGAGCGGGTCAAACCATTGGCGTGTATTGAACTTTGGGTTGCGCACGAATTCGAAGAGCGTGCCATGGGCCTGGTTCGTCCCACTCTTCGTGACGACGTTCACCACTGCACCAGAGGACCGGCCAAATTCCGCAGAACCGTTCGTGCTAATTACCGTAAACTCGCTTATCGCATCAAGCGGCACCGCGCCGATCTGGCCGCTACTGCCGCCGGTCGCACCGGAGGGTACGCTTGGGCTGTTGTTATCTACGCCGTCGATTAGGTAATTGTTGTTAGTTGGCCGGGTTCCCGCTGCCACTACGCCGGATCCCTGACCTGTACCGCTTGCCGCGCGCGTTACGCCGGGCGACAGGTATACCAGGTTCTGGTAGTCGCGACCGTTCAGCGGCAGGTTCGCAATCTGGTTCGCGGTGAAGAGACCGGTGACACTTGTCTCCTGCGTTACGATCTTTTCTGACTCAGCTGTGACCTCCACCGTAACGTTGCTACCGCCAACCTGCAGAGTCACGGGCAGCAGCTTAGCCTGATTCAGATCGATCACAACATTTTCGAACTTTGCGCTAACAAACCCGGCACTGCTTACGGTCAGGGTATATCTGCCAGGAGCAACACTTGGGAAGCTGTACTCACCGGAACCGTTAACAGGTGCGTTGAATGTCACTCCGGTTTCGCTGCTGGTAAGCGAGGCTGAACTATTTGGTACGACCGCTCCACTTCTGTCCGTGATGATCCCGCGAAGGCTCCCACCGATGCTGGCCTGACCGTAGAGGTAAGTGGTTGAAACGGCTGCCAGAACAGTCGCACCTAAAATCCCCTGCACGCGCAATGAACCCATGACCACCCTTAGAAAAGAGAATTCTTTAGACTCCCGCGCGATGCGCGCAAGCCCTTCAGATTATGTGAACCGAGTAGTGAAAATTTACCATGAGAAGCGGACCAGAACTCAACAGCGTTAGCGTGAACTCATCCTGTTTTTCAACACAGGATGAGCAAGTTTCATCAGAGAACAATCAGGACTTAAAACATTCGCATGAGAAGCAAGGTCGTCTAACAATGGCCAACTGAGTGGTTTACCAGCCGACCAGCAGCAATAGCCCGACATCACGACTGCTTTGGTCTTCATGACGCGATCGATTGCTGCGGCGAGGACCGGCCCCTTAGAACTTGACCATCTCCGTGGCGGTCTCCCGCTCATGTGATTCACACTCACTCTGTCGACGAGGATCTTTCCTGCCGGAACGCTTTGCGGTACATCAAGCGATCGTGCGACAGAGACGGCAGGGCACCTTCACCTCCTCCGTCGGGCTAAGTTGACGGTTTTCGAAGCCGGGGAGCCTCTCGCTGATGTCGAGGGACCTTGTGTTCTGCTTTACATTCGCCCTGGAGAACACATCTTTCGTTCCGATGGTGCGGAGATTGTATGTGCATCTGTGGAGTTTGGGGCTGGAATGCTCAACCCACTGGCGTCCGACCTACCAAAGCGTCTGATCATCCCGCTCGCCGCCGATCGAGCCTCGTCCCCATAGCGGAGTGTCTGTTTGTTGAGGCATTCCGGCAAACGAGACGGTCGACAGGTGGCGGTTGACCGCCTGGCGGGAGTACTTCCTGGTGCTGCTGCTTCGCTTCGCCATCGACACACATGCGATGCACGGCGGGATACTAATCGTGCTTGCCGATCACCACCTCTCGAGAGTGCTTTCAACGCTCCAGCGGAGCCTGAGAGCGTGGAGACTGGAAAGAATTAGCACGCGCAGGTGGAATGTCGCGGGCACGCTTCGCAGATCATTTCCTGCGCATCATGGGTCAGACTCTCTTTGAATACCTGACCTATAGGCGCATCGGTGTCGCGCAATTGCTCCTCAAAAGGGGAGAGCCACTGAAGACGGCAGCACCTACAGTTAGGTACAGCAGCGTAGGAGCGCTTACTCGGACTTTTACTCAGATCTTCGGGAAGCCGCCTATGTCGTGGTTGGCCGCACAAACTTCGAAAGATAGCGGGAAGGTCGTCTATCACTCCGCCACTGCTCAGAGTGAGACGGCTTGTGAACATCCTGGTACGGAAAGAGACTGCTCTCTGATCTTCAGGGCCGATCCTGTATCAGCCTCGACACGTACTGCTCCAAGGTTGTGGGCCGTACCGAGAAGTTTCGCAACGTCGCGGACGCATCGACCGTGACCTGTCCCCGGGCAACGTCGCCGCCGAGCGAAAGAGCCGAGCAGTACTTTGAAGACAACCAGCGGAGGTGCGGCGCCACCCCAAGAACGGAGAGGGGGTCACGTATGATGACCTGCCCCTAAGTCAAGGCTTCTCGGCGCCAGTGTAGCTGTGACCTTCGCAGAGTCGTTCCAAGAAAACGGTGTTATCGCCAATCACGACCTCGGGCAACCGATCCGCCCTCCTGATGTGCTGTCCAGGTCGCCTGGTAAGCGAAGAAATCAGGATCAGCGTTGCCCGGCTCAGCGCGCTCGCGAAAGACAATACAGTGCTTCTGATCTACGCGCCCCAAAACTATTATGTTCACGGCTGTAGCGCGGCGAGGGTAAACTCGCCTCTACGCGATCTCTTCATATGGAGGTTATGCAGGGGCTTACTGGGTCCACGCAGACCTAGCAAAAACCTAAGTCTTTCCTCACGTGCCCATGAGGATCCTTGTGGTTGACTGATTAGGGGCGCTGGAAGAGAGTAAGGTCATACTACCCTGTCTTCAATTTCACCAGATTTATGCGCAGTGAGAACAATGAAAGTGAACAGAGTCCCGAGGGCGACGCAGACCATGTAGGCATACGGCAGGCGCCGGTAAACCGCGTCCAGTCCGGGTTCGAACGCGCTCCAGCTACACAGGGCCAGGATGACCACTGCGCACAGCAACGAGAGCAGAGAGAACAGAGGAAACTGCCGCGCCCTCCATGTGACGGCTGCGCCGGTGAACACGACGCATGCGTAGGCTGTCAGAAAACCGAAGGTCGCAAACGTTCCTACCCATCCATAGATGTCCAGGGGAGAACTATGCAGCAGGATTAACCCCAGCGGGCCAACCAGGACTGCGCATGTAATGCACACAACGGCCACATGGGGAGTCTTGTTGCGATGGTGGGCGTCCCCGAATCGTGCAGGCAGGAAACCGTCCCTGCCCATCATGAACAGGGTCCTCGCGCCCGCGTTGATGCAGGCCAGAGCACACGCAAAAAAGCTGCACACAGTCGTCGCAGCGATGATGGGGGAAAATATCGGCAGGCCGCGCAGGTTTGCCATGATGTGCAGCGGTGCAGCACTGCTGATGACTGCCTCGGCATGGTGTCCGAAGCCGATATCCTCTGAGTAGGAAGAAATAATGAAAAATATTCCAGACGCCCACACGGTCCATCGCACGGCTCTCGGGATCGTCTTCAAGGGATGGATTGCTTCGGCGCCAAGCGACGTCGCGCTCTCAAAGCCCACATAGGCAAAGACGGCCAGAACCAGGCCCGCACGTACCTGCCTGAACGTCACACCGGTAAGCAGCCACTGGTCTTTATCGAAATGTGTTGCGCTGGTGTGCCCCGGAATAAGAAACAGCAGGAGGATCACGGCGATGGAAACTGCTTCAATGATCAGCATGAGCCTGGCTGAAACCTGCACATCACGGTACGCGAGAAAGCCTGCGAGCAGCACAGCTGCGCATGTGATTACGGCGGCTCCCATAACACCCACGGGAGCACCGGGCCAGAACAATGCATACACGTAGTTGGTGATGCCTCCTGTTACGGCCGAAGCAGTCGCGACATAGGCAAGGATCAACGCCCATCCTGTCGGCACGCTGGCATAGGTGCTCCATCCATCGCGAACAAACGTGTAGAGCGAGCCCGGCGAACTGGAACGTTTGGCGAAGACATTGATCTCGTACCCGATGCAGGACATTCCTAGCGTAGCCAGGAGAAACACAAGCCAGGTACCGCGGCCGGAAGTAACCAGCACCAGCGGGATCAGCATCGCCGGTCCGCCGGTGGGTGCAATGTTGGCCAGTGATTGGCCGATTGTCTCCCACTGCGACAGCCGTGCGCTTTTCAGATCGCCCCTGCTCTTGCTTGTCGTCCCGCGTTGGGCCACTGGCAAACTCCTTGCACATGGTCTGGCTGACTGTCAGGAAGAAAATGATGCGAGAAGCTGCAAACCGACGGAACAGTACGATTCCGTGCAAGCGGTTACAAACGCAAGCGAAAGGGCTCGGCCAACGCCTGCTTTATTTCTTTGATTGCTACACCTTAGCAAGGTTCCAGCGAGTATGCCTGCTCGCCGCGCAGAATTTCTTTGCACAGCAACCCAGGCAAACCGTCCCAACGGTCAGACCGATCGAGGATGATTACAATCGGATGCATGCGGGTCTGTGTTGACGACCACCACGCAGGGGCTCTGCTAGCTTAGGCTTGCGATGCGGCGGAAAGATGGAACGAGTGCCGAACGAAAAGATCTTCGACTTGGCCATCGCCGGAGAACTGAATGTTGACTTGATTTTGTATGGACTGCCTGTGGAAATGGCAACGGAACGCGATCTGCTCGCGACGGGCTTCATCTCCACACTTGGCAGCTCTTCTGCAATCGTGGCGCATAACGCGGCGATGCTTGGCCTGCGTGTTCGCTTTGCCACGCTGGTTGGTGATGACGACTTTGGCCGCCTTGCGCTGGACCGGCTGCGACAGGCCGGCGTGGAGCTTACTGGTGCGATGGTGGATCCGGACGTCACCACCGGCGTGACCATCCTTTTGCCGCATGGCAGCGTGCGCCATAACCTCACGTACCTTGGTGCCATTGAAAAGCTGAGCTGCCGGCACCTGAATTTTGGGGCATTGCAGCAGGCTCGGCATCTGCACCTTTGTTCGTTATATCTTCAGACTGCGCTGCACGCGGGTTTACCGGACCTGGTGCGTGCCCTGAAGCAGAGCGGCATGACTTTCTCACTCGATACGAATGACGATCCCGCGGACACATGGGGTGAGCCGCTTGACGAGCTGCTGGCACTTACAGATGTCTTCATGCCGAGTGAGCGCGAACTGTGTCGCATGGCCGGCATTGACGATCCAGAGCAGGCGATAGCGGAGTTCGCACCGGCCGTGCCGCTGATGGTGGTGAAGCGTGGGGAGCGCGGCTGCTCTATGCGGACGGAGGGCGTCGTTCACCATGTACCCGGACTCCGCGTGCAGCCGGTGGATGCCATCGGTGCAGGCGACAGCTTCAACGCAGGATTTCTGGTGGCTTACCTGCGAGGATTCGACCCATTTGCATGCGCCGAGGCGGGTAACATTGCGGGTGCGCTTTCCACCCAGCGACCAGGTGGAACCGAGGCCTTCCGCGATCCGAACTATGTGCAGCGCTTTCTGCAGGAGCATGGTTATCCGACATAGTCGACTTGAGTGATGTAAGTAGACGGATTGGATCTTCCCGGATACCTTTCGCCGTTACAACCATCACGAGGCTCGCCCGTTCGGCAGTACTATGGCATGAAGGACCACCATGGCTCACACAATGAACGAAGTGGCGAAGCGCGCTGGTGTCTCCACGGCGACCGTCTCTCGTGTACTGAGCAAGAGTCCCTACATTTCTGAAGAAACCATTCGCCGGGTGATGTCCGCCGTCGACGAAATGCACTATCACCGTAACGTGCATGCGCGGCGGCTGGCCATCGGCAAGAGCGATCTTTTCGGCCTGGTCATTTCGGAGATTGCAAATCCCTTCTTTTCTGAAATCATTCGCGGCTTCCAGTCGGAGGCCTGGGACCGCGGCTTCGATGTGCTGCTGCTGAACACGGAGTACAGCGAGCAACGCACCGAGGCGGTGCTGCGGAAGCTGATTGAGAACAACGTTCGCGGCGTGGCACTGATGACGTCTTCGCTGCCAGATGCCGCGGTTGCAACCCTCACGCAGGAGGGCATTGCGGTGGTGCTGGGCAGCGGCGCGAAGCCGGGCCGGCTGGTGAGCAGCGTCAACATCGACTATGAGCGCGGGTTGTCCCAGGCAATCGAACACGTGGCCGCGCTAGGCCACTGCAGGGTGGCCGTGATTGCCGGGCCGGTCACGAATCGCGCCGCCTGCACCATCCGGGATGCGCTCGTGGAGGGACTGAAAAGGCGCGGTCTGAACCCGTCCCCGGTTGCGCATAGCGCGTACGATCTCGATGCAGCGGCGAAGGCGGTGAAGGTGATGTTATCCGCGCGTAACACGCCGACCGTAATTTTTTGCGGCAACGACATGATCGCCATGGGGGTAATGGTCGCGCTGGAGCAAGCTGGCATCGACGTGCCCAATGACATTTCCGTGGTCGGCATCGACGACATTTCTTTTTCGTTTCTTGCACGGCCTCCACTGACCACGATCCGCGTGCCGCGTGAGCAACTGGGATTGATGTCATTCAAGGCACTGGATCGCATGCTGAAACTGAAGCGCAATGGCGGTACGGGATACACGCTCGAGACGGAGCTCGTCATCCGCAGGTCCACGGCTGCCGCCCGCACCTCACAGTTGCGCAGGAAGATTGACTTGCTCAAACGAAAAGCGACGCTCGAGAGAAACTGAGCGTCGCCCGCTGTTCTGCGAAGGAGTTTAAGCGCCGTATGCAGCAGCACCGGCCTCGGCTACGGCATGGTCCTGGTCACCGGAGCCACCGCTGACACCGATGGCGCCCACGACTGCACCATCCTTCTTCAGCGGAATGCCCCCGGCAAAAATCATGATCTTGCCGTCATTGGAGGCATGAATACCGAAGAACTGGCCGCCGGACTGCGAGTGCGTCGCCAGGTCTTTCGTCGCGATATCGAAGGCGCGAGAGGTGTACGCCTTCTTGATGGAAATATCGATGCTGCCGAGCCACGCGCCGTCCATACGCACATGTGCGATGAGGTTGCCGCCAGCGTCAGCCACAGCGATGTTCATGGGCTGGCCGATCGCGATTGCCTTTGCCTCGGCTGCCTCGATGATCTGCTTTGCGTCTTTCAATGTAATCACGGTCGGTCTCCCTAACAGTGCTTGCAGGTACTTTCGCTGGCTGAATTCCGAGCGGTGGTTGAGGGCAAGTCGTTCGCCGGGTTGTTGTTGAAAAAGCCGTTTGGCTTCAGCAGAAATCCAATGTAAGCCGCGGGCATCACGGGGTAATCCTCGGCCCTGGGAATGTGCGTGTGACCGAAGGTATACCAGAAGACGAGGTCCGTGTTTTCAATGGGTCTGTCCTGCGCCGTCCACTTGGGCAGACCGTCGCCGCCACTGCTCTGGTTGGGATAATCACCAGCGGCAAAGCGCTCGTCTTCGCGGAAGGGTGTTACCCAGACATGGTGATCCACAAAGCCCGCACGCTTGCGCCACCATGCACTGGGGGAGGCGAAGGGCTTCGCATTATCACCGGCAAAGAACTTATAGCCGACCGGGTCGCCCATGTTATTCAGCGAGCCCGGATTCACAATTTTCCAGGTGCGGCCGCTATCCACGTTCAGGTTCGCGCAGGCCTGCTTCTCGTGAGCGAGGATCGTCTTCTGCGCGTAAAAGGCATTGCCCTCAGGGTTCGTCTCGTCCAGCGGTAAGGCGACGATATCCAGTTGTTGCACGGTGTTCTCTATCCCGTCCACCGCAAAGTCAAGCCGCATGTTGAAGAAGTGCTGATGGTTGGGCGCGTACAGCAGCGGAGCGATCACCGTGCCGTACTTTGGCTTCTCGCCCTCATGCACGGCACCAAGCGAGAGTATACCCGTCAACTTAATTTCGAACTGGATGTTACCGTCCTGGTAGAAGTACCAGAAAAAACCATACTCATAATTCTCAACTGTCGATACCGACGAGACGACGAGGCGGCGCGAACGGCGGACTTCCGGACGATCGGGATGCCGCCGGTCGGTGTGCTTCCATAGAATACCGAAGTCTTCTTCGTGGATGCAGATCGCATTTTCAATCGTGAGCCGGCCACCGCGGCTGTCGCATAGTTCCGCGTCCAGGTAGGCAATGTGCCCCACGCAGTCACAGCCCAGTTTCAGGCTATTGGCGCACATGCCCATGCCGTATTCGCCGACGTCGAAGGCATTTTTCCGCACCTGTGTCGGTGATGGATCGCCGTACGGCACCACCATCTCCGTCAGTGATCCGCGAAAAAGAACCGGCCGGTCGCGTCCGCCCTCCGTGTAACGCAGATCATGGATGACCAGGCCTTCCCGCGCAGTGAAGCCAACAACCAGCTTCCAGTTCTGCCACTTCAACTGCTTGCCCTCCAGCGTGAAACTCGGGCCGTCCCGCTGTGTGATCTCGAGCGGCTTGATGCCCGTCCGCTTGGGGTTGACGCGCTCGTCGTTGTAGTTGCCCTCCTGCGGCGGCAGCGGCCACACACCGTACTCCTCCACCCGGATCACTTCCATCCGGTTCAGGTCGACCACGGGCCGAATGCCTTCGATCGGCCGGGCATAGCCGTTGTCGGTGGGATCGCTTCGCAGAAAACACAGCGGCCGCGTCAGGCGGTACGTGCGCTCCTCCTCGGAGCCGTAATTGCCCGCGCTCCAGATATCGACCATCACGAGGCTGGTGTCGGTTATGCCGTAGTGTCTTTCCAGCGCTTCACGAAATGGAACGCTGCGCAGCACGGCCTGCTCGCACTCGATCTGCTCGTCGACGGACAATGTGGGTTGCAGGCCGGGCTCAGCATATGCCCAGGCGGAGACGGCGTCCTCTGACAGATCGAGCAGAACATTCGCGGCGGTGTTGATGGCATTGTCGAAGAGCACAGCAGCCGCTTTCCGCCCGGACGACTCCTCCTGCGGCCATGCATATACCCTGATCTTTTCGGGTTCGCGCAGGCTGACGCTGATGATGCGGGTAGTCGGCGTGAACTGCGGAGCGGCCTTCAGCAGCGCGACAGACCGGCGTACTTCGTCGAACGTGAGCGGCTCGAGAGGATGAATCGGCATGGACTTGACCTCGAAGATGCAGAGCGATCCGTTGGTGATTGAGCGCAAGAAGGATTGGGAGCAGTGTTGCAATGCGATCGTTTGCACAGTATTGCGTCTGTCTAGGAAGCTGTCAATTGGTAGGGAAGCACGTGCAGAAAGCCTGCGCAAAGCGGTGTCTGTAAGCAGTTTCAGAAAACGCTTGCATAAGTAGCTGCCATTCAGTAATGTGACTGCATTCACCCTGAAATACCTGAGAATCGTCGATCCGCTGAAGGTAGGAGGACCGTCACTGCATTGCTCGCGTTTTTATCGGAACGCATTTGGTTCGCTGATTTGAGAGCTCCACGAAACAGCGCGTCCGCCGCAGCAGCTTGTTCAACTTCATCCACGAGGTCACTTCTATGTTGACGGCAGTCTGGGAAAGATCGTTCTTGGCGGGCAGGCGGGGCTCTTGTGCGCTCGCGATGGCCGGCGCTGTTCTGCTCTCCTCATCCCTCGTGGCGCAGGTTGATTCCGGCTCCGTAGTGGGCGTTGTGCGGGACGTCAGCGGTGCCGTGGTGCCGAACAGTCAGATCACGCTGACCAGCCAGGACACCGGCTTCACCGTGAACACGACCGCGAACTCCCAGGGCGAATACACCTTCAGCCCGGTCAAGATCGGTGTGTATACCGTCACGGTGGATTCGTCCGGGTTCTCCCGCTTCGAGCATAAGAACGTCACGGTGTCGGTGCAGCAGCGGGTGCTGGTGGATGCTGCGCTGGCGCCCGGCCAGACCTCGCAGGTAGTCACGGTCACGGGCGATGCGCCTCAGTTGCAGACGCAGGACGCCTCCGTGGGGCAGATTATCGATGCAAAAAAGATCGTCGATCTGCCGCTGAACGGCCGTAACTTCACGTTCCTTGCGCAGCTCTCGGCGGGCGTGACGCAGAACCAGGCGGACACGCGCGGCATGGGCGCCACCGGTTCGTTCGCGGCAAATGGCACGCGACCCGCGCAGAACAACTATCTGCTGGACGGCATCGACAACAACTCGAACCTCGTCGACTTTTTGAACGGTACTTCTTACGCCGTGCTGCCACCGCCGGATGCGATCCAGGAGTTTCGCATTCAGACAAGTAACTACAGCGCCGAAATTGGGCGCGCCGCAGGCGCCGTGCTGAACGCCACCACGAAGTCTGGCTCGAATGCGCTTCACGGCAGTGCGTGGGAGTTCGTGCGTAACAACGCGCTGGACGCGAATCTGTATTTCGCGCTGCCCGGCACACCCAAAGGGCATTTCAGCCAAAACCAGTTCGGCGGGACGCTGGGCGGGCCGATCATCCGCAATCACACCTTCCTGTTCGGCGACTATCAGGGTCTGCGCAACGACCAGGCGCAGACAGTTTCAGCATCTGTTCCAACTGCGCTCGAGCAGAGCAGCGGCTTCACAAACTTTTCCGAGCTGCTCCAGGCCACCACCTCCAGGGATGTGCTGGGTAGGACCTTTCGCATCGGCACGATTTTCGATCCTGCTACAACACGTCCTGTAACATGCGGCGTGCCGGATGCGGTCACGGCAGTTACCGTGAGTTGCGGCACCAGCGCGGCCGGAACGGTGATCGGTTACGCGCGCACACCGTTCGACGCGACGAATAACATCATTCCGGCAAGCCGCCTTGACCCGAATGCGATGAAGCTGCTGTCCCTGTTTCCCGGTCCCACCAGCTCCGGCACCCTGAACAACTACGTGAGCAGCCGGCAGGGCACGAACACTACCAACTCCTACGATGTTCGGCTCGATCAGCTCTTTCGCGAGAAAGATGCCGGGTTTGCCCGCTTCAGCTATCTGCGTAATCCGCAGTATGTGCCCGGACCGTTTGCCGGCATTGCAGATGGTGGCTCGTTCGCGCAGGGCACCACATCATCCACCGCGTATGGCGCGGTGCTTAGCGAGACCCACACCTTCTCACCGACCTTGATCAACGAAGTACGTGCGGGTATGAATCGGCTGGAAGCCTCGCGCCTGCAACCAAACTCCGGTGTGCAGGGCATCCCGGCTCAATTCGGGATTCAGGGTGTGCAGCAGAGCTCCGTCAACGGCGGACTTGGGCGTTACACAATCAACAGCCTCGCGCTCGGCAGCGTCAGCTATCTGCCTTCGGTGGAATACAGCACCGTGCTGCAGTTCTCTGACGATCTGACGAAGACGATGGGCCGCAGCACGCTGAAGGCCGGTTACACCTGGCAGAACCTGAGGTTCTCAGTGCTTCAGCCGGTCGCGGCGCGCGGCAACTTTACCTACAACGGCGCCTTCACAGATATCCCGACACAGACGTCCGGCAACACCGGTATCGCGCAACTGCTGTTGACTCCGACCGCCACTACGGTTCCAGGTGGAACTAACCTGCTGGGTGGCGCGGAGAGCGTACAGGCGTCCAACATCAACAACACGGACATGAAGCGCACTTACAACGGCGCCTATTTTCAGGATGATTACAAAGCGACCCAAAGCCTGACGCTTAACTTCGGTCTGCGCTGGGATTGGTTCGGGCCTTTAATCGAGCGCCGCGGGCAGCAGTCGAATTTCCAGCCACTCGCAGGCGGCGGTGCAAACTACCTTTTCGGACCGGCGTATTGCAACTCGCAATTCTCGGCGGCCTTCTATGCGGCTGCCATCAAGGATAAGGTCAACATCGTCTGCTCCGGACAGGCAGGTCTACAAACGGTGCAGTGGGGCAACTTCGCGCCGCGTGTGGGATTGGCCTTCCAGGTAAGTCCGCGCCTGGTGGCACGTGCCGGCTACGGTATCTTCTATGGCGGCTTTGAGAACTCGTCGCAGTACACCTTCGGAGCGTTTCCCAATCAGTTCGCGCTGACTTACACCAACACCACGCCGAACCAGTCGATTGTGTATCCGGATGGTGCGACGGGCACGCTTGAAAACGGTCTCTCGCACATCAGCCTTGTTCCTTCGCAGGTAAGTCCGTCGGGTGTTTCGGTGCAGGGTGAGGATTATCACATCCGCACACCGTACAACCAGAACTACAACCTCTCCATGCAGTACCAGATATCGCAGAATCAATCCTTTCAGCTTAGTTACGTGGGCAATGTTACGCGGCATCTTGGGGTATACATCGCGCCCAACCGGCCTTCGCAGATCCTGAGGCCCGGGCAGAACTCGCTTTCGTTCTCACCCTTCCCCGACTTCGCTACGGGGGGAAACTACACGACGTTTGAAGGCATGGGGAACTATAACTCGCTGCAGGCCACGTACGACCGCCGCTTCGCCAGGGGTTTGAGCGTGCTGGCGAACTTCACTTACTCCCGGTGCATGACCAACGGACGTGATTTTCTGAATGCGACGGCTATCGGGAGCTTCCGCGCGGCCACGCTGCCGGGCTTCGGCATTGCCGGCGACTACGGTAAGTGTGACTTCGACATTCCGCGAGTCCTGCATGTCAGCGGCACCTATGAGTTACCGGTCGGTACAGGCCGGCAGTTCATGAATCACAGCGGAGCGCTGGTGAACGCGCTGCTGGGCGGATGGGCGACAAACTGGATTTTTGTAACGGAAGACGGGCAGCCCGGCACCATCCGCTGCTCCGTGACAACCACGACTACTTATGGTTGTTTTGTAAATCGCGTGTCTGGTACGAACCCGTATGCGGCCACCGCGGTCAACCCGGCAGGGTACAGCGTGCGTAACTTCCTGAATCCTGCAGCCTTCGCAAATGCGCCGGTCGCCACGGTCAATGGACAGACCGACTACTCACCGTTGGGTGGTGGTCCGTCGCAGTTTCGTGGACCCGCTTACCGCCGCCTCGACTTCTCGATCTTCAAGAACTTCCGGGTGTCGGAGCGCTTCACCGCGCAGTTCCGGGCCGAGGCGTTTAATCTTACGAACACACCGAACTTCTCCAATCCTTCGACCACCAGCCTGGCGACTCCGGCGAGCTTCGGTCAGATCACGACCCTGCGCGACGGATCGAACGGCAATCGGCAAATCCAGTTGGCCGGCAAGCTCTACTTCTAACGAGTGTGTCTCCAGGGAGGCGCATAAGTGCTTACGTCGGGAGACAATTTTCATGGAACGGAATGATCCCTCCCGTCCTCCGTCTTCCTGCCGGGAAAGAAAATTGTAAG
Organism: uncultured Novosphingobium sp.; assembly: GCA_964658845.1. Lineage (GTDB taxonomy): Bacteria > Acidobacteriota > Terriglobia > Terriglobales > Acidobacteriaceae > Terriglobus. The sequence goes on along the minus strand of CBAAAE010000010.1, from coordinate 15,264 downwards.
AGGTATATGTGTCTCTGATCGTCGAGAGGAATTACCCGCGGAACAGCCTGCTTGCCCGGGAGATTGCACAACAACCGGACCTGTGGCCGGACACGCTGGGTCGGGCCGAGCTATTCCTCAAGCACCGCGCGAGCGGTTTTGGCCGGGTCATCTTTACCGGCGCAGGTACTTCAGGCTATGCGGGGCAGTGTGTCGCGGAAGCATGGCATGGAGGTTATGCGATTGACACGACGGACCTGCTCCTGCTCTCGCGGGAAGAGGTCGAGGTGCGCGTGCCGAAGCTCGGCGAGGGTGATCTGCTTGTATCGCTGGCACGGTCCGGCAACAGCCCGGAGAGCGCGGGTGTGGTGCAGCGGATGCAGCGGCTTTTCCCCGGAGTCGAGCACCTTGCCATCACATGCACCGCCCAAAGCAGGCTGGCAGAGCTCCCGGGTGTGACCGTGCTGGAGCTTCACGAGGGGACCAACGACCGCAGTCTTGCCATGACCGGTTCGTTTTCGAACCTCACGCTCGCGGGGCTGGCGCTTCGTCACCTAGAAACGTTGCGGCAGCACATGCCGGGCATCGTTGCGAACGCGCGTCAGCACCTCGAGTCGATGTTCACCACGGCGACTGCAATTGCCGCGGAGGGCGCGAGCCGTTTCGTGGTCCTTGCCTCCACCATGCACGGCCTCACACAGGAGATGACGCTTAAGTCGCTGGAACTGACGGCGGGTGACACGCTGGGCATGGCCCAGAGCTTTCTTGGCTTCCGGCATGGCCCCATCAGCATCCTGCGTGACGACACCCCGATCCTCTGCCTGCTTTCGACGGACCCGCTGAAGCGGCAGTACGAAGACGACTTGGTCCGCGAGTTCGCGGCCCGTGGCATGCGCAACGTCTGCCTGCTGGGTGGGGAACCGGGAACGGATCTGCCGCACCGTTGGCAGGTGCCCGCCATGGCTCCGTCTCTGCCGGATGCATTACGCGCTCCGTTCGAGATCCTCTTCGCCCAGCTGCTAGCGTATGCGCACAGTGTTCAGGTCGGCGTAGACCCGGATAACCCCAGCCCGGACGGCCAGGTCACGCGTGTCGTGCGGCCGTTTACGGTCTATGCTTGATGCCAGGCACCATGACACATCAACCGCTTTGGCTCCCATTCACACCGAATCGTGACTTCGCGATGGACCCGCGCATGTTCGTGGCCGCGGAAGGCAATTACTTCTTCAGCCCGGCAGGGGACAAGATTCTGGACGGTAGTTCCGCGCTCTTCTGCACGCCCGCGGGGCATGGCCGCAGAGAAATTGCTGAAGCGGTTTCCGCCCAGATTCTGCGGCTGGATTACACATCCAGCTTTATGCGTGCGCACCCCGTAGCCGCAGAACTTGCAGAGCAACTTGCAACCCTGCTGCCTAGCGAGCTGCCTGGACTTTTCTTCACGAATAGTGGCTCAGAGGCCGTGGATACCGCGCTGAAGCTGGCGCTGCAGTACCACCGCTCACGGGGTGAAGCGTCACGAACAATCATGGTGTCGCGGGAGCGGTCCTACCATGGCTGCAACCTGTCAGGCGTGGCACTTGCGGGCATGCCGAACAACCGCCGCGCCTTTGGGCCGCCCATGCTGCACGCGGTACACATGCGTCACACGTGGCTGCCGCAGAACCAGGGAAAGCCCAGCCAGGGCGCGCACGGTGCGGAACTTGCCGAAGACCTGCTGCGACTGATCCAGCTTCATGGGGCTGAAAACATCGCGGCATGCATTGTGGAACCGATCGCGGGTTCGACCGGGACGCTGGTGCCGCCTGTGGGGTACCTCGAACGCCTTCGGGAGATCTGCACGCAACATGGTGTGTTGCTCATCTTCGACGAAGTCATCACAGGCTTCGGCCGCACCGGCAAAGCCTTTGCCGCGCAGAGCTTCGGTGTCATTCCCGACATGATGACGATGGCCAAAGCGATCACCAACGGTGTGATTCCGATGGGTGGGGTTGCCGTGTCGCGTGAAATACAGACGCAGCTTTTCAACACGGCCGGGCCTGGTGTCGAGTTCTTCCACGGCTACACCGGATCGATCCATCCCGTCTCATGCAGTGCGTCGCTCGCAGCGCTCCGCATCTATCGCGAGGAAGCCTTGTTCGAGCGCGCGGCCGCACTGTCGCCGTACTTTCTGCAGCGCCTGTTCAGCCTGCTGGATGCGCCTGGCGTGTTCGATGTGCGCGGCTATGGAATGATGGGAGGCGTAGAGATCGATCCTGCAGTCACAGGATTCGACGGCTACGAACTGCAAAAGCGCCTGTACGACCGGGGGCTGCACATCAAAACGACCGGCAACAGCATGGTGGTGGCCCCACCCTTCACCATTACGGAAGCCGAGATCGACACACTGGTTGAGACTACCCGCGAGGTCTTGCGGAACGCTTGAACAGGAGTCATCCGGTAGACGGCCGATGGCTCAACGGGGGATCGTACCGGCGCAGCGGGCCTGCGATCGGTTCGAGATACTCCCGAAAACGCTCGTTGACAGCCGACCCGTCTGCGCGGAGCCAATCCGTCGGAATGGGACGTCGCGGTCCCGCTGCAATGTGCAGCGGTAGCAAGTCAAATGCGTCGGGGCTCGACAGGGACTGAAGCGAGATCATGCAGTCCGTCTTGCCGTCCACCAGTGCGCGGACACATGCGCGGCCTGTCAGTTCAGCGTCCGCCAAATCCTGCGGCGAGGCATACTCCAGGGCTGAACGGCCAATCAACCCAGGCTTCTCGCTACGGCAGCGAAGATCCAGACGTTCCGCGACCAGCCGGGAAAGGTGTTGTGCCACGCCGCCAATCAGCGGGCGCGCCGGTGCTCCACTCCTTGAAGGCAGTATCTGCTGAAAGACGGGCGTACCGTCCGCGTAACACGTTCCCTCCGAAACGACAGCGAGCGCCCATCCTATCCGGCCGACCGTCGCATCGATGCGCGCCAGAAAGTCGTCCAGTACGAAGGGGATCTCCGGCACGCAAATGACGTGTGGCGCATCGTCCTCCTCGCGCCTGGCGAGAATCGAAGACGCGGCGAGCCAGCCCACGTCGCGGCCGAGTGTTTCAAAGATCGAAACCGGCTGGGTCAGGGAACGAAGATCCATCGCGAGGTCCAGCGTGGATTGCGCGACGTAGCGGGCTGCAGAGCCAAATCCAGGACAGCGATCCGTAGCGCAGATATCGTTGTCGATCGTCTTGGGAACGCCCATTACCTGCAGATCGTAGTGCCGGCCCGCGCAGAACTCGCGAAACATGTGCGCGCCGGCCATCGTCCCGTTGCCACCCATGAAAATCATGAAGCGAACGTCGAGCGCGCGCAGGTTTGTCACGCAGCGATCCAGGTCCGTAGCGGTGGGCTTGAAGCGGGAGGAGCCGAGGGCCGCTCCAGGGCTGTTTCGGATCTGCTGCAGCGCCTCGTCCGGCAGGGAACTCAAGTCTACGAAGTCGTTTGCCGCAACGCCTTTCATTCCGAAGCGCGCACCGTAGACCCTGCCGATGCGCGCATGGCCCTGCGTCTCGCGGAGGATACTTGCAAGGCTCACATTGAAGACGGCGGTCGGCCCACCGCCCTGAACGATCAGTAGGTTCCACGCTGCCATACGTTAGAAGTTATCCCGCGGCACCGCGGACCCGCTGCGGCCGATGAGGAAGTCGAAGTCGGCACCTTCATCCGCTCCCAGTACGTGATCGACATACAGCTTGGTGTAGCCGCGTGAGGCCGGTCCAGCTTCCGGCACCCACTGACTTCGTCGCCGTGCTAACTCGTCGTCTTCCACGTGCAGATGCAGGCTGCGCGCTTCCAGGTCCAGCGAGATCAGATCGCCGTTCTGGACGAGCGCGAGCGGTCCGCCGGCCGCGGCCTCCGGAGCGCAATGCAGCACGACTGTGCCGTAGGCAGTGCCCGACATGCGTGCGTCGGAGATGCGCACCATGTCCGTGATGCCGCGCTTCAACAGCTTCGGTGGCAGCGGCAGATTTCCCACCTCAGCCATGCCCGGGTAACCCTTGGGACCGCAGTTCTTCAGCACCATGACGCAGTTCTCGTCGATCTCCAGCGCGTCGTCGTTGATGCGAGCGTGCAAGTCCTCGATGGACTCAAAAACCACTGCGGGCCCGGTGTGTTTCGTCAGGGACGGCGACGCCGCGGAGGGCTTCAGAACCGCTCCATTCGGCGCCAGGTTTCCCTTCAACACGGCGATGCCGCCGACTGGTTTAAAGGGCTGTTCGAATTCGTGAATGACGTTCCGATTCCAGCAGGGTGCGTCCTGGTTGTTTTCCCAAAGCGTGTGACCGTTCACGGTCGGCGCATCCTTGTGCAGCAGGTCATGTTCTCCAAGCGATCGCAGAATGACCGGCAGGCCCCCCGCCTCAAAGAAGTCTTCCATCAAGAAATTACCTTGCGGCATGATATTCAGCAGGCAGGGCACGTCGCGGCCCAGGTGGTCCCAGTCATTCATGTTCAGTCCCAGATGCATGCGCCTCGCCAGTGCAATCAGGTGAATGACCGCGTTCGTCGAACCGCCAATGCCGGCGTTTACTCGGATCGCATTTTCCAGTGAGTGCCGCGTAATGATTTTGGACATGATGAGGTCCTGTCGAACCATATCGACAATGCGCCGGCCGGAGTGACGCGCGAGCAGGTTGCGCCGCGCATCCACCGCTGGAATCGTGGCGTTGCCGGGTAAGGAAATACCCAGCGCCTCCACAAGGCAAGCCATGGTGGAGGCTGTGCCCATCGTCATGCAGGTGCCGTGCGATCGATGCATGCACGCTTCAGCCTCGTGGTACTCCGAAAGCGCGATCTCGCCGGAACGCAGTTGTTCGCTCATGGAAATAGTGTTTGTGCCGGAGCCGATGTAGTTGCCTCGGTACACACCGCGTAGCATGGGACCGGCGGAGATCCCGATGGTCGGCACGTCCACACTCGCCGCGCCCATCAGCAAGGACGGTGTTGTCTTGTCGCAGCCCATCAGCAGCACCACACCGTCCAGCGGATTGGCGCGAATGGATTCCTCTACCTCCATCGCGGCCAGGTTGCGGTAGAGCATCGCCGTCGGCCGCAACAGGGTTTCACCCAGCGACATGACGGGGAATTCGAGTGGGAATCCGCCCGCTTCAAGAATGCCCCAGCGCACGTGATCGGCGATCGTCTTGAAATGCGTGTTGCAGGGCGTAAGTTCCGACCAGGTGTTGCAAATACCAATGACAGGCCTGCCATCAAACTGGTCCTGCGGCAGCCCCCGGTTCTTCAACCATGAGCGGTAGTAAAAACCATTCTTGTCCTGGCGTGCGAACCATGACTGGCTACGCAGCTGCTTTACTTCACTCATGCGATCTTCTCTCCGATACCGGCATTACTTGGACATCTGTCTGTAATTTCCATGGCCCAGAGTTTTGATCTTCTGGATTTTGTAATTGGAAAAGACAAAGTGGTACCCGGCTTCATCAATCAGGCGATCGGAAGCGGCATGGTCGCCGTAGGCTGATCCGGAGAGCCATGCGAAGGACCGCACGCGATGGCCCAGGTGCTGCTTGAAATCTTGCTGCGGACCAACAATTTCATTCCGCAGATAGGCAGGATCGTCCGCAAGCTTAGCATGATTCCGCGTGTGGCAAGCGACCACATGCTTCTTATCCAGGGTCTTGAGTTCATCCCAGTTCAGCGCATAGCGCCCGTCGCTGTACTCCTTCGGGATGATCTTGATCGTCCGGCTGGCGACAAAGGTGGTCTGCTCCGTGGATGGAGCGCTGGCAAAGGCCGTGGGCACGAAGAACCAGCCGACAAAGCCGTAGCGCTCCAGCAGCGGCAGCATGATGTCGTACTGATTCCGATACCCGTTGTACAGCCCGATGATTAATCCAGGCTTTGGCTTGCGCCAGAGGCCCGTCGCCAGAAAAGCATCGAGTTCGTCTTCACGCACGGAGCTGAAGGACTCACTCCACTGCTGCAGCTGCGCCTCAAACTCTTTCTCACGATACTTCGGGGTGTTATGAAAGTTCGCGGCACGAATCAGTGGCCGCAGCTGCAGCGGTGGAAGTTCGGCGATGGCCTGTTCGTGGAAACTACTAGGTTCTGTCATGTTGCTCGCTTGGGCCGACGCGTTGAATGCGGTAGTTTGCAAAGATGAACTCGTAGCCTGCCGTCTCAACCAGACGGCTTGTGTCCACCTCCGGGTGCTCGAGATGTGCAGGCCCTCGAAGCGATGAAAATCCTTTTACAGGACGTCCGAAGTACTTTCGAAAGTCGTCCTGTGAGCCTTGAATCTCCTGTTGCCGAACCTCCTCGGTAAGTGTCGAAAGCTCCGAGTGATTTCGCGCATGGCTGGCAATTACATGCTTTTTCGAGAGCTGCTTGATCTCGTCCCAGCTCAGCGCATAGCGGCCGTCGGGATACTCCCGGGTCTTCATGTTGATGTGGTGGCTCAGGGCGAGCGGTAACTGGTCAGGAATGCTCGCCTTGATAAATTCCGTGATGATGAAGTACCAGCCGACAAAGCCATACTTCTCGAGCAGCGGAGCCATGACGTCATAGCCGTCGCGGTAGCCCTCATACAACACGGCGATCATGCCTGGCTTTGACTTGGTCCAGCGTCCCGTCCGCAGGTACTCCCGTAACTCCGCCTCATTCACAGAACTGAACGCTTCGCTGTACTGTGCGAGTTCACGCTCGAGCTGTTCGGCATTGCTCCTGGGCGTGTTGTGGTAGTTCACCACGCGGATCAGCGGGCGCTCCCGAAAGAGTGCGGTGAGCTCGGTGGTACTTGCCTCAAACGTGGGAGCGCTCACAGGTTCGTGTCCTTTCCGCCGCCCGCAAAGTCCCGGTAGGACAGTAATTCCACAAGCTTCGCCACGTCGCCAACAGGTGCACTGGGATGCAGATGCGCCCATGCTTCTACGCACTTCTGAAAGGCCGGCGCGACCGCTGCGTTCATCGCCGTGGAGGCAGGAACGACGGGCTTCTTTGCGGTCAAATCTTCGCAGGCCAGTATCATCGGAATGCCTTCTTCCGAATACACACGCGTTGCCAGGCGAGTCATATCTGCCTGTAACTGCGTTTCATAGGTGCTTGAAGTCTGGGCGAGAGCGATTGGCGTGAAGCTCGTCACCCCGTTGAGGAAAGAGGACTGCATGGGCGTCGAGTTAACCCATCCGATACCTGCGGCCATCGTCTTACCGAAAATGGCCAGAGCAGCACGTCGATTCATTGTGTAACCCTCCATGTTCAACCTTTGACGGCGCCCGCGGTCACGCCTCGAACGTAGTAACGCTGCAGTAGCAGGAACAGCGCCAGAACCGGCAGGACCGATACCACCAAGGAGGCCTGCTGCAGCGAGAAGGTGCGCTCGTCAGTAAAAGCCTGCCGGATAAGCAGAATGCCCACAGGAACCGTCTGCAGGCGCGGTGCAATGCGCGTTGCGGTCATTGACCAGATCACTTCGTTCCACTGGTAAATGAAGACAAAGATACTCAGTGTTGCCAGTGCGGTCTTCGACAGCGGCAGCACGATCGTGAAGAAGATCCGGAACTCACCAGCGCCGTCGACCCGTGCCGCATCCAGCAGTTCATCCGGGATGGCCACCATGAACTGCCGCATCATAAAAATGCCGTACCAGGAAACCGCAAAGGGCAGGATGAGTCCGGCATAGCTGCTGAGAAATCCGGTACCGCCCTGGCCCAGTAAGCTGTTGCCTCCCGCAAGCGGGAAGAAGCGCAGGATGAAGAACATGGGGATCAGAAACAGGAAGAACGGAAACATCTGCGCGCCCAGCACACAGCGAAGCAGCAGGTCCCGGCCTTTGAAGCGAAATTTTGCAAGCGCATAACCTGCCGATGAGCTGGTAATTAACTGCACCAGCGTGATCGCAATCGTAACAATCAGGCTGTTAATCATCCAGCGCAGCATCGGCAAGTCGTGAAAGACATGCGCGAAGTTCTGCCATTGTGGATGCGCAGGCCAATAGACGGGGGGGCGTGAAAGCCGCTCCGGAACCGTACGCAGGGACCCCAGCATCATGTCGATAAAAGGCACTACCATGATGACCGCGCCAAGGCTCAGGACGAGGTAGCGAAAGAAAGATCCCGCTGAAAGTCCCGGCCGATTGTTCAAGCGGAAAGCGCGCATGTCTGCAGGGTGCACGCTGAGGACGGCCTCTTCACCCCGGACCGACGCGATGTCCTTTAGATTGCTCATGAGTAACTTTCGAGACCTCCCTTGCGGAAGATTCGAAGCTGTGCCATTGTGACGACGAAGATCAGCAGAAAAAGGATGAACGCTGCCGCTGAGGCGCGGCCGAGACGCAGATCTGCGAACGCCATCTGATACATGTAGAGCGCCGTTACAGTCGTGCTCTGCGCGGGGCCGCCCTCGGTGAGCACCAGCATCAGCGGAAAGGAACTAAGGCAGATGATCAGGTCGGTCGTCATGACGAACAGGATCGTCGGCCTCAGTAAAGGCAGCGCAACCCGGGTGAAGATCTGGAGCGCGTTTGCGCCATCGATGCGCGCAGCTTCGAAGGTGCTTTCGTCCAGGCTCTCCAATCCGGCAGACAGTAACAGCATGTTACTGCCGAGAGTCATCCAGACAAACACAAGGATAACGGAGAACAGCGCGAGCCTTGGATTACTGAGCCAGCCTGGTCCCGGCAGATGAAAGACATCCAGGATGCGATTGACCAGGCCGGTGGAACCGTCCAGCAGAAACTTCCATTCAAAGGCAACGGCCACGACGTTCGTCGCCATGGGCAGCCAGAAGATACAGCGCCAAATAGCCTTATAACGGCTCTTCGAAATCAGGTAAGCCATCAGCAACGACACAGGGATGCCAAGCGCCAACGATCCCGTGGCAAAGATCGCTGTGTTCTTCATCGTGTCCAGAAAGAACGGATCCCGCGTCAGAAGGTATTCATAGTTGCGCAGACCGACGACGTGGAGCGGCGCGAAAGCCTGAAAATTTGTAAGCGCCAGTCCAACCGCAAGGGCCAGCGGCAGGACGAAGAAAACACCTGCAAAAAGTAATGCCGGACTCAGGAAGATATAAGGAACGAAGTTCTGTCGCATGCGCGGCGTCACTCCTGCTCTTCCAGGATGAGGCGGATGTCCCTGTCCATGTCGTGCAGAGCCTGGTCGGTCGGCACCACGCCCAGCAGTGCCCGCTCAAAATACTTGCTCATCAGCGCTTCAATTTCATTCGCATGCGGGATGCTGGGCTGAGCCAATGCCCGCCCGGACGACAGCGCATCCATGAAGGGCTTCAGGAACGAGTTGTGAAGTTCCGCAGGAGATGCCGCGAGATCCTGCTTGTTGCCGGTCAGGCCGCCAAGTTCCATCAGCATGTTTCCGACACACGAGCGGCCGCCGGTCTGCTGCGCCGTGTTCAGCCACTGCAACAGCGCCCATGCTTCCGCAGGATGCGGACTGCTCGCGTCCACCGCCCAGAAAAATCCATACTGCACCGTGCGCCAATCCGGCCCACCGGGGATGGGAGCGACCGCAACGGTCTCCGCGAAGCGCTGCTCGAGCCCCTGTCGCAATGACTTTTGAAACCAGTTAGGAACGATCATCATGCCGAGTGCGCCGCTGGGAAACTGGTAGGGCACGCTGCCCCAGGTCGCGCCATGCTCGCGCAACAGTTCAACTTCGCTTCGAAGTGCCTGCTGAGCGGCAGGGGTGTTGAGATTGGTCGTCTTCTGATTGGCGGAGAAGAGCGTTTGACCGTTTGAATACAGCAGCGTCAGGAACGGCGCGACGATCTGGTTCTGAGATGTGCCGAAGCTGAATCCTGAGGTGATGAGCTGACCCTGGCGATTTGCTTTTGAGATCCGCGCCGCGTCGGCAACCCATTCGCCTGCCGTGGCCGGTGGTCGCGTGATCCCGGCGCGCGCGAACAGCAGTTTGTTGTAAACGAGCATGTACACGTCGGTCTCAGCAGGAATGCCCCAGGATCGCCCGTGCGCGATGGTGGCTTCGACCGTGCTTGCAAGGTAACTACCCTGCACAAAACCTGCCACCATGGAGGGCGGTGGTGCGAGCGCGCTGCTGTCCACTAACTGCTTGGTCCATGCTGTTGACAGATTGTAAATATCCGGCGGCCTGCCTCCCATGCGCGACATGAAGATCGTCTGCAACATGTCGCGGAACGACAGTTGTGTGTGCACGATGGTGATGCCGGGGTGAAGCTGCTGGTACTGCCGCAGGCAAGCGGTCAGCGGCCCGCGCTGATCCTCGGTGTAGTGCGTTGCAATGGTGAGTGTTATAGGCTCCGCGAGGCAGAGCGCAGGCAAAAGGATGGCCATCAGCAGCAGGAAACTGCCCGTGGCCCGGGACCGAAAGCCAGAACTCGTGCTGTCCGCGTGCAGGGCCATCGAGCGTTGTTCCTTATGGTGGATGGGAGCATTCTGCACGAGTGAGAGAGTTTATGCAAGCGCTTTCTGAAATGTGCGATTTCCCGTCTGCAGCGATCGCTGAACGCGTCCTGTGGCATGCACAGCCCGCTTCAAATGCCGGATGATCTTCACTCTGACTCAAACAGACTGGGACACACTCGCAGGAGCTTACTCGCTTCTGCTCAAGGCAACTGGTTGATCACATCCTGAGGCACATCACCATCCAAGACCTGCAAAGCATTGAGTGCCGCGCGCACGGCCGCGCCCACCTTGCCGCCCGTGGTCAATCCAGCCTGATGTGGCGTGAGCACCACGTTTTCCAGCGCAAACAACGGTGAAGCGAACAGCGGCTCCACTTCAAAGACATCAAGTGCTGCGCCCGCGATGCGCTTCTCGCGCAGAGTCTGTACCAAGGCGGCTTCGTCAATCAGTTCGCCTCGCGCGATGTTGACCAGGTACGCCGAAGGCTTCATCAGGGCGAGCTCCCGTGCTCCGATCATATGCAGTGTCTCCTGCGTTAACGACGCGAAGAGGCAAACAACATCGGCCTGCTGCAACACATCGTCCAGCGATGCATACGTGATGCCAGACCTCTCTGCCAGAGCAGCGTCCTGCGTGCGCGTATGCACAAGGACGCGCGTTCCAAAGGCGTGTGCGCGAACGACAAAGGCCTGGGCGATCTGGCCAAATCCGATGACGCCGATGGTCGAGCCCACCACGTCCATGCTTGTCTGCGTTCGCTCACTCCACAAGCCGCGCCGTATTGCCTGATCACCGGTGCGAATTTGCCGCACCAGGTCCAGCATCAATCCCATCGCGAACTCGGCACACTGCTCCGCGTTCACGCCTTTCACGTTGGTCACCAAGACACCATGCTCTGTTGCTGCGTTCAGGTCTACGTTGTCGGAGCCGGATGTGTGCAGCGCGATGACGCGCAGGTTTGGCGCGAGCGAGAGCGCACTGGCGTCAATACCCATCACACGGCCCATGATGACCGCGTCGGCCTCGTGCAGGTCATGCCGGTCGGCGTCGGACAGCTCTGCCCACGGGGTAAGCGCGTGAACGTAGCTGATGTTATGTCCTGACTGCGTCAGCATGTCCACGGCTTGCGGAAGCCTGTGAAAGCTGTCGGAGATCACCACGATGCGCGAAGCTACGAGCGGCTTACTCATGCGGCACCCACGCGAACACCGTGGCGGTTAAAGATGTGCCCAGAACCGACCATCGGCTTCAAGCGAATTGTCTGGCCCAGCGTGAAAACCATACGGTTCCGGATCAGGGCAGTCAGCCGGCTGCCGCCCTCCCAGTCGAAGATCAGGAGGGTCTCCGAGCCCGTAGGTTCGACTACGGCGACTGTGCCGCGTAGCGCGCCCGCTGTTTCAGCAGGAACCACCAGCAGGTGCTCCGGTCGAATGCCGAGGACGATAGCCCCGGGGGTCTCCAGTAGGGGTTCAATCAATGGCATAGTTACACCGGTTTGCAGTTGGACCATGTTATCCAGCAGTTGTGCCGGGAGGAAATTCATGACGGGCGAACCGATAAATCCTGCGACAAACTCGTTTGCCGGCTGATCGTATAACTCCATCGGCGTGCCGGTTTGCTCGACACATCCGTTGCGCATGACGACGATCCGGGATGCCAGCGTCATGGCCTCGACCTGGTCGTGAGTGACGTAAATTGTGGTTGTCTTCAGCCGCTGATGCAGTTCTTTGATCTCCGTCCGCATGCCCATGCGCAGCTTGGCGTCAAGATTCGACAGTGGCTCGTCGAAGAGAAACAACTGCGGGCTGCGGACGATGGCGCGACCCATCGCTACACGCTGCCGCTGTCCACCAGATAGCTGTCGAGGATAACGATCCAGTAACTCGTCCAAACCCAGAGTTTTCGCGGTACGCTCCACAGTGGCTGCGATGGCGGACTTATCGATGCCCTTCAGCTTGAGCGAGAATGCCATGTTTTCCGCGACGGTCATGTGGGGGTACAGGGCGTAACTCTGAAAGACCATGGCCACATCGCGGTTCTTTGCGGGGACGTTGTTTACCACCCTCGGTCCGATCCAGATCTCGCCCGAGGTCACTTCTTCCAGGCCTGCGACCATGCGCAGCAGCGTGCTTTTGCCGCAACCCGAGGGCCCGACGAGCACAACGAACTCGCCGTCGCGGATCTCGATATCGACGCCACGAATCACGGGTGTTGTCCCGTGGATCTTGTGCACGTCGACGATCTTGACTTCGGCCATAGCTATCTCTCTTCGATAGAACGATCGCTACTGTACGAGCGCACTCATGCGGCAGACACCGTGATGATCAGCAGATCCTCACCCGGCGCAGGGTGAAACGCGGCATGCTCTCCAGGGGGCAGCACCACCGTCTCCCAGGATCGTAACCGCAGGGACGAGCCGCCGCCGACGGCCACGCTGCCGACGCTCTCGGCTGGCGATCCCTGCACGTGCACCAGCGCTTCGCAGCCGGCGTCTGTGCTGCCCGGCAGATCCAATGTGAGCTGCTCGCTGCCTCCGCGAACGCGCTCAACCTTGAGCCGCAACCGCTCCGCATGGGTGCGCTCGTCCAGCAGTGTCGTCACGCCCGGACTTGTCGCGAAGGCTGTTGCAGTGAACACTGCGGGGGAACGGAATGCCGTCGGCGTGGCCCGTGCATACAGTATGTCCGCCGTCGTACGCGCCGTAAGTCGATACACCGAACGGGGCGGTAAGTAGGCGACGAATGTTGCCGCACTCGCGTCGCTCGGTGCTGAAAGCGTGTACGTGCCGACGGCATCCACGGCGGAGTCTTCCCAGCCGATCTTCATCTCCACGGCGCCGGCGGTCACGGCAACGAAGACCTCATCCTCTTCAGCATGTCCGTCGATCACCGACCCTGTGTCAAAGCGGTAGAGCCGCAACGAGCGGAGCCGCGTAAAGCCGGTGTTCGATGCGTCGATCTCGACCGGCCGACGGGCAGGGCCGGGTGCGCCCGGTACGTCGTATCGCCGCTCGTGATCGGGGGCAATGACCTTCATCGCGCCGGCTCGGCAAATTGTGGCAGGTACTGCTTGTGCGCCTCGATAAGATCCTTAGCCAGCGCCACTGCGAGGTCCGGGTCGCTCACGGAACCATCAGTCAGCAGTGCTTCGACGAACAAGCTGAAGCTCCCGGTCAGCGCTGCCTCCACTGTCACTTCAACCGCGGCTATCTTCGAGAGCAGCTTCGCTGTCAGCGCGGCAGGCAATGCCTTGGATTGCAGCGGCGTGAAGCCTGCCGCGCCCGCTGCCGCAGGCATCTCCAGCACCGCCTCCTCGGGTAGCCCCGGCACGGTGCCGGAATTCGGCATGTTGACCGAGAAGATTTCCCGCTTATTCAGCAGCAGCGACTGCATGATCTCTTTCAACTGTTCCGATTCACCTGGCACGTTTTCGAAATACGACGCCGGCAGGGGATCCTTCGAGTGGGCCACTGCCAGCATTTCCTCGAACCATGTGTCTCCCAGCGCAATGCGTCCATCAATGGAGAACGCATCCACGCCGAGCGTGCGGCCATGGTACTTCCCCCCTGGAAAACGTTCGGGAAAGAACTCGGTGATGTGGCGATCCAACGCAACCGGCAGGACGCCATAGCGGTCGAAAATAGACCATGTCAGGGGGTCATCGGATGTGCGCGGTGCGCGGCCCGTGATGCCGTTGGGCCAATCCCGCTTGTCGCGAATCTCCTGCTCAAAGGTGCCACGTTGTTCCTCAAACTTTGCCCGAAGCAGCGGCATCGCATCTCTGCCGTTGTAAGTGATGTGTGTCAGCAGGGTCAGATGATTCAGGCCGTAGCCGTAACTTGCGATCGTGCCTTCGTCCACGCCCAGAAAGCGCGCCAGCACGCCCTCAACGTAATGCACGCCATGACAGAGGCCAATGACCGGCACACCGGTCTTTTTACGAATCCCGCGGCATACCGCGGTCATTGGATTGGAGTAGTTCAGGAAATATGCGTCGGGGCATAGCTGGGCGACATCTTCTGCAATCGCAATCATCTGCGGAATCATGCGCATGGCGCGCGAGATGCCCCCCGGCATCATCGTGTCGCCCACAGGTTGGAAGATGCCGTGCCTGCGCGGTACCTGTACATCCTGGTCCCAGCCGCGGCGGCCTCCCACAGCAATGGTGGTTACGACAAAGTCGGCGCCCGGTAATACATCGCGCCGGTTCACCGTGGATGTTATTGGGAAGTAGACACCCTTAAGCGCAAGCATTTTACGCACCAGCCGGTCGACCGCGTCCAGCGTGACGGGATCGATGTCGACGAGCCCAAGCTCCCATTGATCGATTTCGCCGCTGAGAATAATATCGGCAACCAGGCGTTGCGTGAACACGGTACTGCCGGCACCAATCAGCACAAGCTTTCGGCGATCGCTCAAGATTAGCCTCCTAGCGGTTGCATGGACTACGAAGAACACGGAGCAGCCTGATGGAAGAGGCCTCAACTGCGTAAGACAAAGACTTGCTGCAAAGGCGGATGAGTAACACGTGCGGAGTAGATGCGGCTCGGGATCGTTGTGGCACTACGTCGCATTTGGTGCCGATCATTACACATCTCTATCGAGCAGGCAACTCCCTTGGGTCAGTCCATGCCGGTGAGATCCGAGGGAACAAGCTGCCCTTTTCGCTTTCTTCTGCAATCGCTTACAATCTGGCGCTCGCAGAACTGAAAAGGAGTTTCCGCGAGCAGCGACAAGCATGAACCTGGCACTCGTGATTGATTGCAACAGTGAGCGACCGGTGGTGTGGCCTCATGTCTGCTTACTTAGCCGTTGACGCCGCTTCTACGAAGGCACCAGGAGACCCGCCGCAGTGTCCCCGCCGCCGAGGGAAATCCGCTGCTGCAGCCTAGAACCGCCACCCC
>CBAAAE010000009.1:22880-33646 GCA_964658845.1 uncultured Novosphingobium sp. | reverse complement strand
CGTGCGAACATCAAGGCCACTCCTGGGGTGGCGGGCAGCGTTCCGCACCGGCACTCCCACTGATCTCCGCGGCAGCCGGGTAACGCGGCGTTATTCGCTTCCTGAGATAATGCCTCTATGAAGTACCGAGTCATTGAGCACTACGAACTGGTCCGGAAACTCGGGACAGGCGGCAGTGGCGTGGTGTTTCTGGCGAACGACACGCAACTGCAGCGGCCTGTCGTGCTGAAGCTGTTGCAGCGCGGAACGCTTACCACCGAGCAGATGCGCACGACGTACCTGCGAGAGGCGAGGCTGGCCTCGGCCATCGAGCACCCAAACGTCTGCGCAATCTACGACGTGGGCGAGGTAGATGACGAAGCCTACATCGTGATGCAGTACGTTCCGGGCAGACCCTTGGACCGGCTGATTGAAGGTGGTCCGGCAAACGTGGAGCTGGTGCTGTCTGTCGGCATCCAGACGGCGGACGGACTGGCGGCCGCGCACTCGCTCGGCATCTTTCACCGCGATCTCAAACCAGCCAACCTGATCCTGACCGATGGCGGCCTGCTGAAGATTCTCGACTTTGGCCTGGCACGACGCATTCCCATGGAAGACACGGAGTTCGATCCGGCGATCCACGCGGAACGCAAGCCGCCCACGGGAACGTACACAGCGCGTGGCGGCACGATCGCGTACATGGCTCCCGAGCAGTTTGTGACGGGGCAATCTTCCGTGCAGAGCGATATTTTTGCGTTGGGCGTGGTGCTGTACGAACTGCTGACGGGACGGCATCCATTTCATCGCCCGGACACCCCGGATTTCCAGACCATTCGTGCCATCCAGTTTGTTGAGCCACAAGGCATCCACGAGCTTGTACCATCCGCACCGGTCGAGCTCGAAAGTGCCATTCTTCACTGCCTGCAGAAGCAGCCGGGAGAGCGATTCAACTCGGCTGCCGAGCTTCGCGAAAGCCTTCGCACGATCCTGAAGGCGTCGCAGCTTGATGGTTTAGTTACGCCCGCAGTCAGCCTCTCCGTGCAGAACTCGCTTGAGTTCCGCACGCCGGAGGAAGAGAAGCGATCGACCGGTCTGCTATCGATGCTGGCCGAACGTTTTCGCGAAAGCGGCGGTAATCTGAGCCACAACACAATCGTCGTGCTGCCGTTCGTGAACATGGGTTCAGCCGATGCGGCGGTACTCTACGGGCACGCCCTGGCCGACGCCATCAGCGCTCGGCTGGCCCGCATGCAGAGCCTGATCGTGCGGCCGTCGAGCACGCTGATGAACGTACCACCGGGGCAACTTGACCCGCTCAGTGTGGGCCGCAGGCTGCAGGTGGAGTACGTCGTGGCCGGCAGCTTTCTGCGCAGCGACAAGGGCTTCGACCTCAACTGGCAGATGCTGCATATCCCGGAGCAGGCGGTCCGTGCGGGAGGCTCGATCAATGTCGAGTCTTTCGACCTGGTCGCCGTTCAGAGCGAGATCAGCACCGAGATTTTCAGCGCCCTGCGGGGTGGGGTGGGCGTGCGGTCCGTCGCTTCGTCGTCAAGGGACAGGGGCGATATCGAACCGGGTCCGCTGGACGGGGAAGGGTCTGAAGAATACCTGCAGGCGCGTGCGCTGCTGAGCTCCTTCATGTTCCGCACCGGCAGCCCGGAAGACCTGCAGCGTGCCACGGAATTGTTCTCCAAGGTGGTTCAGCGGGACCCCAGTTACGCGCCCGGCTGGAGCGGACTTGGGATTACCCATCTCCAGTACCTGCGGCACGGTCTGGGCGGCCAGATGCACCTGCTGGAGATGCGCAGAGCGCTGGACAAGGCGCTCGCGCTCGATCCGACGTCGGTCGAGGCGAACCTCTACCGGGTCTACATGCTGCTATCCCGCGGAGAGAAGGAAAGCGCGCGCCACGGCATCTCCAATCTCCTGCAGACGGCAGGAAATAACTGGAACGTCCACCGGATCGCCGGAATGACGCTGCGCAGCGATGGGCAGTACGACGAGGCGCTGAAGCAGTTCGGCATTTCGCTGCGCCTGAACCCGTCCGACGCGCCGATCATCTACAACCATCGAGCGCGGGTGTACCAGTACCAGAATCAGTTCGAGTTGGCCGAGGAAGAGATTCAGAAAGGCCTCACCCTTGAGCCGCGCCAGCCCATGCTCTGCATCACACGGGGCTATCAATACATGCGGCAGGGCCACCTGGAGCAGGCGATCACCACGCTCGAACGCGTCATTGCAGAGGACACCACGCTTCGCATCGTGTATCCGACCATCGCCATGTGCTACGCCATGCTGGGGGAACGGGACAAGGCCGCGAGTTTCATCGTGGAAGAGACCCTGGCTGCGGCCGAGGCCGACAGTGAGATGGCCTACCGGCTGGCGACCTACTTCGCAGTAGGTGGCGAGAGCGGGGAAGCCCTCCACTGGCTGCGCCGCGCGGTCTACCTGGGCAACGAGAATTATCCCTGGTTCGTGAAGAATCCGGCGTGGTCACGGCTGCAGGGTTCAAGCGAGCTGGATTTGATCCTGAACGATCTGAAGAAGAGTTATCAACGCAACACGAAGAACTGGAAGCGCCTGCTAAGCCAGCTTGCTCGTTAAATGGCGTCCGACGAGTCGCTTTTCTCCATAGAACATGCCAACATACGTCCACACTGCCCGGCCCTGCTGCATTTACAGCAGGCGCCGACGGGACATGCCTGCCCAAAGCAACAGTGCGCAAAACTGAAGAAAGAGCAGACCCTGCAACGAGAGCCACACCGCGGAATCCTGCGCACGCGGCGCGAGGACGGCCATGCCGGCAAGCAGCAGGACCAGCGAAACGTATGCGGCAAGTCTGCCGAACTGCGAGCCGGATGTGACGCTGACGGGCACTGACAGCCGGTGCGTCTGCCCCTCTGGAAGGCGCGCCATCACCCGGGCGGCAAAATCATCGGGTACAGGTACGTCGGGCTTGGCTTCAAGCGCAGAGGTGATGGCTGACATCTGCGAATCGTTCGTTTTCTGCTGAGCGTCGGTCATCGCGATGTGCCTTTCCCCTGCAGCGCCGTACGTAATTTGTTGCGGCCGCGATGCAGATGCGTCCGAACGGTGCCGATCGGCAGGCGGAGCGACTCGGCGATCTGCTGATAACTTCGCTCTTCCTGATGATAAAGGACCAGCACGGCGCGTTCCACGTTGCTCAGCTTTGCCAACTCTTCTTCGACTCGATACTGCAGTTCGCGCGTTGCCAGGTGCTGCTCGGGATTCGGTGAAGGGTGAGCCAGCCGCTCCTCCCACAGGGATACGTCATCCGAGAGCGAGCTTGATCGGTAGTCCTCCCGCTTTCTGCGCTTCCACTCGTCCTGTGCGACGTTGACCACGATGCGATGCAGATAGGTGGTCAGCAGGGCCTCACCCCGGAACGACGGCAACGCCCGGAGCAGCCGGAGAAAGACCACCTGTGCCAGATCGTCGACATGCTCGCGTGATCCGGTCAGGCGCACCAGCATACGAAAGACCATCGACTGGTGCTCACGGACAATCTCTTCAAAGCTGGCTGTCGGCATCGTTCAGGAAAGGTAAGACCTTGCGGAATGCCATAAGTTTCATGCTTGCAGATGAAACTCTATCGATGCGGAGAAGTCCAACACCGGCGAAAAGGAGAAACACCCATGAGTACTTTTTTGGACAGTCCCTTCATCGTTCCGGTCGCCGGTTGTGTCATGATCCTCGGCCTTGGCGCGGCGGGCATCTACTCAGAAATGCGTGGCAAGGAATTGCGTACGCAGGAGCGCATCGCGATGCTCAACCGCGGTGTGCCGCTGGAAGAGATCGAGCGCATGTCCGCCGTCGCGAACCAGGAAGAAAAGAAGGTGCGCGACCCCTTGCGCAGCCTTGGGAACACGCGCCGGACAGCAACGGTACTGCTCTCCTGCGGCGTCGGTCTCGCCATCTTCGGTCTGCTGCTTTACGCGGTTCTTGGTATTCGGCCGGTGCTGATCGTCGCCGCGGCTGGGGTACTGAATCTCGCAATTGGCGCAGGCTTTATGCTCGACTACTCCATGCAGAAGCGCGAACTTGCGCGCTTCGGCATGGAGGTCGATACCGAGTCTGCGATGCTCAACAACCGCGATCGCTAGTTCGTTGGAACAAAGCTCTGCGGCGCCACATAGGCGGGTGCGGAAGGTATCTGCGTCGCTGCCATGCTGTTCCTGTCCGCTTCCGAGTGGGGCACCATCGAGAAATTGGGCTCGCGGACCAGCGAACGGATCTGGAGCGGTTCGGTAAGGCCGAGGACGATCAACGTGTCCTTCGGCAGGGTCGCCTGGCGATCCTGCTTGAGCCACCATGCCGTGCTAAGTCCGGCACCAACGCCCGCACCCACCAGGGCACCTACACCGCCACCGATAACGGCACCCGCGGCTGCCGCACCGCCGGTGGTCAGCGACATGGCTGCGAGGGTGGCGCCTACGTGATCCTTGCGCAGAATGTTGCCTTCTTCATCGACGCGGGTATTTGCGTATTGATCGGTGTCGATGACGGCCGCCCGTAGCGGCATGCGTGTTCCATCGGGCAGGACAACGGTCTGGGCCTGGAGGTGGATCAGGGCGGCTCCGCGGATGCGCTTGCCACCACGTACCTGGGTGATGGTGCCTTCCACGGTCGAACCGGCGGGCAGAACGACACGCCCATCACTTAGAACGTTCTCTGAAAGTTCCGCTGTGAAGGCCGTATTGGGCTGTGTACTTTCTGTCGCAATGCCATCCCGCAGGCGGATGCGGATTGCGGTACCCACCGGCAGTTCGTTGGGCCTGCGAGGAACCTCTGTCACAATTCCCGCATCCGGGTCCTGCGTTGGTTCCGAGCGCGTGTGCAGCGTTACGGCAGGTCCACGATAGGGCTGGTAAATGTCCTCGGCTGGGGCAGGCAGGGCTGTCTCCGGGATGGCCGCAGAGGGCTTGGCAGCGGGCGAGGGTGCTGCAAGCGGCAGGTCCTCAACCACCGAGTCCGGCGGACGCGACACGCCGGTCTGCTGCTGCGCCAGCGCAGGCAAGGTGGCAAAGGCGAGTGCAAGTGCGATCTGTGGCTTCAAGGCAAAGCTCCCTCTGCCGACAATCCCGGCAGGTACGCTCAGCCTAGAAGACGAGAGAGCTGCGCGTGCTGAGATTATGCTCGGCTGAATCAAGAGCGTCAACGTCCGTGTCCATCCGGCCCATTCACCGGTGTAGCAGGATCACTTTGCTAGAATTGCGCGGGAAGACACCAGCGGAACCCAATCGCTGGCGTTACATCATCATGGCTGAATTGTTGGAGACCATCGGCGGATTTGGCGGTAGTCGCATCCCTGTCGACCGGCGGCCAAAGCTGAACGAACGCCTGACACACCGCATCGTCGCAAACGGTGCCGCGCCAGCCGGTACAAGCACACAGAAAGGCAACATGACCGAGATCGTATCCATTAAAGCCCGCGAGATTCTTGATAGCCGAGGGAATCCCACCGTCGAAGCCGACATCCTCCTGGCGGGCGGCGCCACCGGTCGTGCCGCAGTTCCAAGCGGCGCCAGCACCGGCGAGCATGAGGCGGTTGAGCTTCGCGACGGCGACAAGGAGGTGTACCTGGGCAAGGGCGTTCTGCAGGCCGTGGAAAACATCGAAAGTGCCATTGCTCCTGAAATCGCGGGGTTCGACGCCACCAATCAGCGCCTGATCGACGCCACTATGCTCCAACTGGATGGGTCGCCGAACAAGGGTAATCTTGGTGCGAACGCAATTCTTGCCGTGTCCATGGCTTGCTCGCGTGCCGCTGCGAATGCTCTGAAACTGCCGCTGTATCGCTACCTGGGCGGCGTCAATGCGTGCCTGCTGCCAACGCCGATGATGAACATTCTGAACGGCGGCGCGCACGCCGATAATAACGTGGATTTCCAGGAATTCATGATCATGCCCGTGGGTGCGGAGAGCTTTTCCGAAGCCCTGCGATGGGGCACCGAAGTCTTCCACACACTGAAGGGCGTGCTCAAGAAGAAGGGCTACAACACCGCCGTTGGCGATGAAGGCGGGTTTGCTCCTTCGCTCAAGTCGAACACCGAAGCGCTGGAGGTGATCCTTGAGGCGATCGAGCTTGCCGGGTACTCGGCGGGCGACGACATTGCACTTGCACTTGATCCGGCGTCAAGTGAGTTCTACGTCAAGGAAACGGGCAAGTACGTCTTCAAAAAATCAGACAAGAGCGAAAAGAGTTCCGGCGAGATGGCGGCTTACTGGGCCGACTGGGTCCGGCAGTATCCGATTGTCTCGATCGAAGATGGGCTGGCGGAAGATGACTGGGATGGCTGGAAGATCCTGACCGACGAGATTGGCGACCGCTGCCAATTGGTGGGCGACGATCTGTTCGTGACGAATACGAAGCGCCTGCGTGAGGGCATCGAAAAGGGCGTAGCGAACTCGATCCTGGTCAAAGTCAACCAGATCGGAACCATTACGGAGACGCTGGAGGCGATCGAACTGGCGCGCCGCTACGGCTATACCTCAATCATCTCGCATCGGTCCGGCGAGACCGAAGACACGTTCATCGCAGACCTCGCCGTCGGCACCGGAGCGGGTCAGATCAAGACCGGCTCGGCCTCACGGACCGATCGCATCGCGAAGTACAACCAGTTGCTGCGCATTGAAGAGGAACTTGGCCAGGGTGCGGAGTACCTCGGCATCGAATCCATCAACTGCGAGTAACTGCCGTCGTGCGACTTCTCCCTGGGGTACCCTCCAACGTCACACAAGGCGGGCGCTCCATCAGCGCAGATAAAAGCCGGATCTTAGCGTCAATGGTCTGCGTACAGGCCCCGCTGGAGCACGATACAGATGAGCAGACGAGCACCGCTGATCCTCACCATTCTTGACGGCTGGGGCGTGCGCGCGGAGACACATGGCAATGCCATTGCGCAGGCGCGCAAGCCCACCTACGACATGCTGCTGCGCGAGTATCCCAACACGATCATCCGTGCGAGCGAGCACTTCGTCGGCCTACCCGATGGGCAGATGGGCAACAGCGAGGTTGGCCACCTGAACCTGGGCGCGGGGCGGGTTGTGCGGATGGACATCACCCGCATCGACACGATGATCGAGTCGGGCGAGTTCTTTCGGGACCCCCTGCTTGTCGATGCGATCACGGCAGCGCAGGCACGCGGACGCGCTGTTCATTTCCTCGGGCTGCTTTCAGATGGCGGTGTGCATTCCCACCAGCGCCACTTGTATGCGCTGTTGAAGCTGTGCGCGCTGCTTGGCGCGAAGGACGTCTTCATCCACGCGTTTCTCGACGGCCGCGACACCATGCCGACGTCCGGCGCAGGCTATATCGACGCGCTGCAACAGCAGATCCGTGAGATTGGCGTGGGCAGGCTCGCCACCTGCAGCGGCCGCTACTATGCGATGGACCGCGATCTGAAGTGGGACCGCGAGTTGAAGACCTTCAACGCCATGGTGAAGGGCAATGCGGAAGGCGGTCACACGACGGACGCCGCGGCGAAGGTGCGTGAGGGCTACAACAACGGCGTGACCGACGAGTTCACCATCCCGTTTGTCTGCACCGATGAGAGTGGAAAGCCGGTTGGCGTTGTGCAGGATGAAGACCTCTGCATCTGCTTCAACTATCGGAGCGACCGCGTGCGTCAGATCACGCGGGTGCTGGCTCGCAACGTCGATGGCGGCTTGACCAGGTCCGATGCGCGCGATCTGCCGAAGGCGGATGAACTGGACTTGGAAATCCCACGTGTCAGCGTGCCCAGGAACCTGCGCTACATCACCATGACGCAGTACGATCCGAAGTTCACGCTGCCGATGGTGATCCTGCCGGAAAGCATGGATAACCTGCTGGCAAATGTCATGGCAAATCATGAGCTACGTAACCTGCGCGTAGCTGAGACCGAGAAGTACGCGCACGTAACGTACTTCTTCAACGGCGGCATCGAGAAGCCATTCAGCGGGGAAGAGCGCGAGGTAGTGCAGTCTCAGAAGGTCGCGACCTACGACCTGGCGCCCGAGATGAGCGCGCGGGGCATCTGCGACGTGGTGCTGAAATCCATCGAAGATACGGCATTCGATGTTGTCGTAGTGAACTTCGCGAATGCAGATATGGTCGGCCACAGCGGCAAGATGGAACCCACGATCAAAGGCGTTGAAACGGTCGATGCCTGCCTGGGCGAGATCTACGCGTCGCTGAAACGCAATGGTGGGTCATGGCTCATCACTGCCGACCACGGCAACGCCGAAATGCTGATTGACCCTGCCACGGGCGGCCCGCACACGGCGCACACGACCAATCCGGTGCCGTTGATTGCGATCACGGAGGCAGGGAAGCAGTTCAGCCTGCGCGAGGGTGGCTCGCTCCGCGATCTGTCACCAACGATGCTCGCCATGCTTGGGCTCGACCTGCCAAAGGAGATGACAGGCGGCGACTTGCGGGTATTCGCGCAGACTTAGAGAGAATAGATGTGCCGGATGTTTACGCCTGGAGATCCACCAAGGGGCTTCGGCGCATTGCCTTGTAGTGGAAATCGGCCAAAAACTCTGCTTTTGAATAGGACGAGTAGATGCTTTCACGTGCTTTTCGCTCGATTAGGCGGCGGAGGTCGGTCTCGATCGTCCGCCTGGCAGGGGGATCACCGATTACAGGCACTGATTCCGGTGGCAGAGCGTTTTCAACGACGATCGTATCGTTCACGCGCATCCCTCGGACGACGAGCTTTTCACGAGTCTACATGTCGCGGCGGCCTTCCATGGCGCGACTCATCGTTATTTCATCCGCATACTCAATATCGCTACCTGCGGGAACACCTGTAGCGATGCGGGTGATGCGCAGCGGGCGATCAAGGCTGGCGCGGTGCAGTTCGACGGCGAGCCAGTGCGCAGTGGCTTCACCTTCCACCGTTGGGCTTGTAGCGAGGATGATTTCGTCGATCTCGGCGAGGCGGCTGAACAGGTTGGCGGTACGCAACTGCTCTGGACCAATGCCGTTCAGCGGCGAAAGTGTGCCGTGCAGCACGTGGTAAATGCCGTTATAGCCACGCGTCTTCTCGATGGAGGCAATGCTCGTCGGCTCTTCCACCACGCACACCGTTGCGTGGGTGCGCGTCGGACTGCTGCAGTAGATACAAGGATCGACGTCCGTCACGTTGTTGCAGATGGAGCAAAGGCGCAGCTGCGCCTTGAGCGCGCGGATGGCGGTGGACAGCGCTTCCGCATCGCTGTCGGGCGAGCGCAGGATGTGAAAGGCGAGCCGCTGCGCACTCTTGGTGCCGACGCCAGGGAGCTTGCGCAACTCCTCGATCAGCCGCGCCATGGGTTGTGCGAAACGCTCCATGCTACCTGGACTCCTTCGCGTTTTCGCTGGTCCGCAAGCCCAGTCCCGGAACCAGCGACTTGCCATCGATCCCCGACGGCGACCAGGCGCTGACGATGACCTTCGCGATCTTTGCGATGGCGACTTCCCCCTCGTTGTCGGCGCTCCATCCCTTGTCGGCGTTGTCATAGGTGTAGATCGCAAGGACGATCGGTCCGGTCTTCGCCGCGATGATCGCAACGTCGGACCGCGTGGCGTTTAGCGACCCGGTCTTGCTGGCTGTGCCGCTGCCTTCCGCCGTATTGTCGAGCGATTCCAAGTAGCGCGGAATGGTGTCGCGGTAGAACTGGTTCCGCAGCATTTCGATCGCGACCTTACAGGCGGCATCCGCCTTTTCCTGGTCAAGTTGCGGCGTGGCGGGCAGATTCAGGTCGCAGCGGCCAATGCGCTCCAGGATGGAGGCAATCTGCTTCGGCGTCGTCTTGCCGAGACCGAACTTTGGCTGGTCTGCAGGCATGGGACCGACAGCCGGCTTCGAGACTTTCTTGTAAAACCAGGTGTCGTTATAGCCGAGCGCGGTCAGGTCGTCGTTGACCTGCTTCGTGGTGAACCGATCGATCATCAGGTTCGTTGCGGTGTTGTCGCTGACGATCACCATCATCGTCATAGTGTCCTTCAGCGTCAGGGTGACAGGCGTATCCAGGAAGTGCAGAACGCCCGATCCACCGACTGCTTCGCCCGGTTTCAGCGTGATCTTCTCGTCCCATGCTGCCTTGCCGAGGGAGATCTGCCGCAAAGCAGACCAGAGCATCGCAAGCTTGATGGTGCTGGCAGTCTGCACCGCCTTGTCCGCGTCAATGGCGATGGTCTTGCCGGTGTTGAGCTGATGCGCGAAGAGCGCGATTTGTCCGTGATGTGCCTTCGCGATCTGCTGGATCTCTTGCTGGGCAGGATCCGGCGTTTGCGCTCCCGCGAGCGACCCCAGGAGCAGGGCCGCGGCAGCTCCACGGAGCAAAGCGCTGCGGAGTGCCCTCATTCGCCGAGGAGCTTTCCGATGTCCATGCCGCCGAGCATGTCCGTGCTGGCAGCCTGCATCTGCTGGTCGACCTTGCGTCCCGCCTCGTTGATGGCCGCGGTAATCAGGTCTTCCAGCATCTCGATGTCGCCACCGCTGGCCGACATGGCAGTGGGATCGATCTTCAGGCGCAGCAGTTCCTTGCGGCCATTCACGCGGGCCGTCACCAGGCCGCCGCCGGAGCCTGCTTCCGCCGTCGTGGTGGCGAGCTTCTGCTCCATCTGGGCCTGCATATGTTGCGCCTGCCCCATCATCTCCTGCAGTTTGCTCATGTCCATTGCAAAGTACTCCTTGAACTGTATGGTCTTTGGATCAGCAGAGTTTGTGACGCGGCTTAGTCCTTCCGAAGATCGAAGACGCCGGTCACTTCCGCGTTGAACAGCCGCTGCGCTG
>CBAAAE010000009.1:0-22870 GCA_964658845.1 uncultured Novosphingobium sp. | reverse complement strand
TGCCCCATCATTTCCTGCAGCTTGCTCATGTCCATGCTCACTACTCCTTTAGGAAAGATTCCCGTCCTGCCTATCCAAAGCTCTACCCAGAAGAAACTCAGTCCTTTCGAAGATCGAAGACGCCGGTAACTTCTGCATTGAACAGCTTCTGCGCGGCCTGCACGGTAGGATGGTCGAGCGCCCGGGCCTGTACCGATCCGATCCGAGGCTTCTTTGCTACTTTCGGATTTTCATCCAGCGCTGCTGGCAGAAAGACGAGGCGGACGCCGGGCAGGCCATGGCTGCGCAGCGCTGTCTTGATGATCGCCTCAACCTCCGGGCGAAAGATGGTACCGAGCAGCTGCTTCGAGAGCACCGTCGCGATCTGAACTTCGCCGATGGCAAGGGTCCACGTGGATTCATCGAGCTGCTCCGCGGCCGAATTGTGCTTGCCCGTGGCAAACAGCGCTTCGACGGCCGCAGCCTGTAGCTGGGCTGCCTCGGTCAGCGGCTCGTCCGCACTGGGTGCTGTCGATTCCGCATCCGGCTCGAACGTCGACGCATTCGGCTGCGACATGGGCGTGAACACCGTCTGCGGAATGTGCACTTCGGGCAGCGTGACGGCTGTGACGGGGTGACTCATGTCCAATCCCGTAGACGCGTCCGGCTCAAGCCTTGCACTTATCCGCGTCAGAGGTGAGACGTTCGGTGGAAGGCTCTCGGGGGCGAGGGCAAGGGACCCTTCGACCCGCGGGGTCGCAGTAGCTCGGCCGACGGGCAAAGAAGTGGACTCCCTGGGAGCGGCTTCGATGGCGAGCGTGGAAGCCGAACTGATGCCCGCGTTCGGCAGAGACGCCGCGCTGGAAGGCGAGAAACGGGATGCTGTGGATGTGCTGGCGCGTGTGGCTGGTGGCGCTGTCGTAACTGTGGCGCGCGGTGCTGGAATCGTGCGTGGCGCATTGCCTTGCACCGGGCGGGGGAGTTGGCTGAGGAACTCCTCGACCGGTAGCAGCCGCTGCAGATGGACAAGCTTGATCAGGCCGAGTTCGAGGTGCAGGCGCTGCTCCTGGCGGTATCCCAGGTCATCAAACGTCCGCAACATCACCTGCAGAAAGCGCGTCAGTTCCTCCTCGGTGAAGAGCATCGCGGTACGCACCGCGCGGCGGCGCTCGTCGGGGGAGATCTGCAGCAGGTCGCTGGTATTTTGCTCTGCCGTCAGCGAAGCGATCTTGGCGACGATGCAGTTACGCAGGTAGCGCACGAACTGCCGGGCGATCTGCGAGGACGAATTGCCCGCGTCCAGCAGGCGCCCTGCCGTACCCATGACACTGGCAGAATCGTTGCGGGCCACGGCTTCGAGCATCTCTTCAAAGACCGTGTTTGGGACGGTGCCCATCAGTTCGCGAATCTCCGCAGCCGAGAGCTCCGCCCTGCCGTTGACCACCGGGGCCGACGCAATCGCCTGATCCATGATCGACAGCGCGTCGCGCATGGAACCGTCACCAGCCTCGGCAAGCAGGGCCAGCGCGGCTTCGTCGGCCAGCACGCCCTCGTGTGCTGCGATGCCGCGTAGCTCCGTGAGAATGTCGTCCAGCTTAACGGCATGAAAGCTGAAGTGCTGGCAACGCGAGCGGATGGTTTGGGGAATGTTTTCGGGCTCGGTCGTTGCCATCATGAAGACGATGTGGTCAGGTGGTTCTTCCAGCGTCTTCAGGAGCGCGTTGAAGGCGGCATCGGTGATCTGGTGCGCCTCGTCGAGGATGTAAATCTTGAAGCGGTCGCGTGCCGGACGGTAACGGGCGGCGTCACGCAGTTCGCGGATCTCGTCGATACCGCGGTTGGTGGCGGCGTCGATTTCGATCACATCTACGGCGTTGCCGGCGCGAATCTCCAGGCAGGAATCGCAGATGCCGCATGGCTCGGGCGTGGGGCGCTCGTGCGACCCGATCGTAGTCCGGCAGTTCAGCGCTGAAGCAAGGATTCGCGCGATCGTCGTCTTACCGATGCCGCGATGGCCGCTGAAGATGTAGCCGTGCGCGATGCGGCCCTGTTCCAGCGCATTCTGCAGCGTGCGCGTGACGTGGTCCTGGCCGGCCACATCGGCGAAGCGCTGCGGACGGTACTTACGGGCAAGAACTTGGTAGGCCATCCTCTTGATTCTATCGGTTCGAGGTGAGGATCACGGTGGCCTTGCGCCACGTGAACGCAGACGAGCCCCGAGGCCTTCGAAGCCGACCCCGCAGCCACTTGAAAGATCCCTGCGCATTCCTCGGCAACCAAGCTATGCTGACGGCAGTTTCCCTTCCAGGTCATGGCTGGAACCAGTGTCTTTGGAAGATGTCTCACTTCAAAAGGAGCTGTCATGCCGAGCCGCCCTAATCTCTATACCTCAGGCCGTTACCTTCACACCCGCAATGGCTCAAAGCTCATCCTGCGCGGCATCAACCTGCCTCTACTGGATGACTGGGATTTTCCTCCAGCCAGTTATCTTCCAGAAGTCGCGAAAACAAATGCCAATGCCGTGCGGCTCCAGTGGTACTTGAATTATGGTAACGACGACCGGCAATCGTACTCGATCACAGATCTTGACCCCCTCCTGCTGAGTTGTGCACAGGCAGGCATGGTTCCTATCGTGATGCTGGCCGACTTGACCTGCGCTGGTGATACCTCAGGTGTAAGTGGCTTGATAAGTCAGTGGCTGGGGCTTGACGATGTGGTGGCAGTACTTACGAAACACTCGGAGTACCTGATCCTGAACATCGCAAACGAAGCAGGAACCTATCACTGGGCGGGTGACTCACAACAGGTGCTGGATCAGTATGTGAGTGACTATACCGACGCGATCGCCAGCATCCGCGCGGCAGGATTGAACTTTCCGCTGATGATCGATGCGCCTGATTGCGGTGAATCGCTGGATGTGTTCCTGCTGGTCGGCGAAAAGCTGATCGCTGCCGATCCGCAACACAATGTGCTGCTCAGCGCGCACGCTTACTGGGCAGGGTATGACGGCCTGTCTTACATTCAGAAGTGCGTCGATGCTTCGCTGCCGATCGTCTTTGGAGAGATTTCAAATCGCCAGGATGGGGACACCGATGGCACCTACTACTCGCTGGACGGCAGCGGCACGTGGACGCCCGCGCCGAACGGCTTCACTTACCAGGCGTTACTTGCGCAGGCTCTGCACCATGAGATTGGCTGGCTTGCATGGTCCTGGGGACCGGATAAGTGTGCGGATCGCTGGCTCAGCACGGATCACACCTTTGCATCGCTCTCGGCGTTTGGAGAGGACTTTGTCAACAATCCCGCATACGGCCTCGCGTCGCACAGCGTTCGTCACAGACTCAAGTAACAGTGGAAACAATCATCGGCAACTCCCAATTGCCAAGTCGACCGTCCGGCATGCTGAATTGTGCCACAACTTGCCGGCAACATTCCATGACCAAGCTGCCCACCGTACCGCAGAACGGGGTATTGATCATCGAGGTTGTTTAAAGCAGCGTGTCAACAGGCATGTCGCTATTTACTTCGGTCCGAGCAAACTCCACTAAGCGAAGGGCTGCGTGGGGCGAACACGGCCTCACGCACGGAGCTTAGCGACACCCGAATTCGATGCGCACGACCGTTCCCCCGCCAGGCGCACCGAGGATCGACACGCGCCCGCCGTGGCGTTCGACGACCTGTTGCACCAGGTTGAGGCCGAGCCCACTACCCGTCGATCGTGGCCGTAGACGATGGAAGGGCTCGAACACGCGTTCGCGCTCTTCGGGCGGGATGCCCGGACCATCGTCCTCAACTTCGAAGCTCCGTCCGAGAACACGGATTGTCACGTGGCTCCCGCCATGCACGATCGCGTTCTGGACGAGGTTGGTGACCACCCGCTCTATTGCTCCCGCATCACCACGGAGCGTCGCCGATTCATCAACCTCAACCTCGATTGTGCGACCGGACGAGATCAGTAGCGGGGCCAAGTCACCGGCCGCGCGCCGCATCAGGGTTGCCAGGTCAAAGTCTTGATCATTTCTGTTGGAATCAAGACGTTGAAGGTCGAGCATTTGTTCCGCCAGATTCTCAAGCCGTTCCACATCGCTTGCGAGCCGGCGTGTCTCCAGGCTGTCACTTGACTCGATCTTTAAAAGAAGTATGGCGATTGGCGTTCGAAGTTCGTGTGCGGCGGAGGCAATGAAGGTGCGTTGACGCTCATATCCTTCATCCAGGCGCCGCAATGCGTCGTTCACTGCCCGCACCAGCGGTGCGATCTCGCTTGGCACATGTTCTTCGCTGAGGCGCCCACCGCGCCGGTTCGCGTCGATCTGCTCAGCCTCCTCCGCGATCCTGGACAAACCGGCGAGTGACCTTCGTACAATCCACGGAGTCACAATCAGCGAGATCAGTGCAAGCGCGAGAAATATAGGAATGACGATGAGGTTGGATACCAGAAGGACCACGACACTGACTTTGGTCAGCTTTCCATGTCCAAGGATCGTAAAAGCCCCCACCGGAGTGACCTCTCGTCGGATCACAGCAGACAGCCGGTACGGTGGCGACCGATCACGCAAATGCGCGTAGGAAAGATCCTTAAGCCCGCCAAGCAGCGACGTGTATTGGGAAGGGATGCTCCCGAGGGAGACATTCCGACCTCCATCGTCCTCCGCCACGAACCAAAGGTCCGGAGCCTTTGCACGCAACTCGGCCAGTTCAGGTGTTTGTTTAACAGAGAGCGTTCCATCGGCGCCTCTATCAATCGCGCGCGCGATTACTGGGGTGATCGTCTCATCCGTGTATTGGCCGCCGACGTCCATCCGCAGCGCGATACCCATAAAGAGCGTGCAGGATACGAGTAAGATTGCCAGTTGAAAAATCAACGGCTTAAGAATGAGTGGTCGCTTGAGCGACGGAGGCCTTCTACTCACTTGGACGCCCGCAGCAGGTAGCCAACGCCTCGAATCGCGTGGATCTCTATCTGAGCCGCCGCCTCTGTAAGCTTTCCGCGGAGGCGCGATACATGGGAGTCGAGCGTATTCGACTGAACTTCGTCATCGAACCCGTAAACGGCCTGTTCGAGTGACTCCCGCAGAACCGTTCTCCCACGACGTTTTACAAGTGTCGCCAGAACGAGCAGTTCCCGCCGGGGAAGATCCAGCCGGACACCTCTTATGATCGCCTCTTCATTCGCAACGTCGAAGACGAGTGAGCCGATACGGATTTCCTCAGCGCCAAGTTCTGCAGGCCGGCGTCTCACCGCCCGGATGCGCGCGAACATCTCATCAAGCGCGAACGGCTTAATGAGGTAGTCGTCTGCGCCCTCGTCAAGGCCGGCGACTCGATCAGAAATTTCTCCACGCGCGCTTAGAACGATGATGGGAAGGCTCGGATTGCCCGCACGCAACTCTGGAACGAGCGAAAGGCCGTCGCCATCCGGCAAGGTGCGATCGAGCAGGACGAGATCATACGGAAAGCTGAGTGCCGCCTCGCGTGCCATGACCAGCCGATCTGCATGATCGACCACGAAGAGTTCTCGCTCCAGTGCACCACGCAGTGCGAGAGCAAAATCGATCTCGTCCTCAACGAGGAGAATCCTCACCAAAGTACCTCACGTCCACGGGGTTGGAGTTGATAGGGCAATCCGTTTTATCTATTGTCGATTGAAGACCTGATCGGGTGATCGAGCAGCCGGCTAAGTTGAAAGCGGTACACCCCAACCACCGTCCCGTCGGAAAGCGGTTGAGGCAATTCAGCAGGGGCCAGTCACTCAAAGCTGATGCTAATTCGGCTCGACGAGCGTGGTTCTAACTAGGGTCAATACCAAGGGCCTCGTTACACGGTGCCCTTTCCTGTCTCTCGATAACTAGTCATGCGCTTTATCGTGAAGTCTGTCGTGCCATCTCTCGCGCGCCCTGCGTTCCCTTTTTTGTTCGAGCTTTTCACGGGCAGCACGTCCCAGCTCCTGATGCATGCGTTGCTCCTGAAGAAAAAGGACCATCTTATTGTCGCGTCGCTGCTGTTGCTGGAGCATACAGTCAGTGTGAGCCGGTGAGCCATACCTGGCACCCATGTCAGCGCATGTCTCCTGGTCGGCACTCCGTTGCTGTCCGCCGCTCGCGCTTAGCGTGACGGCAACCATCATAGTGCCGCCAATGAGGAGGCCATGCCAGCTGAAAGGATGCATCTTCAAATTTCTCATATGTTCTCTCTCTTCCTTGCCTGGTGGGGCACGATGCAATCGCTTCCTCACCAAGTGGGCTGCCCTGAGCAGCCACAGCACAATAATTGCAGTTCAACATTGCGCGAACATGGGCTTGCGCAAGAACTTCAGCAGGGGGGAGTGTAGCTTGGATCGCTATCTGGCGTAGATGTTTCAGCTTTTAAATTATTTGCGTTCTGTCGTAGTCTTCAGCGGTATTTGTCGGACCGTGGATCAAATGGAGCGCACGGAACCTGCAACTCGAGGATCATGCCGCCAGTCCGCTCAAGCCGAGCTAGGTAGGTTTCAGGGTCGTTCTTCCGCAGGGAAGAGTACCTTGCAGATGCAAGGCAGCATGCCGAAGAACACCTGGCTTTGTCAGTGAACGAGCTGCATGCCGACGGTATCAACGCGGCTTCCGGCATTGAGGTTGGCAATGATGTCGTCGGAAACATCATGATGGTTCTATCCGGGAGCGGTCCGATTTCATCGTGATCTCAACACACGGGGTTCAGGCTGGAAACCTGTTGTCTTTGGCTCGATTGCCAAGCAGTTAATAAAGCTTGTGAAATGTCCATTACTGCTACTTCGTACGCCTGAACGAGGCGTGTGACAGCTGTCCGTGGAACTGCTCCCATCTCACTTTGACCCTCGGCCATTCATCCCAACGCGTCGCTTAGCGGGGTAGAGGGTATTGCCGCTCAGAACTTCGAGGCGAAGTGTTTTTTTGACCGGCACTCAGCACCCGAACGGCGTGAGGAGGAGCCTTACGTGCGGCTTCGGCGTAAATGCTGCCACGGTCGTCGATGATGATGATCTCGTTACCAGGATCTGGTCGCAGCATCGCAGCTACGGTGTTGGGGTCGTGATCGGGAAGCAAGTCGCCGATCCTGCGGGTCTCCGAGTCGGACGGGATCGTTACGGAGCGATTTCCTCAAGCCATTGGTCTAAGTACCGACACAAAGGCCCAAACGGACCTGAAGCGTTCCCCGCGCTGAGCATGATTTGGCGCGGGGTCCGGATCTGGGATACCACCGTGAGGAACATAACGAAGAGGAAGATAGTGCCGCTCTCCACTTCGTTACCCCTAGCCACTCGCAAGTGACCGCGAAGTCTACTTCGCGATCCGATCAAATAGCCAGAACAGAGACCCGCTAAGGAGCGCTGCGGCCGGAAGAGTGAAGACCCACGCCATGGCGATGTCACGGATTGTGGACATCTGCAACCCGCTTCGGTTGGCCGCCATGGTGCCGGCGACGCCGGAGGAGAGAACGTGTGTGGTGGACACCGGCAAGCCTGCACCGTCAGCCAGGCCGATGGTGATCATAGCCGTGATTTCTGCCGCAGCGCCCTGAGCGTAGGTCAGGTGCGTTTTCCCGATCTTTTCACCAACCGTAATGACGATCCGTTTCCAGCCCACCATGGTGCCCAGTCCAAGGGCCAGAGCCACTGCTACCTTGACCCACGTGGGAATGAACTTGGTTGATTTATCGATAAAACCCTTATAGTTTGCGATGATCTTGACATCAGCGGGAGCGATCTGGGGGCCGTATTTGGGCAACAGACGGAAGGTTTCGCTGGTCAGATACATCTGGTTACGCACGTTCGCCTGCATATCCTGCGGCACGTTGCCAAGTGATCCATAGCCGACGGCTTCGTTGCGCACATCGGTTACCATCTCCTGAAGCGCCAGCATCGTTGCCGGCTGGTACTTGTGCGACGAGACAAATCGCTCCAACTCCTGGCCCGGTTCGGCAACCGTTGCGGTGGGATCGACGTAACGGCTGACCGACTCAACAACCTGCTGCGAAACCGCAGCGAACGTGGTCACAGAGCCGCGGTCAACGGTGTGGTTCAACGCATAGGCCGTGGGTACCGTTCCGACCAGAATCAGCATGATGAGGCCCATGCCTTTCTGGCCGTCGTTTGAGCCGTGGAAGAAGCTGACTCCCGTACATGTCAGCACCAGCAGCGCGCGGATAAAAAACGGGGGTGGAGCTGTCCCTTCGGGTGCCTTATAGAGCCGCGGATCACGTGCTATCACCTTGAACAGCATGAAAATCAGGGCAGCCATGACGAATCCGACCAAGGGCGATAGCAATAACGCCTTGAAGACCTTGATGACCTGCTCCCAGTCCACGCCAGCAGTGCCTGTTTTGCCCTGCATCAGCTGGTTGGCGATGCCAACGCCGAGGATCGAACCTATCATCGTGTGCGAGCTTGACGCGGGAAGGCCACGGTACCAGGTAGCCAGATTCCAAAGAATTGCCGCAACCAGCAGCGCAAAGACCATGGAGAATCCAGAGCCTTTGCTGACTTTCAGGATGAGTTCGACTGGCAAGAGCGAGATGATGGCAAAAGCCACAGTACCGGAACTGGTGAGCACGCCAATGAAATTCCAGATGCCCGACCACACGACTGCCACATGTGGCTCCAGCGAGTGCGTGTAGATGACGGTGGCGACGGCATTCGCCGTGTCATGGAAGCCATTCACGAACTCAAAGCCGAGCGCGATGAGCAGAGCCAGGCCGAGCAGCACGAATGGGAAGACAGACGCCGAGTGGACCACCGAGAGGTCGGACGAAAGCTTGAAACCGATGTAGATGACGCCACAAACGAGCATAACGCCGAAAATGAGTGCGCCGGCTTTGCCGCTTTTAGAGTCCTTTAGCTTTTGATCAAGGATCGAAGTCGTCGGGGTGGGTGCCGTGGTCGCCATGGGGTACCTGACAAAACAGAATTTAGTGGTACCTAGAAAGTACGGCCCGATCGGCCGCCGAAGATGAAAATCTGGTAAAAGTGTCGGACGACTTAACCCTCCCAATTTGAGGACCTTCGCGCATAATTTACGATTACGTAACAGGTTGGCCGTATGTTTAGGTAGAGCGTGTGCCTAGCAGAAGCGCGTTCGGAGGATTTTGCGTGAGACTGAGTTCTGTTATTGCGGGAGCCATCGCCTTGGTGTCGGTCGTTGCCACCGCTGGAGCACAAAGCCTGAACGGCGCTGGCGCCACCTTCCCCAATCCAATTTATTCCAAGTGGTTTTACGAGTTCAGCCAGCAGAAAAGCGGGTTGAAGATCAACTATCAGCCAATCGGCTCCGGCGGCGGAATTCGGCAGGTGTCCGATGGAACTGTCGACTTTGGCGCCACTGACGGTCCCATGACCGACGAGCAGATGCATTCCGCGAAGGTCAAGACGCTCCACATCCCGACCGTTCTGGGCGCAGTGGTTCCGGTCTATAACCTGAAGGGTGTCAGCAAAGACCTCAACTTCTCGGGCGACGTGTTGGCAGCCATTTATATGGGCGAAATCAAAACGTGGAACGATCCGCGCATCGCCAAAGACAATCCTGGCGTAAACCTGCCGAGCGATCCAATTGTTGCCGTGTACCGTTCTGATGGCAGCGGCACGACGTACATCTTTACCGATTACCTGAGCAAGGTAAGCACTGAGTGGCAGAGCAAAGTTGGTAAGGCTACCTCCGTTAAGTGGCCTACGGGGATTGGCCAGAAGGGGAACGAAGGCATCGCTGGCATGGTTCGCCAGACACCGAACTCCATCGGCTATGTCGAGCTGATTTATGCCGTACAGAATAAGATGCAGTTCGGATTGGTCAAGAACGCCTCCGGCAAGTTCATTAAGGCCAGCACGGAGGGTGTGACTTCGGCTGGTGCCAATGTGAAGAACGGGCCTGCGGATTACCGCGTTTCCATTACGAACGCGCCTGGTGCCGCCACCTACCCCATCTCGTCCTACACCTGGCTGCTTATTCCTGTGCAGTCCGCCGATCCTAACAAGGGGAAGATTCTGGTTGAGTTCCTGAACTGGATGCTCGATCACGGCGAGGCCGAAGCACCCAGCCTCAGCTACGCGGCGCTGCCGACAAGTGTGCAGAACAGCGTCCGCCAGACGATCAAGCAGATCCACTAAGATGCTGGCGCGGCCCGGCAGACGTCCAGCCGCGCCGCCCTGTCTTGTTCACGAGCTGTTTCGCCGTGCTTTGATAGTGACAGCAAACCCTCTCCAGCAAAGATTCCGTTTCAACCTGTGATCCTCTACTCCTCCGGAACGAAAGCCCGCCATGATTAACACAGAGCCGAATGCCACACGGCCGCCCACAGTCATCGCCACCGGGCCTGCCAGTGCGGGACCAGATTCGAATAAGGACGTGCCGAAGACCAATTCTCCGGTTCGAGCTTTTCTCATGGGTCGCAGCAGCGGTCGGAATCTGGACCTGTTGTTCTACGGATTGATGATCCTGTGCGCGGTGAGCATCTTCGCCATTGTGCTGGCCATCATTTTCGTACTTTTCGAACACTCCGCACCCAGCCGTCACCAGTTCGGATTTTCCTTCTTCAAGGGCAGTGAATGGGATCCGGTCAGCGGTATGTTCGGCGCATGGCCCTTTATTGTTGGCACCCTGCTCTCGTCTCTGATCGCCTTGGTGATCGCTGTTCCCCTTGCCCTGGGTGTCGCTATCTTTGTCACGGAGCTTTGTCCCAAGTTCCTGCAGGGTCCGATCTCATTCCTTACGGAACTGCTTGCGGCGATTCCTAGCGTGGTCTATGGTCTGTGGGGGATCTTCGTACTGGTTCCCATCGTCCGTGACCGGGTCGGTCCATTTCTCGCCAAATACCTTGGCTGGACAGGTTTGTTCGGCGGCCTCAACATCGGCGTAGGCCTGCTGACCGCCGGCATCATCTTGGCCATTATGATCCTGCCCGTAATCTCGTCGCTGACACGTGATGTTATGCGTGCTGTGCCTACATCGCAGCGTGAGGCCGTGCTCGCTCTGGGCGCGACACGATGGGAGATGATCCGTATAGGTGTCCTCCGGAATGCGCGAATTGGCATCGTCGGCTCTATCATTCTGGGGCTGGGTCGCGCCCTTGGAGAGACCATGGCTGTAACGATGCTGATCGGCAACCGGGCGGAGGTGCCGCACTCGCTGTTCTCGCCGGCGCATACACTGGCCAGCGTCATCGCGAATGAGTTTTCTGAGGCTACCGGCGACCTGTACCTTAGCTCATTGATTGAAATCGGGCTGGCTTTGTTCGCCGTGACCATTGTCGTCAATGCGATCGCCCGTTTACTGATCTGGGCCGTTACCCGTGGCGCGCCGGCAAGGGTGGCCTGAGCCATGGCGATCATACCAGCGACAGCACCGCTCCCCGACAATACTCCCGGACCCGTTCCAAGTTCAGAGCCTACTTCCACCGGCACCCGCCGAAATCGAGATCTGCTGCGCAGCGTCATCGATCGCAGCGTTACAGGC
The DNA here is from genome assembly GCA_964658845.1 of uncultured Novosphingobium sp. Lineage (GTDB taxonomy): Bacteria > Acidobacteriota > Terriglobia > Terriglobales > Acidobacteriaceae > Terriglobus. The sequence continues at coordinate 11,432 of CBAAAE010000009.1, read as the reverse complement.
CTGTCGATTTTGGCGACCATCATTGTCCTGACGCCGCTCGTAGCAATCCTGGTCTACCTGCTTTATAAGGGCTTTAGTTCACTTAACTTCGCTTTCTTCACCCAGGCACCGCGACCAGTGGGCGAGGCCGGGGGAGGGATGGCGAATGCTATCGTCGGCTCCGGTATCGTCCTGTCGATCGCAAGCGTCATCGGAATACCGGTTGGTATTGGAGCCGGCGTCTTCCTGGCGGAATATGGCCGCACCGGGATCTTCGCCAACTTCGTGCGGTTCACAGCTGACGTGCTGAACGGAGTGCCGTCCATTGTGATGGGGATCGCGGCATACTCGCTTATCGTCGTGAAGCAGCATCACTTCAGTGCGCTGGCCGGTGGTATTGCGCTTGCCATCATGATGGTCCCGACGATCACCCGCACCACGGAAGAAATGCTCGCAACTGTTCCCGGTGCGGTGCGCGAAGCGGCTCTCGGGCTGGGCATTCCCAAGTGGCGCACCACGCTTTCCGTTGTCCTGCGCACGGCGTCGCCCGGCATCATCACCGGCTGTATGCTCGCCTTCTCGCGTGTCGCAGGCGAGACGGCGCCCCTGCTGTTTACCGCCTTCGGCAACCAGTTCTGGAGCATCAAGATCGACCAGCCGATTGCTGCGCTTCCTCTGCAGATCTACATCTATGCGGTTTCACCTTACGACGAGTGGCACCGCCTGGCTTGGGCTGGCGCACTCGTGCTCATCGTTCTCATCATGGCATCAGTCACACTTGTGCGCATCTTCGCCGGTCGCGGCGTTCTCAAGGGGAATAGTTAAAAAGTGGGCGTCGCAATCGAAGTCAAAGAACTGAATGCCTGGTATGGCACAACGCATACCCTGCATGGGATTACACTCAACATTCCACCCAACCGTGCAACGGCACTGATTGGGCCATCTGGCTGCGGTAAATCAACCTTCGTACGCTGCCTGAATCGCATGCACGAGACGAATCCTACGGCCCGGGCCACGGGCTTGGTCCGCATGGGCAACGTTGACATCTACGCCGATGCATCTCCGGTTGAAATTCGTCGACGCATTGGTATGGTCTTTCAGCGGCCGAACCCCTTTCCGACCATGTCCATTTACGACAATGTTGCCAGCGGCCTGAAGCTAAACGGCTATAGCAACAAGCGCGAACTAGACATAGTTGTGGAGAGTTCGCTGCAAAAAGCGGCCTTGTGGGATGAAGTCAAAGACGACTTGAAGAAGAAGTCCGGGGCGTCCCTTTCAGGTGGTCAGCAGCAACGGCTCTGTATTGCGCGTGCGCTCGCCGTGGACCCGGAAGTGCTGCTCATGGACGAACCAGCCTCTGCGCTTGATCCGGTTTCAACTTCAAAGATTGAGGACCTGATCTTCCAGCTCAAGCGGGAGTACACCATTGTGATCGTGACGCACAACATGCAGCAGGCCGCTCGTGTCGCGGAAAACACCGGCTTCTTCCTTTCCGGCCGCCTGATCGAGTTTGATGCTACCGACAGAATCTTCACCAACCCGGGCGACAAGCGTACCGAAGACTATGTCACGGGGAGGTTCGGCTGATGCGTCAGAATTTTCACCAGCAACTGGACGAGTTGAAGGCTCAGCTTCTCAGGATGGCCCACCAGGTCGATCGTTCTTTCGGCGACTCCATTGAGGCATACCGCACCGCCGACCTGGACCTTAGCCAGCGGGTCATTGGTGCGGAGGTACAGATCAACATGATGGAACGGGAGATTGACCGGCTCGCTATCGACCTGCTCGCGCTTGAGCAACCGACTGCCATCGACCTTCGTTTCATTCTTTCCATCATGCGGATTAATTCTGACCTTGAGCGTGTCGGCGACCAGTCCGTCAGCATTGCCACACGTGTTCATGAATTGCTTTCATCGCAGCCCTACACCTTCGAAGTGAACATCCCTTTACTCGCCAGTCATGCGCGCGAAATGTTCACCATGGCGATGCGTGCTTTTACAGATGGCGATGCCGATCTGGCGAATAGCGTTCTCGCTCTTGATGACGAGGTCGACAGCATGAATGCTGAGGCATTTACCAGTCTGAGTCAGTTGATCGCCAACCATCCCGAGCTCGCGCCCCAGGCCATGAACATGCTGATCGTTGCCCGAAACATTGAGCGGGTCGCCGATCACGCCACCAACATTGCCGAGGACGTCATATTCTGGCGCCGCGGGGATGACGTCCGACATGGTGGCAGCCGCCCATAGCTCTCCTGTCGAGTACTCCAAGCGGACCCTGAGCCCGATGCTCGCCTCGAGCGCTCAACCGCAAGACGCACTTCCTGGCGCGGCTGCATGACATGCCGCTTTGTCAATTGTGTGTGAACAAGATGAAACCATCCATAAACCTGGCTGACGTTCGTCGTCCTTTCATATAAGGAAGCGAGAATGCTTCTACCGCAAGAAAGCCAGCGTGATGGCCATTCACCCGAATCCTTCCGCATCAACTTGCGTTTAGAGGAGTCCATGACCAAACCGCTCAATCTGTCCATCGCATGCGTGTTGGTGGCAACCCTTCCGGTCGCGGCTCAGACCTCGACTGCCGCGACAAGAAAACCGTCGGACGCGGAAACGCAAACAACTAAGAGCAAACCCAAGGCTAAAGCGACCACACACCGCCGTGCTATGGCACGTCCGGAAAGCGCCACGGTAGATCAGGTCCGTTCGCTGCGCTCGGAAATGCAGGCGCAGATTGACGGTTTGAAAGCGCAACTTGCCGAACGTGACACGCGCATTGCCGAGGCGGAGACCGCTGTTGCCGCTGCGAAAAGTCAAGCCATTATCGCTGCCGCCCGCAGTGAGCAGATGGACACGATCAATGCACAGAACACTGATAAGATCCAGACTCTACAGAGCACTGTCGCCGATCTGCAGATCGCCAACAATGGTCTTACACAGACGGTCATTAACAACAAGACGGACCTGCAGGATCAGATCGAATCGCCGGCGGCGCTGCACTACAAGGGGATAACCATTACACCGGTCGTCTTCTTCGCTTTTGAAGGTGTGTATCGCAACCGTTCGGTAAATTCCGACATAAATACGCCCTTCAACTCCATTCCATTGCCGTCTGCAAACGAAGGGCACGTCAGCGAGTTGAATTTCACCGGCCGCCAGAGCCGTCTGGGAGGGCTGTTTGAAGGTAACGCTGGCAAGTACAAACTGTCCGGTTTCTTTGAGGCTGACTTCCTGAGCGCCGGCGTCACCTCCAACAACAATCAGTCAGAGAGCTATACCTTCCGCCAGCGCCAGATCTGGGGCAAAGTAGAAACCAAAGCAGGCTTCGGCGTGACGGGTGGGCAGATGTGGTCGTTGGTGAGTGAAAACGGTCTCAGCACAAATAATCGCACGGAGAAGCTACCAAACACAGTCGATTCGCAGTATATGGTTGGCTTCAGCTGGGCACGTCAGCCGGCAATCCGTGTACAGCAGCAGTTTGGTGATCTGAAGACCGGCGCACTTACCCTGGCCGCCTCTTTAGAGGAAGCGCAGATTACCAACTTTACTGCCGCATCTGCTACCACCGGAGCCGTGCCGTCAAACTTCTTTTTCTCCGGTACCGGCGTAAATGGTGGTTTGTACAACGCCTTCAACGGCACATATGCAAACAACGTAGCACCAGATGTGATCGCTAAAGCTGCCTACGATCTATCAAAGGCCCACTTTGAAGTGGGAGGACTGGCACGCTTCCTGCGTGTTTTCTACTACCCTATCGTGAGCCTGACCGCACCTACCACGGCGAATCCTGGCGGTACCTACACTTACTCTGCCAACTACATGGCGAACACAAGAACGGGCGGTGGTGTTTTCGGCAGCGCCCGTGTTTCGCCAAGCAAATACGCCGACCTCGCGGTCCAGGTGATGGCGGGCCAGGGGACAGGCCGTTACGGCTCCTCGCAACTGGCAGACGCAACCATTCGCCCGGATGGCACGCTCGAGCCCATTCGCAACTACCATGGTCTCTTCAGCCTGGAGACCCACCCCACGAAGAGGCTGGATGCTTACGCCTACTACGGTGGCGAGTACGCCCAGCGCACCTACTACAGCACCGCGAATGGCTCTCTGATTGGCTACGGCGCGCCTAATCTGAGCAACGCCGGCTGCTATGCTCTGCCGGTCAACCCCGCCTCGGCCACTGGTGGAACCGATACCGCAGTCACCTGTGCCGCGCCAACCCGCTACATGCAAGAGGGAATGGTCGGTGCGACCTACCGCGTTGTGAACAGCCCCAAGTACGGCCGCCTGCAATATCAGCTTACGTATAGCTACCTGCAGCGCAACCTGTGGTCTGGCTCTGTAAACGCGGTGGTACCAAACCAGCCTGCATTCCGCCCAACCGGTCCGCGCGCCTTGGATAACATGATCCACGTCGGCATGCGGTACTACATTCCGTAGAGCGTTCTGGCCGCTGCTGCGCAAGTTGCACCTTGAACAGTAGGGGTTCCAAGCCGCTGATCAAGCAGCCCTTGCGACGCTTCAGCACCCGAACTGCAGAACCATCGAATCCTTCCACTCCACCACGCCCCCGCATGTGCATCGATCAGACTGCAGCTATATGTGGATACCGACTAGTGCAGCGCTACGGGATCCGACTCGGTGTGCTGTGTTGCGGTGCCAGCCGGAGCCGTGGCAAGGGCTGCCGTCTGCGCCATGGCGAGTACGCGTCCAGGTGCAATGCCGAGGAGCAATGTAGCCAGGGCAGCAGCCGCCAGCGCTACGTAGGCGGGCATAGTTGAAGCTGTCGTTGGCGCACCGGACACAGCCGGAGCCCACAGCGCTGGCCGTGCCGGATCCGCAGCTTCAAAGTCTCCGTGGACTGCGGTCGAGCTGGATGCCGACTGCGTGTAGATACGTACGATCAGCCGCAGATAGTAAAAGCAGGCGACGCCCGAATTCAACAGGCCGATGATCGCCAGCTTAATGTGCCCAGTCTCGATCACGGCGGTGAAGACATAGAACTTGCCGAAAAAGCCCGCGGTAAAGGGGATTCCGATCATGGAAAGCAGGAAGAAGCTGAATGCTGCCGCCAGTACGGGGTGGCTAAGCGCCAGACCGACGTAGTCCTCGCCCGTGCGAAGGCGTTCTTCCTTGCCGCTGACCAGAGTGATGACAATAAAGGCACCCACGTTCATGACGGCATAGCTCGCCGAGTAGAAGGCGGCTGCGGCAATGCCGTCGACTGGCAGGGCAGTGAAGGCGGCGATCAGGTAGCCGGCGTGCGCGATTGACGAATACGCCAGCATGCGCTTGACGTCCCGCTGCATCAGCGCTCCCAGGTTGCCGACGGTCATCGACAGCACTGAGATGACGGCCATCAGGATCTGCCAGCGGGGCTGGTACATCGGATAGCCGGAGAAGAGGATGCGCAGCAAAACCGCGAACGCCGCGGCTTTCGGCGCTGTGGACATGAAGCCCACCACCGGCGGGGGCGCCCCCTGGTAGACATCCGGTGTCCACACGTGGAACGGCGCAGCCGAAACCTTGAAGCCCATGCCGATGACGATCATCGCGATGGCCAAGATGGCAAGCACGGGTGTGGTGGTCTTCGCCAGGGATGCGGCAACCACGGTCAGGTTGGTCGATCCGGTTGCGCCATAGGTCAGCGCGATGCCGTACAGGAAGAAGGCCGTCGCGAACGAGCCCAGCAGGAAGTACTTCAGCGAGCTTTCCGCCGATGTCGCCTGTCCCTTCCGGAAGCCGGCCATGATGTAAGTGGAGATGGACGAAATCTCGAGACCGATGAAGACCATCAGCAACTCGGTCGAGCAACTCATCAGCATCATGCCAACAGCACCAAAGCAGATCAGCGCAAAGTACTCGCCGGCGAATGAGTTCGGGCCGTCGAAGTAGTCGAGCGAGCTAAGCAGCGTCGCCACGACGATGCCGCCGATGAGCACCTGGAAAAAGATCGAGAAGCTGTCAACGCGGATCGAATCGCTGAAGGCATTCATGATGCCGAGGTGCAGCTGCCAGAGGCTGAGGCCCACGGCGAGCAGTGTGCTTGCGATGGCGAGCCAGCCAAGCGGGCGGCGCGAACGGCGTGCCGCCATCAATGGCTCGATCATCATGATGAGCACGCCGGCAATCGTGAGCACGTATTCAGGCAATAGTGCGAGGACGTTGTTGGAGACAGATTGCAGCATCTAGCGCGCGTCTCCTGAGTGGTTTTCTTTCACGAGGAGGGCCTGGGACCGGACGCGAGATTCAGCGTGGATGCGGACGGAGTTGCCAGGGGTACCGGCGCTCGTCGAATAGCTTTCTGACTCCACACGTTTGACACTGCCAGGATTGCTGATGGGAGTCACGCCCGCGTAATGCGCACCTAGCACGTCGAGCGAGCGTGTGAAGTACGGCGAAGCGACGCCCATGAACACGAACAGTGCAACCAGCGGCCAGAGGGCAAGATGCTCGCGAGCGCTGATGTCCCAACCGGGCCGCTCGGTCGTTGTGGGCCCAAGGTCCGCGTAGAAGACGCGCTGGATCATGGTGAGGAGGTAGCCGGCAGAGAAGATGACGCCGCTGGTGCCGATGGTCGCCCAGAGCATGGGATGGCGGGCGAGCGTGGTCTGTGCTGCCCCGGAGAGGATGAGGAACTCGCCAACAAAGCTGTTCAGCATCGGCAGACCGACGTTCGAGAGGGCAGTGATGACGAACAGCGTTACCATCCATGGCAGCTTGCCGGCGATGCCGCCGAGTTCGCGCATGTCATAGGTGCCGTAACGCTCGAAGAGAAAGCCCATCAGCAGGAACAACGCGCCGCCGGAGACGCCGTGATTCAGGATCTGGTACATGCCGCCGTCAAGCCCGTTCACTGTGAAGGTGAAGATCCCGAGCGTGCAAAAGGAAAGGTGTCCAAGCGTAGAGTAAGCAGCGAGGCGCTTAAGGTCATTCTGTACCAGCGCGGTGCACGCACCATAAACGATGCCGAGGGCACCGAGAGCAATCAGCAGGGGAGCGATGCGATGCGATTGCTCTGGAAAAATGCCGAAGGAAAAGCGCAGGATCGAGTACAGACCGAGCTTGCCGGCGAGCACCATGACGGCTGCGGTAGGCGCTTCGCTGATGGCATCCGCTAGCCAGCCGTGCAACGGAAAGATTGGCACCTTGACCGCGAAGGCAAAGAGAAAGGCCAGCGATGCCAGCCACATGGCAGTGGAAGAGCCGTGGATGCCGTGCGCGGCAGCGAGCGCGGCAAGTGCCGGCAATTGGAATGTGCCCGTGACCGCATAGATCCACACGATACCTACCAGCAGCAGCGCCGACGGGATAAAGGCGTACAGAAAGTACTTTAGCGCGGCACGTCGGCGACCTTCTGTGCGGCCGAAGGTTGCGATGAGGATCGTCATCGGCACCAGGGCCAGCTCCCAGAACGCGTAGTAAAGGAACAGATCGAGCGACGCGAACACGCCCAGCATGGCGACCTGCTGCAGGAGGAAGAGCGTGTAGAACAGCTTCCTTCTGGACGCCACCGCGTTCCAGGATGCCAGCACACCAAGCGGTGCCAGCAGTCCGGAAAGGACGATCAGCCACATCGAAAGCGCGTCCACACCCACGTGGTAGCGGATCGAAGGAGAGGGAATCCAGATGCGGCTCTGTTCAAAGGCAAACTTGCTGCCACCGAGTGCTTCGTGGAAATACGTCGGCAGATGCAGCGTCAGAACAAAGGTGACCAGGGTGATAGCCAAGGCGGCCCACTGCTGGATGCGGCCACGATCAGGCAGCAGGACCAGCAACGCCGCGCCCACCAGCGGCGTGAAGATAATCAGCGAAAGGATGAAGCCGTTCAGGTGTTCCATGAAGTCCTATCGATTGATGGGCAGGTGCTGCACCAAAGTCATATGCCTCGTAAGCGCTGTGTAGGTCATCAGCAGGATAACGGCAGCTGCGCCCGCTGCCAGCCAGCCGGCGTAGGAGCGGATGTTGCCGGACTGCATGCGGCGCGTGCCTTCACCGGCAGAGCGTGTCAGAAAGGCTGCGAGTGAGCCCGTGCCATTGACGAGACCGGCATCGATGAGGCCCATCAAGAGCAGGCGTGAAATCGCCATGACCGGTGTAACGATGGCGGCATGGTAAAACTCGTCCACATAGTATTTGGCCGCGACCAGACGGTAGAGCGGGTTGTTGCCGGCGCGCGCGCCCAGCGTACCGGGCTTCTTCCGGTAGAACAGATCCGCGACAAACAGGCCGAGCAGCGCGACAAGTACAGACACCGCGGCCAGGCCGAGCTCAAGGCCGTGCGAGACCTGGTCGGCGTTTACAGCGTTCTGGGGAGCAGTTGTCGCGGCAAAGACGGGATCAAGAAAGTGCTCGATCTCGTTATGGCCATGCAGCGCAGCAGGCACGCCGACCCATCCGCCGACCACCGAGAGGACAGCCAGCAGGACCAGCGGCGTGAGCATGACCCACGGCGATTCGTGGACGCCGTGGGCGTGGGCCTGACCCTCATCATGCTCTTCCTCACCCTGGTGGACTGCTCCAAGGTGGTGTTCGTCGAAGCGCTCGCCGCCGAAGAAGGTCTTGTACCAGAGCCGGAACATATAAAACGAGGTCATGCCCGCAGTGACGACGCCGACCGCCCACAACAGGGTATGCAGCGGATTGGGCGAGGAGAAGGTGCGGTAGAGAATCTCGTCCTTCGAGAAAAAACCGGCTAGCGGCGGTATGCCCGCGATGGCGAACACGCCGGCAGTCATGGTCCAGAAGGTGATGGGGATGCGCTTGCGCAGACCGCCCATGACTCGCATGTCCTGCTCCCCCGAGAGGGCGTGAATGACCGATCCAGCCGCGAGGAAGAGCAGTGCCTTGAAGAAGGCATGGGTCATCAGGTGAAAGATCGCTGCGGAATAAGCCGCAACGCCGCAGCCCAGGAACATGTATCCAAGTTGCGAAATGGTGGAGTAGGCGAGTACGCGCTTGATGTCGTGCTGCACCATGCCGATGCTGGCCGCAAAGATTGCCGTGAGCGCACCGATAAGGGCGACCACGCCAAGCGCGAAAGGTGAGCGATCAAACAGCACGTGTGACCGGCAGACCAGGTAGACTCCCGCCGTCACCATGGTGGCCGCGTGGATCAGCGCGGACACAGGTGTTGGGCCTTCCATCGCGTCGGGCAGCCAGACGTAGAGCGGGATTTGTGCCGACTTGCCCGCGGCACCTACCAGCAGCAGCAGCGCAATCGCCGTCAGGAAACCACCCTGGAGTTCAGGATGGCTGTTAATGCGGCCGAAGACCTGCGCGAAACTCAGCGTACCGAAGTGGTTGATCAGCAGAAACATTGCCAGCAAGAAACCGAAGTCGCCAATGCGGTTGACGACGAATGCCTTGCGCCCGGCGTTGTTCGCCGCCGGCTTCTTCCAATAAAAGCCGATCAGCAGGTACGAGGCCAGGCCGACGCCTTCCCAGCCTACGAACAGCAGCAGGAAGTTCGCTGAAAGCACCAGCACCAGCATGAAGAACATGAACAGGTTCAGGTAAGCGAAGAAACGCCAGTAGCCCTCGTCGTGAGCCATGTAGCCGACGGAGTAGATGTGGATGAGGAAGCCGACGCAGGTGACCACGCCCAGCATGATCAGCGTCAGGTGGTCGACGGTGAAGGCAAAGCTGACCGAGAAATTCGAAACCTCAATCCACGGGCGCGAAGTGATCGAAAGCTGCAGCATGCCGCGCGTCTGCATGAACACCCAGAGGTATCCGAAAATTGCCGCAGGCAGCGCCGTGAAGAGCAGTGCAATGGCAGCGACGCCCGCACGTGGCAGGCGACGGCCAAGCGTGCCATTCAGCACGAAGCCGAGAAAAGGAAGCAGCGGTAGAAACCAGAGCAGGCGTGCGGGCATCGTGTAAGGTCTCGTCTCCGCTTAGTTCTTCATCAGGTTGATGCTGTCCACGTCCAGTGTCTGGCGTGTGCGGAAGATGGCGATAATGATGGCCAGGCCGACAGCCGCTTCGGCCGCCGCTACCACCATCACGAAAAATACAAAGATTTGTCCCTGCACTGCCTTGTGCACATGCGCAAAGGCGACAAAGGTCAGGTTGACGGCGTTCAACATCAACTCGATCGACATGAAGACGGTGATAATGTTGCGCTTGATCAGGAACGCGCCGATACCGATCGAAAACAGCATGGCGGCGAGCACGAGATAGTAGTAGATGGGCACCATGGCCTAGGGGTCCTTCCGCGCCAGCACAACTGCGCCCAGTATGGCTACGAGAACCAGGATCGATGTCACCTCAAAAGGCAGCAGCAGGTCGGTGAAGAGCACCTTGCTGATCTCGTTCATGTTTGAGACACCGTTGTTCAAGCGGCCGCCGAAGCTTGCGTATCCCAGCGTCGAGCGCTCATGCAGAAAGGTGTAGGCAAGCACAGCGAAGACGCAGAGGACACCGGGGATGCCGGCAAAATAGGCCGCCCTGGATCCACGTGTGCGCACTTCCTCACCCGCATTCAGCAACATGATGACAAAGGTAAACAGCACCATGATCGCGCCGGAGTAGACGATGACCTGCGCCGCGGCTAGGAATTCTGCGCCCAGCGTCCAGTAGATGACCGCCAGCGACATCATCACCACCACCAGCGAAAGCGCGGAGTTGATAGGGTGTCGCTGCAGTAGCAGGTTCAGCGCGCCTGCAACGCAAAGCACCGCGAAGATAATGAAGAGTGCTAGTTGCATCTTTCCGGCAAGTCCTTGCAAGCAGAGCGTTGAAGAGGTTCAGAGGCGGTACAAACGATTGTAAACGCGAAGACCCGCTTCTACCGTGAAAGCTAACCGTGAAAGGCGAGGACCAGGCTGGTGAGCAGAATGTTGATCATTGCAAGCGGCAGCAGCCACTTCCATCCGAAGCTCATCAACTGGTCATAACGGAAGCGGGGCAGCGTGGACCGGACCCAGATGTACAGGAACAGGAAGGCAAGGATCTTTACAACAAACCAGAGAATGGGAAAGATCGCGGCGAGGAAACGTCCCCCGAAATCAGCGGACAGCAGGTGCCCCAGCGGGGACGATGCGCCACCGAAGAAAAGCAGCGTAGCGACACAGGACACCGTGATCATGTTGGCGTACTCGGCCATGAAGAACATGGCGAACTTCATGGAGGAGTACTCGGTGTGATAGCCGGCAACCAGTTCGGACTCCGCTTCCGGCAGATCGAACGGCGCGCGGTTCGTCTCCGCGTAAGCCGCCATGAGGTAGATGAAGAATCCCAGGAACTGGGGCCAGATGTTCCAGGTCAGCAGGCCGTGATGGGCCTGCGAGCCAACGATGTCCCGGAGGCGGAGCGACCCTGCGCGCAGAACCACGCCGACCAGCGAGAGTCCAAGTGCGAGTTCGTATGAGATGACCTGCGCCGACGCGCGGAGCGATCCCAGCAGGGAGTACTTGTTGTTCGAAGACCAGCCGGACAGGGCGATGCCGTACA